>WTGW01000121.1 GCA_011523395.1 Acidimicrobiia bacterium
GTCAGTGGTCAGTGGTCAGTGGTCAGTGGTCAGTGGTCAGTGGTCAGTGAATGGTGTGTCCCAGGGAATGACACGCGCCATCGAAGACACTAAGGACCACAAGGAACCTGATTAGCTCCGGGTCGCCCACTGGCCACTAAAAGCCACTGGCCACTACTCAGTGATCAGCTCGTTCCGCGATCGCCGGAAGCGGCGCCTTCCTTGAACATCTCGCCGATCGCCGCTACCGCGCCCAATAGGCCCGACGTGTCGAGCGGCAGGAATATCTTGGTGGCCTGACCGTCGGCGACGCCCTGGAGCGCCTCCAGGTACTTGATAGCGATCAGGTCATCGGTCGGATCGCCGTTGTGGATCGCCAGGAAGACCCTCTCGATGGCCTGGCCCTCACCCTCGGCCACCGTCAGCTTCTGGTACTTGTCCGCGTCGGCCACCCGCTTGATGGCCTCGGCCTCGCCCTCGGCCTGGAGGATCGCGGCCTGCTTGACGCCCTCGGCCTTGAGGATGGCGGATCGCTTGTCGCCCTCGGCTTCGGTCACCACCGCCCGGCGGCCTCGCTCCGCCTTCATCTGGCGGTGCATGGCCTCGGTCACGTCCGGCGGCGGCTCGATCCGCTGGATCTCCACCCGGACCACCCTGGTCCCCCACTTGTCGGTGGCGTCGTCGAGGATCTGCCGGAGCTTGCTGTTGATGACCTCGCGGGAGACCAGAGCCTCGTCCAGCTGGAGGTCGCCGACCACGTTACGCAGGTTGGTCTGGGCCAGCTTGGTGATGGCCAGGATGAAGTTCCCGACCGCGTACTTGAGCTTGACCGGATCGGTCGCCTCGAAGTAGATCACCGCGTCCACCGTGACCACCACGTTGTCCTTGGTGATGACCTCCTGCGGCGGCACGTCCACCACCTGCTCGCGCATGTCCACCTTCAGGATTCTCTGCACGAACGGGATGACGAACCGGAGCCCGGGCGAGACGGTCCTCTGGTACTTGCCGAGGAACTCGATCAGACCCTGCTCGTACGGCCGCACGATACGGAACCCGCTCGCTGCAATCAGCAAGACCGCCAGGGCAATGATGCCTAGAAGCAATACGCCCGCTACCTCCATCGGATTTCCTTTCTCTGTTGGTCTAGCGGTCTGTCTGCAAGAGAGACCACTATTCGACTTCTCTGACTACCAGGCGGGTACCTCGCAGGGCCACGACTTCCACCCTCCTACCCTCGTCAATGGGCTCACCGTCGGCAACGGCCCGCCATTCCTCCGCCTCGACCCTGATCAGCCCGGTGTTGGCGCCGGTGTCGATCGTCTGCAGCACAAGGGCCTCCATCCCGACGTAGCGACCGGGCCCCACCACCAAGCCCCCGTCCTCATCCTGGGCCCTCATGAAGCGGCGCACGTACACGAAGGAGAGCCCGGTACCGACGAAGAAGAGCAACCACTGGACGATGTCGCTCAGTCCTGTCCAGGCGGCAATAGCGGCGAGCCCGGCGCCGATCGCGAAGGGGAGCAGGAAGAACCCGGCCGTGACTATCTCTCCGAGACCCATGAGCAGGGCCAGGCCGGTCCACACCCATCTCCAGACTTCGTTGTCCATCATCGTCTCCAGTCTCCACGTAAGGACGGGCGGGCGCCGTCACCACACCAGTCCCCTGAAACCCTTGCTCCGGTGAATCCAGCCGTCAAGTCGCTAACGGATACCCCGCTGAGGATACTGACGCCCCGCTCCTTAGGAGGGTACTGAAAAATGTCCAGGTGGCCCGAACGACTCGATTGAACCCCCAGGTGAAGAAGCCGAGGGCCAACCAATCCCCGTCTCTTTCAGCACCCTCCTAGACTGGCGCGCCATGTACGGACCCCTGAACGGTGTACGGGCGGCGCTGGTGACGCTGGCGGTGATCGCTGCCCTGTTCGCCGTGGTTCTCGGCCACTGGGTGGTCACCCTGGTCCTGCTCATCGGCGTGGCCCTTCATGGCCTCGGCTGGCTCTATCTGGCCCAACAAGCCAAGATCGAGTCAACCGACCGCTGACCCTCAGTAGTAACGGGGGAAGCGCGAGAAGTCCTTCGGACGCTTCTCCACGAAGGCATCCCGCCCCTCCTGGGCCTCTTCGGTCATGTAGCCGAGGCGGGTGGCCTCGCCGGCGAAGATCTGCTGGCCCACCAGACCATCGTCGATCAGGTTGAAGGCGTATTTGAGCATCCGCTGCGACATGGGGCTCTTGGCGTTGATGATCCCCGCCCACTCCAGCGCCGTCTTCTCCAGGTCCGCATGAGGGACCACCTTGTTGACCATGCCCATGCGGAAGGCTTCCGTGGCCGAGTAGTCGGCGCCGAGGAAGAAGATCTCCCTGGCCCGCTTCTGGCCCACCATCCGGGCCAGGTAGGCCGACCCGAATCCGGCGTCGTACGAAGCCACATCGGAGTCGGTCTGCTTGAAGACGGCGTGCTCCTCCGAGGCCAGGGTCAGGTCGCACACCACGTGGAGGCTATGACCACCCCCTACCGCCCATCCCGGCACCACCGCTATGACCACCTTGGGCATGAACCGGATCAGGCGCTGGACCTCGAGGATGTGGAGCCTGCCGAGACGGGCGGGGTCGATGTCCGCGGCGCCTTCACCCTCGGCGTACATGTAACCGGCTCTACCGCGAATGCGCTGGTCCCCACCCGACGAGAAAGCCCAACCCCCATCCCTGGGAGACGGTCCGTTCCCGGTGAGCAGGACGGTCCCCACGTCGCTCCATTGGCGGGCATGATCGAGGGCGATATAGAGCTCGTCCACCGTCCGCGGCCGGAAGGCGTTGCGCACTTCGGGTCGATCGAAGGCCACCCGGACCGTTCCCTGATCGACCGCCCGGTGGTAGGTGATGTCGTCGAAGGAGAAACCCTCTACCGGACGCCAGGCATGCGGATCGAACAGTTCGGAGACCATCAGCAGCGGGGGATGTCGCCCGGAGTGCCGGCCCGGCAGGCGATCCCGACCCCGTATGCCGCCACCGCGGCCGTCCGGTCATCCTGATTCTGGTACTGGGGGGTGTCGTGACGAGGAGTGCGATGATCCTCCGGTCGCAGCGCTGCTGCCTTCCATGGCGCGGGCCACGCGTAGCCCAACTCCACGATTCCCGGCTGCTCCAAGGTCTCGAACAGCGCCAGGGCGTCGCGCATGATCGACCGCTGCTCCACCGGCCGGTCGGGTGGCCCGCAGGTGTGGCCCAGCGGGAAGTCGGTGAAAGCCGCCCTAGGGGGGTTGGCCGATGCCGTGATGGAGTGGGCGCTGGTCATGGACAGGGTGGGCACGCCTTTGCTCTCGATGGCTCTGCTGACCAGCCCAACTGACTGGTGGCACACCGGTCAGACGGGTACCAGCAGCACCGCGTCCACCTCCATGTCGAGGGTACGGTCCACCAGCACCGGGATCAGTTCGGAGGCCAGCCGGCGCTGCGAGTAGATGCCGCCCATGAAGGTGAGCGCCAGCGGCGCCAACTCCCCCACAGTGCCCTCGGCAACCAGGGAACGAAGGGTGTCGATCGGGAAGACCACGTTGGGATCCCGCCGGGCGGCGGTCGGATCGAAGGCGAAGTGAGTCACCCGGACTTCGGCGCTATCCACGTCGGTGGGGATCTCCCGGTGGGTCACGTCATCGCGGTGGGTGAAGGCCACCTGCCCGTGCCGGTAGATCCCACCCGAGGCGATCAACCCCAGCCGGGCTTCCGAGAGCGGTTTGCCGAGCGTGGCCCAGGAAGGCGGATCTTCGTTGAGGGCCCAGCGATAGGGCTGGTAACCCAGCCGGGCATAGGTCTCCCTGGTTACGGCGATGTAGTCGATCGGTCGGCGGTCGGGCTCGGTCATGGGCCGATTGTAGGACGTTGCCCGGCCCTCCATCGCAGCCTTCCAGGTCGGCGATCAGCCGGACGAACATACAGGGGTCGGCGGCTTGAGTAGGGTTCTTACCCTGTGTGGAAGGTTCCGGAACCGAGTTCGGTGCACGGTGTCCGTCTGGAGGACGGCACCCGGATCACTCTGCGCCGCCACGGAAATGCTTCGGGTCCGCGGCTCGTACTGAGTCACGGTAACGGACTGGCTATTGATCTGTACTTACCATTCTGGTCGTTACTCGCCGAGGACTTTGACCTCATAATCTACGATTTAAGGAACCATGGATGGAACGAAACGGGGTCTTTGAGAGCCCACACCATACCTACGTTCATCAAGGATCACGACAATGTTCTGGAGGCCATTGATGAGACCTATGGACGGAAACCGAAGATAGGTGTCTTCCACTCCTTGTCCGGCCTGGTAAGCCTCCTGTCCCCTACAAGGGGAAGCGGCTTCGCGGCACGGATCCTGTTGGATCCACCCCTGTGCACTCCTGGCAGGAGCTACGAGGAGTTCGACATAGCCGCTACCCGTACAGCGGCCATCGCACGCCGTCGTACCGACAGGTTCCGCTCCTACGATGAATTTGTGGGGCTTCTCGGCTTCTCACCCGTCTTCCGTCAGGTTGTACCGGGTGTTCTCGATCTGATGGCAAGGACGACTCTCCGCAAGGATGGTACCGAGGACACATATATTCTTAGATGCCCCCGGGAATTTGAGGCACAGATAATCGACTACGCCAGCTCGTACTCGGTGCTAGTGGACTTCAACGATGTCGAGTGCCCAACCAAGGTCTTAGGGGCTGACCCATTGGTACCGTACTCGTACCTGCCCACACTCGACCTCAGTGACATGCTGAGCGTCGACTACGACTTCCTTCCGGAAGCTACCCATTTTCTTCCGCTTGAAGAGCCGGAGCAGTGCGCGGCGATAGTGCGCGACTACATCAACTCGATCACTGCTACATGATTCTCGCGACAGCGCGCGAAGCTGAGGGAAGAGGGTCGGAGCCTGATCGGCTCCGACATCTGCGGGCTAGCTAGCCGGAATTGCTATCGATGAAGGCTGCGACGTCCTTCAACGTGTCCAACGCGTAGCAGTCCTCAACGGCAAACTCCACACCGAACTCTTGAGTTATCAGCTTCGCCAGGGCAACGGCCTCCAAGGAGGACACACCGGAGTTCATGAGGCTGATGTTCAGATCGTCCGGGATGTCCAGCTTCTGGCCGTCAACCTCGATGTTCTCGTTGACCAGACTGGTGAGTCGTTCTGCGGTTGATGCCATTGATGCATTCCCCCTCTCAGGTTCGCGTAGCGTCCACAGCCCTGGTAGCAGGGCGCTCGGTGAATCCTAGTCAATCAGCCCGCCGGCTCGGGCATCCAGTCCGGATCCAGGTCGATCAGGAACCCGGCACATCGCTCGGCTTCGGGAAGTTCACCGAGGCGCTCGGCCATCCGCGCCAGCCCGGAGACGCAGCGCAGGAATCCCCGATTGGGTTCGTCCTCCCACCTGACCGACTGGCTGCCGTTCCAGCCGTTGCGGCGCAGCGCATCCAGTCCGCGGTGGTAACCGACGCGGAAACAGCCATAGGCGGCGACCGCGTCCACCAGCGTGCCCTCGCTCCGCTCGTACCAATGCCCCAGGGCCGCCCACGCATCCATCGAGTCAGGATGGTCGGAAACGATCGCGGCCACTTGGTCGAGGCGTGTGGCGGACACGATCTGCTGAACCAACCGAGGATCGGGTGCAGGGAGAACTACGGTGGGCCTCCCGATACTCAGAGGCGCCCACTCATCTGCCATCGGCCTCGATGCTACACGTAGGCTGGCGGAGGCGTGCGCGGCGGCACGTTGAGGAAGCGGAACGCAGCGACGGGACGCCGATGACCGCCATAACACCCCTAGTCGTTTCGCAGGCAGACCACTAACATCGGTGACAGTCGTGGCCCGACGAGTCGAGTGGCGGACGCTGGATGGCCTAGTGCGAATCCCGTTTGGGGTCGCTCCAGCAGTCCGCCATCTCGCATCCTAACGTTCAGCATCAACATTAAGTAGTGGCATAGCCACTACCATGTTCCTTCGCGGTAAGTTGTGTTCTAGTAAGCCGCCGCTACCGCGGGAAATCGGGGAAGCGGAGGATGTCGCGACGCACCAGGATCTCGCCGGCCAGGCTGCGCCTCGTCTCCTGCAGCGCTTCGGTCGCCGCTATAGCGGTCTCCTGAGCGGCCTTCCTCTGGCGGCGCAGCCTCCGTACCTCGTCCCGGAGGAACTGGTTCTCCTCCTCTAGGGCGATGATGCGCTTCACGCCCTCGATGTTGATGCCCTGGCCGGTCAGGTCCTGGATCAGGGAGAGGCGCTCGAGGTCGGCATCCGAATAGCGGCGGGTACCACCGGGGGTCCGGAACGGCTCGATCAGCCCCCTTCGCTCGTAGATGCGGAGGGTCTGGGGATGCATGCCGGATAGCGAGGCTGCAACCGAGATGACGTAGACCGCCTCCAATTCGGGTGAGATTCTCTTGCCGGCCATCCGTGACCTCCTTCTTAAAGATGCGCTCGCGGGTCAGCGGTCTCGTACTTGTCCTTGAACTCTTCCAGGAGCTTCCTGGCATCCCTCGGCAGCTTCTCGGGGACGGTCACCTGCGCCGTGACCAGCAGGTCGCCGGGGCGCCCCGAGTCCCTCCGCACGCCTTCCTTGCGTATCCGGAAGGTCTTGCCGGACGGCGTGCCGGCCGGGATCTTGAGCGTGACCGGGCCGTTCAGCGTCATCACCCTCACCTTGGCGCCCAGCGCCGCCTCGGTGAACGTGATCGGCAGCTGCATGGTCAGGTTGTCGCCCTTACGGGAGAACACAGGATGCTGCCCCACCCTGACCTTGACCAGCAGATCACCCGGGGGACCGCCCCTCGGCCCGGGCGCTCCCCGGCCTCTCAGCCGGATCGTGTTTCCGTCCCTGATGCCGGGAGGGATACGCACCCTGATGGTGCGTGCCCGGACTTCCTGGCCGGAGCCGCCGCACTGGCGGCAATGCGACTCCACGTTCCTGCCGGCGCCGCCGCACACCGGGCACGGGTTGGTGAAGGAGAAGAAACCCTGGTTGGAAGCGACCGTGCCGGTGCCACCGCAGTTCCCGCACACGTCCACCGGAGTCCCGGGCTCCCCTCCCGAGCCCGAACAGCGCCCGCACTGGACGGCGCCCTGCACCGGCACCGGACTGGTGGTCCCCCGGATCGACTCTTCGAAGGTCAGGTCCAGGGTGGCCGACATGTCGGCACCGCGCTGGGGACCCCTACGACCGCGGCCGAAGTTGAACAGGTCACCGATGCCCCCCGCACCGCCGAACAGGTCTTCGATCCGGACCTGCCCTCCGGCGAACGGGCCGCCCGCCGGGCCGAAGCCCTGCGCTCCCATGGAGCGGACCTGGTCGTACTCCCTTCGACGGTCGGCGTCCGACAGCACCGAATAGGCCTCCGAGACCCCCTTGAAACGCTCGGCGGCATTCGGATCGTCCGGGTTGGCGTCCGGATGGAGCTTCTGGGCCAGCCGCCGGTACGCCTTCTTGATGGTCGCCTGGTCGGCATCCTTCCCCACCTCGAGGAGCCGGTAGAAGTCCTTCTCGAGCCAGTCGCGGTTCATGGACGACCCCCGGGCAGGATCACGCCGGGTCCTCCTCCCCGGCTTCCGCCTCGGAAGGCGAGGTCGACTCGTAGCCCACCGCGACCAGAGCAGGCCGCACGACCCTCCCCTTGAGGAGGTAGCCACGCCGCAACTCGGCCGTCACCACCATCGTGCCGCTCCCCTCGGCCATCTGGGCCGCTTCATGGAGGGTGGGATCGAACCCGGCGCCCAGGGCCGCGATCGGCTCGAGGCCCTCCCGGGACAGCGTGGAGAGCAGGAGCTCCCGCGTGCTGGACATTCCCCGGCGCAGGCCGCCGTCCGAGGACCCGTCCGCGCTCTCCATGATCAGGGCGGCGTCGAGGCTGTCGAGCACCGGAAGGATCTGGAGCATCACCCGCTCCGACGCGCGCGCGACCGACTCCTGCCGGGCCCGTGCGGTGCGCTTGCGATAGTTGTCGAACTCGGCAACCGACCGCTTCCACCGGTCCTCCGCCTGCTCGGCCGCCTCCCGGGCCGCCAGCAGTTCGTTGATCAGGAGCGCCACGGCCTCGTCCGGATCCTCGGGAAGCTCCACGCGAACGATCCGGTCACACGCGTCGTCTTCGAGGACAGCCTCGACCACCTCCTCGGACGTGGGCTTAGTCACCTCCTCAGGCGGAGCGCCGGAAGGATCGGCACCCGGCCGGGTAGCGCCGGTCAAGCGTCCTCCCCCTCATCGATGATCTCGGCCTCCACGATGTCCTCGTCATCCGGCATCGCATCACCCTCGCCGGCGGCCGCCTGTTCCTCGGCCTCCGACGCGTACATCTTCTGGGCCAGCACGGCGGACGCCTGGAAGAGGGCATCGATCGCGGACTGGATGTCGTCCGCGGAGGACGCCTCGTCCTCGGTGACCGACCGCAGGGTCGCCACCGCTTCGTCGATGGCGGACCGCTCATCGTCATCGAGCTTGTCGCCGTGGTCCTCCAGCAGCTTGGTGGTCTGGTTGAGGACCTGATCCGCCCGGTTGCGGGCATCGGCCAGATCCCGCCGCTGGCGGTCCTCGTCCGCGTAGCGCTCCGCATCCTCCACCATCCGCTCTATCTCGTCCGGCGACAGGGCGGTGCCGCCGGTGATGGTCATGGCCTGCTGGCGGCCGGTGCCCAGGTCCTTGGCGTTGACCGACACGATCCCGTTGGCATCGATGTCGAAGCTCACCTCGATCTGGGGCACACCCATCGGGGCAGGCGGGATCCCGGTCAGGCGGAACTTGCCCAGGCTCTTGTTGTCGCCGGCCATCGGGCGCTCGCCCTGCAGGACGTGTATCTCGACCTCCGGCTGGTTGTGATCAGCAGTGGTGAAGATCTCCGTGCGCTTGGTGGGGATGGTGGTGTTGCGCTCGATCATCTTGGTCATCACGCTCCCCTTGGTCTCGATACCGAGCGTCAGGGGCGTCACGTCAAGCAACAGGATGTCCTTCACGTCACCGGTCAGCACGCCGGCCTGGAGCGCGGCTCCGGCCGCCACCACCTCGTCCGGGTTGACCCCACGATGGGGGGTCTTGCCGGTCAGTCGCCTCACCAGGTCCTGGATGACCGGCATCCGGGTGGACCCGCCCACCAGCACCACATGGTCGATCTCGTCAGCGGACACCCCGGCGTCGGCCACCGCCCGCTTGAACGGCCCCTCGGTCCGGCCCACCAGATGTTCGGTGAGCTTCTCGAACTCGGAGCGGGATAGCTTCGTCTGGAGATGCAGCGGCCCGTCAGAGGTGGCGGTGATGAACGGCAGGTTGAGGTCGGTCTCCGGCACGGTGGACAACTCGATCTTGGCCTTCTCCGCGGCCTCCTTGAGCCGTTGCACGGCCATCTTGTCGGCGCTCAGGTCGACGCCGTTGTCGTTCTTGAAACCCTTCACCAGCCAATCGATGATCGCCTGGTCCCAATCGTCCCCGCCCAGCTGGGTGTCGCCGCTGGTGGACTTCACCTCGAACACGCCGTCACCGATCTCCAGGACCGACACGTCGAAGGTTCCTCCCCCGAGATCGAATACGAGGATGGTCTGGTCCGACTCTTCCTTGTCGAGGCCGTACGCCAGGGCGGCCGCGGTGGGCTCGTTGACGATCCGCAGCACCTCGAGGCCGGCGATCTGGCCTGCTTCCTTGGTGGCCTGCCGTTGCGCATCGTTGAAGTAGGCCGGCACTGTGACCACGGCGGAGGTGATGGGAGTTCCCAGGTATGCCTCGGCGTCCCGCTTCAGCTTCATCAGGGTCCGGGCCGACACTTCCTGGGCCGTGTAGGACTTGCCGTCGGCCCCGACGGACCAGTCGGTTCCCATGTGGCGCTTGACGGATCGGACGGTGTGATCGGGATTGGTGATGGCCTGCCGCTTGGCGACCTCACCGATCAGCACCTCACCGTCCTTGAAGGCCACCACCGATGGCGTGGTACGAGCCCCTTCGGCATTGGCGACCACGGTCGGCTCGCCGCCTTCCAGCACCGCAATCACGCTGTTGGTGGTCCCCAGATCGATTCCGACGGCCTTGGCCATGCGTTTCTTCCTTTCGATACTTCTCAGTGTCTTCGATAGGTATAACCTAAGTCACACCTTATCATATTCCCGCGAATCCTCCGCATCGCGGGCTTCTGGAAGTGGAGCAGCGGTCAGCGGTCAGTGGTCAGTGGTCAGTGAATGTGGAACACGGGACTGTTGGGAGGCGAACGCCAGGCTGGTGAGCTCGAGGAACTTGATCAACCGACCAGGTCGCAAACTGGCCACTGGCAACCGGCCACTGGCCACTGGAACTAGATGTCCCGCAGGCGCTTGCTGGAGATGACTCCGGTGTCGAAGCCGGCCAGGTTCAGACGGCCCGAGAAACGGGCGTGCTCGATCTTGAGGCAACGGTCCTGGACCACATCGAGGCCGGCATCGATGGCCGTCCGGGCCGCATCGTCGTGGCGGAGGCCGAGCTGGAACCACACCACCTTGGCGCCGATGGCTATGGCCTCGTCCACCACCTCCGGGATGAAGCGAGGATGGCGGAAGATGTCGACGATGTCCGGCACCTCCGGCAGGTCCGCAAGCGAGCCGTAGCACTTCAGGCCGAGCACCTCGTCGTACATGGGGTTGACGGGGTAGACCCGCAGGTGGGTGCGGATCAGGTAGGTAGCAACGAAGTTCGATGCCTTCAGCTCGTTGCCGGACACGCCGACCAGAGCCACCGACTTCGCCTGGCGGATGATCCGCAGCCGGGTGCGGGCGTCGGCTTCGAGTACCTCGGTCATGGTTTCAGCTCCCCAGCGCTTGGTCGAGGTCCCAGAGAATGTCCTCGATGTTCTCGAGACCGATCGAGATCCGGATCATGTCGCCGCCCACCCCGGCCGCGTCCCTCTCCTCGGGCGGGACCTGCTGGTGCGTGGTGCTCGCCGGGTGGATCACCAGCGTCTTGGCGTCACCCACGTTGGCAAGGTGGCTGGCCAGCTCCACCCGCTTGATGAACGACACCCCCGCCTCGTAGCCACCGGCGATGCCGAAGGTGAACACCGCACCCGGCCCGGCCGGTACGTACTTCCGGGCCAGGTCGTGGGAGGGGTGGGAGGGCAACCCGGCATAGGACACCCACGACACCCGGCTGTCCGCGTCCAGGAACTCGGCCACCGCCTGGGCGTTGGCCACGTGGCGCTCCATCCGCAACGACAGCGTCTCCAGCCCCTGGAGCAGCAGGAACGAGTTGAAGGGCGACAGGACCGCGCCCACATCCCGCATCAGCTCCATGCGGGCCTTCATCAGGTAGGCGTACTCCCGGAAGTTCGCCCAGAAGGTGAGGTTGTGATAGGCCGGTGACGGCTCGACGATGGCGGGGAACCGTCCGTTGTCCCACGGGAAGACCCCGCTCTCAACGATCACACCGGCGATCGAGGTGCCATGGCCGCCGATGAACTTGGTGGCCGAGTGCACCACCACGTCGGCGCCGTACTCTATGGGCCGGCACAGCGCGGGGCTGGCGAAGGTGTTGTCCACCACCAGGGGTAGGCCGTGGGAGCGGGCCAGATCGGCCATCGGCGCCAGGTCGAGGACGTCACCCGCCGGGTTGCCGATCGTCTCCCCGTAGACGAGCCGGGTCCGGTCGGTGATGGCCGCCTCGATGGCGTCGAGGTCGTTGGTGTCCACGAAGGTCGTGTCGATGCCCATCCGGCGGAGCGTCACGTCGAACTGGGTGAACGTCCCGCCGTACAGCGACCGGTTGGCGACGATGTGGTCCCCCACCTCGCAGAGGGTGAGTACCGCCACGAGCTGGGCCGCCATACCGGAGGCGGTCGCCAGTCCGCCCAAGCCGCCCTCCAGGGAGGCCATGCGCTCCTCGAAGGCCGCGTTGGTGGGGTTCCCGATCCGCGTGTAGATGTTGCCGAAGCTCTGGAGGGCGAACAGGTCGGCGGCCTGCTGGGGATCCTCGAACACGTAGGAAGTGGTCTGGTAGATGGGCATGGCCCGCGCACCGGTGTCGGGGTCCGGCCGCTGGCCGGCGTGGATGGAACGGGTGTCGAAGCCGAACTCGTGGCTCATCTGGCGCTTCTCCTGGACCGGGTCGTGGATGAGGGATCCCAATCGGATTCCAGATGGTAACGGAGGTGGGGCTCGAATAGATGCGGCTCGAGCAGGAAGGCATCGTGACCCTTCTCCGAGTGGACGGTGATCCAGTTGAAGTCCTGACCGGCCGCTTTCAACTCCTCCGCCAGCTCCTTCTGCTCACCCGGGTAGTAGCACACGTCGGAGTCGATCGAGAAGACCAGATACTTGTGGGATCCGGCCGAGAGCATGTCGCGGAGCGTGATCCCCTTGCGCTCGGCCTCCGCATACAGATCGAAGTCCTGCCATGCCCACATGGTCCGCAGGTAGGCGTTGGCATCGAAGCGCTTGACGAACTTCTGGCCCTGATGCCACATGTAGCTCTCGATCGGAAGCCGAACCCGATCTCCGGACTCGGCCACCTCCCCCCTGGCCCGCTTCTTCATCTGGTCCAGCGACACGAACGTCTTGTGCCCGATCATCCGGGCGAGGGCGAGGCCGGCGTCGGGCGAGGCCCCGTCGTAGTAGTTGCCCCCGTTGAAGTCCGGGTCGTTGTAGATGGCGTTGATCTGCTCGAAGTCATGGATCACGTGGAGGGTGGTGGCCCGAAGGCCTGCCGCGATGGGAACGACGAAACGCACCCGATCGGGGTAGCGGACCGCCACGTCGAGGCACATCATCCCGCCCACGCTGCCACCTACCACCGCATGGAGTTTCCTCACCCCGAGGTGGTCCAGGAGCCGGAAGTGTGCCCGGACCGTGTCGCCCGCGGAGACGCGCGGGAAGTCGGGTCCGTAGGGCTTGCCGGTGAGCGGGTTGATGCTGGCGGGGCCGGTGGTGCCATAGCAATGACCCAGCCAGTTGGCGCAGATCACTGCGAACTTGTCCGTGTTGAGGGAGCGGCCCGACCCGATGAAGTCGTCCCACCACCCCGTATGCATCTCGTCGGTCCAGCGGTCCTCGGCGCCGGTGTAGTCACGGTTCTCTCCGGCCGCGTGGTGGCCGCCGGTGAGGGCGTGGAATAGGAGGATGGCGTTGTCGCCGGCCTCGTTGAGCTCGCCGTAGACCTCGTAGGCGAGGGTTACCTCGGGCAGCTCCTCGCCGCTCTCGCAGACGAACGGATCCGATTCGCTGCCGAACGTGAAAAACCGGGTCTCGACCGGTCCGATGCCTTTGCCCATGAGTCCATTCCGAGTGCCTCTGGATCGGCGCATACGATATCAACCTATCCGGCCATCCCGGACATCGGGGGTGGAGCGGATCCTCTACAGCTCCCGCCGGTCCGCCAGGGCCCTGCCGAGTGTGATCTCGTCGGCGTAGTCCATGTCGCCCCCGACCGGCAGACCGCTGGCCGGACGGGTGACGGTCACCCCGAAGGGCTTGAAGCGTCGCGCCAGGTACATGGCGGTGGTATCCCCCTCGATGGTGGGATTGGTGGCGATGATGATCTCGATCCGCGACTCCCCGGTCCCCGCGCCGTTGTCCCTGTGCCGGTCCCGGAGCTCCTCGATCCGGAGCTCGAGCTCCTCTATCCGGAGCTGGGAGGGTCCTATACCGTCGATGGGCGAGAGAGCGCCGCCCAGCACGTGGTACTGCCCGGCGAACTCGCGCGTACGCTCGATGACCGCTATGTCCTGGGCCCGCTCGACCACGCAGATGTACCCGGGCTCGCGGCGAGGATCGCGGCAGATCGAGCATTCCTCCCCGGCGGTGACGTTGTAGCAACGAGAGCAGAAGGAAGTCTGCTCGCGCAGGTCGATGATCGCCCCCGCCAAGCGGCGAGCGTCAGCCTCCTCTACGTTCAGCAGATGGAAGGCGAGACGCTGGGCGGACTTGCGACCCACCCCGGGAAGCCTGCTCAGCTCGTCGATCAGTCGTTGGACGGGACGCTCGAACATCAGCCTGACCAGGGTAGTCGGTGACAGTGACGAAACCGTCGCATCCTCGCCTACGCCTAGTCGGGCTGGACCTCCTGGACGTTCAGTTCGGACTCGCGCAGCAGAAGCTCCGCCTGATGCATGGCCGCCTTCGGGTCCACCTGCGGCGGCGCCGGCGAGGGAGCGGGCTCGTCCACCGGCTCGGCAGGATCAGGGGCATCCGGCTCCGGCCCTAACTCGGGCATCGGATCCGGCGGGGGTGAGGGATCCGGTCCGGCACCCTGCCCGTGGGACCCTCCGGTCGCGCCCGCCATCCGGAAGTCGATCCTCACCGACCTGCCGAGGAGCCTCTCTCCCTCCCGAGCGAGCAGCGCGGCCAGATCGGAGTCGGTCGAGAGGGTCTTGTAGTGAAGCTCGTACCCGGCCGGAAGGTGCAGCACCAGAGTGGAACCGTCCACTGCGCCCGGAACAGCCTCGCGGAAGAACGCACCCAGCCTGCCACCCAACCCTTCGATGACCGCGTTGCTGAGCTGCGGCCAGATGCGGTCCAGGTCCGCATCGGAGAGTGGCTGGTCGGACGCCGGGATGGACAGCGCCTCCTGAGGCGGAGAGGCCGGACTGTCCGCCGGGGCTCCGGCCGAGGCGTCGGGAGTGGGGGCGGCCGGAGCGGAAGCCGCCGAGGCAGCCGCGGCCGGAGCCGAGGCAGCCGCGGCCGGAGCCGGGCTGCGGGCGGGCGCGACCGGCCGGCCCTTCTCGAGCCGCTCGATCCGCCGCAGCAGTCCCTCCGCGCGGTCGTCCAGCTCGGGGCGGGACAGCTTGAGGACGGCCAACTCCAGCATCATGCGCTCGTCCCGGCCCTCCCTGAGCTTGACGAGCGCCTCTCCCAGAATGTCGATCGACCTCATCACCAGAGCCGCAGGGATCCGGCCTGCCACCTCCTGCCAGTGCTCGATCACCTCAGGAGGCTCGTCGGTGAACTCCCTCACATCCGAGCTGTAGTGGGTGAGGAAGACCCCCCGGAAGAACCCCAGCGCATCGCCGGCGAAGCGTCGCAGATCGACGCCGCCCGCCGACAGATGGGCCACCAACTCGAGGGCGGCGGCGGGCGCCTCGTCAGCAACCGCATCCACCAGCTTCACGAGCGACTCGGGCCCGGCCACGCCGAGCGCCGCCTGGACGCCTTCCTCGGTGACGGTGCCGTCCCTGGCGGCTACCTGCTCCAGGAGGCTCAACGAGTCCCGGACCGACCCGGCAGCCCGCCGAGCCACCGCCAGCAGGGCGCCGTCGGTGGCCTCGAACCCCTCGGCCTCGGCGATCCACCTCAGGTGGTCGGTCAGGGTGTCGGTCGGCACCAGATGGAAGTCGAACCGCTGGCTTCTCGAGCGGACCGTGTCGAGCAACCGGTAGGGCTCGGTCGTGGCCAGCACGAAGTGCACGTGCTCGGGTGGCTCCTCCAGGGTCTTGAGCAGGGCGTTGGCGGCCGACTTGGTGAGCATGTGGGCCTCATCGAGGATGAACACCCGCCGAGCACCCCCCACCGACGCCACCGTGGACACCCCGGCGCGCAGTTCCCTGATGTCCTCCACCTTGTTGTGGGAGGCGGCATCGAGCTCCATCACGTCCATGGAGGCTGATGACGCCACGCCCGCACAGGACGGGCAGGCGCCGCACGGCTCGCTGTCCGGACCCCGGTCGGGACAGTTCAGGGCCATGGCCAGCAGGCGGGCGGTGGTGGTCTTGCCCGTGCCTCTGGGACCGGTGAACAGGTAGGCGTGAGCCACCCGACCTCCGGCGATCTCCCTGGCCAGGGTCACGGTGACGTGCTCCTGGCCGATTACCTGATCGAAGCGCTGCGGCCGGTACTTACGGTAGAGCGCCTGGTACTCCATCGCCGGAAGCGTACTCATCCGGCACGGGCCGGCAACCTGGACGGCCTCGCTATCGTCGGAGCGTGGTCGTCCATGCGGAACCCTTCCGGCACGTTGCCCGCGAGGCTCGAGAGAACTCCGAATTCCTGCGGATGGCACCCGCCGCCACCAAGGCTGCCGAGTCCAAGGGCCGGGAGAGTCCGGAGGAGCCCGACCCGCTCCGTACCGCATTCGAACGGGACCGCGACCGCATCGTGCACTCCAACGCCTTCCGGCGGCTGGCTCGCAAGACCCAGGTGTTCATCGATCCCGGCAACGACCATTTCGTCACCAGGCTCACCCACACGCTCCAGGTCGCCCAGATCGGACGCTCGATGGCGGTTGCGCTCGGCCTGAACGAGTCCTTGACCGAGGCCATCTGCCTGGGTCACGACATCGGGCACGCCCCGTTCGGTCACACCGGAGAGGACGCCCTCGACGAGATGCTCGACGGGGGTTGGGTACATGCCGATCACTCGGTGCGGATCCTGTCGGTGATCGAGCCGCTCAACCTCACCTGGGAGACGCGGGACGGCATCCGCGCCCACCCGTGGCGGATCGAGGAAGGACCCGCCACCCCGGAAGGGACCCTATGCCGCTACGCCGACCGGATCGCCTACCTCAGCCACGATCCCGTCGATGCCATGAGGGCCGGGATCATCCGCTACCAGGACCTGCCGTTCCGGGCGCAAGCACTGCTCGGCGACCAGCACGGGCGTTGGGTGACCGCGATGGTGCACGCGGTGGTCGACGGCTCGATAAGCGCCGGCCGTGTCCAGATGGCCCCCGATGTGGCCGAAGCCATGGACGATCTGCGGAACTTCATGTTCGAGCGGGTCTACCTTCGGGCTGAAGGTCAAGCCCTGAGGAGGCAGGCCATGGGCGTGGTCCAGGACCTGGTCCGCTACTACGAGGCGCACCCGTCCGAGATTCCCCCCTCCGCGCGGCGGTCCGACTCTCCGCAGCGCCAGGCGGTCGATTACGTGGCCGGCATGACCGATCGTTTCGCCAACCGGGTCCACGCGGCTCGCTGCGGGTAGGGCGAGATGCTCCGACCGGTGATCCTGGCGGGAGGATCGGGCACCCGGCTGTGGCCGCTGTCGCGTCCCGAGCATCCCAAGCCGCTGGTCCGAGCGGCCGGAGGGCGTTCGATGTTGCAGGAGACGCTCCTGCGCGCAGCCCTGCTCCCGGAACCGGCGGATCCGATCATCGTGTGCGGTGAGGACCACTACCCGCCCGTATCCGACCAACTGGCCGAGATCGGGGTGAGACGCTTCCGGGCGGTGCTGGAACCGGTGGGCCGCAACACCGCTCCCGCCGCAGCCGCAGCCGCGTTGCTGTCGGCGGCGGACGACCTGCTGCTGGTGCTCCCGGCCGACCATGCCGTCAGAGACACCGCAGCCTTCGTCGAGGTGGTGGAGCGAGCCACGGCCGCCGCCCGGGCCGGATGGCTGGTCACCTTCGGCGTCACGCCGGACCGGCCCGAGACCGGATACGGCTACATCGAGCACGGGCCGGCCGTCGCCGACCTCCCGGGCGTGATCAGGATCGCCTCGTTCCGCGAGAAACCGGACCGTCCGACCGCCCGCCGTTACGTCGACTCGGGCCGCTACTCATGGAACTCCGGCATGTTCCTGTTCCGGGCCGGCACCTTCGTCGACGAACTGGGGTCAGCCAGTCCCGGCACTATTCGCCAGGTACGGGCCGCGCTCGGCGGCCGGAGCGACGAAGGTCCGGTGGTGTTGGAGGAGCAGGCCTTCTCGGCCTGTCCGGAAGGCTCCATCGACCGGGTGGTGATGGAGCGGACCCGCCGCGGCGCCATGGCGCCCTTCGAGGCGGGATGGTCCGACCTGGGATCCTGGGCCGCTCTCTGGGAGAGAGCCACCAGTGACGAGCACGGGAACGTGGTGGCCGGGCCAGCCGAGGTGCGCTCGGTCTCGTCCAGCTACATCTCCGCCGGGGAACGGCCCGTCCTGGTACTCGGCCTCGACGGGGTCATAGTGGTGGATACCGGGGACGCGGTCCTCGTGGCGGCCATGGACCGGGCCCAGGACGTCAGGCCCCCCGACCGTAGTTGCTAGTCGTTAGTTGCTAGTTGGTAAGAACGAGCAACTAGAAACTAGAGACTAGAAACTAATCAACAGGGGCCGGATCGCTGGTGACGAGATCCTCTTCGGGTTCGCGGAGGCCGACTCCGGTGCCGGCGTCGCCATGCTCCGCCAGCTCCCCGTTCGGCTCGCCCTCCTCACCGGGCATCTGGAGGGACGCCAACCAGTCGGCTCCGAGGTTCGACGGGAGCACGCTTGCCTCGGGAAGATCCGGCTTGATGGACTGGTACCGGGTGGCACCGGTTCCCGCCGGGATCAGCTTGCCGATGATCACGTTCTCCTTGAGACCTCGCAGGTGGTCCGAGCGACCGTTGATGGCCGCCTCGGTCAGCACCCGGGTGGTCTCCTGGAACGAGGCCGCCGACAGCCACGAGTCCGTGGCCAGCGACGCCTTGGTGATTCCCATCAACTCGGGCCGTCCCTCGGCAGGCTGGCGGCCCTCAGCCACCAGGCGGCGGTTCTCCTCGCGGAACTCCCCGTAGTCGACCAACTGGAGCGGCAGGAAGTCCGAGTCGTTCGAGCGGGCTACCCGAACCCTGCGCAACATCTGGCGCACGATCAGCTCGATGTGCTTGTCGTGGATGTCCACGCCCTGGTTCCGGTAGACCTCCTGGACCTGTTCCACCAGGTACTGCTGGCAGGCCCTCACGCCCTGGATGTCGCACACTTCCTTGGGATCGAGCGGACCCTCCGTCAGAGGCGTACCCGGCGCGATCTCCTGGCCATTGCGGACCGTAAGGCGAGCCCTGCGAGAAACCTCGTACTGGGTCTCCCCTTCCGAGGACTCGATCACTATGGCCCGTCCGCCCTCCTCCGTCTCTTCGATCCGGACCCGGCCGCCGACCTCGGAGAGCACCGCCTTCCCCTTGGGAGAGCGGGCCTCGAAGAGCTCGACCACCCTGGGAAGGCCGTGGGTGATGTCCTGGCCGGCCACGCCACCGGTGTGGAACGTGCGCATGGTCAGCTGAGTTCCCGGCTCGCCGATCGACTGGGCGGCCATGATCCCGACCGCCTCGCCGGGCTCCACCATCCGGCCCGTGGCCATGCTCAGCCCGTACGAGGCCTGGCTTATGCCATGGGGGATCTCGTCGGTCAGGGGCGAGCGCACCCGCACGCCCAGAACCTCCGAGGCGGACTCCAAGGCGACCATGGCGTAGCGATCGAGCACCTCCCCGGCCACCAGCTCCCGCCCGTCCTTGGTCACCACCGGCTCGCCGTCGACCAGCACGTCGTCCACGAGTACCCGTCCGTACACACGGTTCCGCAGGTTGGGGATCAGCTGCCACTCCTTGCCTTCCATGACCCTGATGGGAATGCGGATGCCCCGGTCCTCCGAATCCTCGTCCTGCACGATGATCTCCTGGGAGACATCGACCAGGCGCCGGGTCAGGTAACCCGAGTCGGCGGTCCGGAGGGCGGTGTCGGCCAGGCCCTTCCGGGCACCGTGGGTGGAGATGAAGTACTCCAGCACGGTCAGGCCCTCCAGGAAGTTGGCCTTGATCGGGCGGGGGATGATGTCACCCTTCGGGTTGGCCACCAGGCCCCGCATCCCGGCGATCTGGCGGACCTGCATCCTGTTCCCCCGCGCGCCGGACTTCACCATCATGTCGATCGGGTTGAAGTCGTCGCTGGCCAGGGTCTTCTCCATGGAGGCGGTCACCTCTTCGGTCGCCTCGGTCCATATCTCGATCAGCTCCTGGTGGAGCTCGTCCTGGGTGATGATGCCGCGCTGGTACTGGCGATCCTGCGCGTCAGCCTTCTTCTGGTGCTTGTTGAGGATCCGCTGCTTGTCACGGGGCGCCCGAACGTCGCGGAGCCCCATGGTCAGCCCGGACCTGGTCGAGTAATCGAATCCCAACTCCTTGAGCCCGTCCAGGGTTCGCTGCACCACGTTCTTGCCGTACCGCTCGATGATCTCGGCGATCAGCACCTTGAGGTCGCCCTTCAGCACCATGGCGTCGAGAACGGGGAAGTCCTCGGGCATAACCTGGTTGAGCAGGGTCCGTCCGAGGGTGGTCTCGAACAGTTGGCCACCGTCCACCGGCGCCTCGGTGATGAGGTTCGGGATGAAGTCGGCCAGCTCGGCATGCATGACCGGGTCGCCGGCGATCTCGCCCAGGCGCAGCTTGATCGGGGCGTGCAGCGATATCTCGCCCAGGTCGTAGGCCATCAGGGCTTCGTCCGGGTCGGCAAACACCCGGCCGGCCCCCTTGGCGTCCTCCACCTTCTCGGACAGGTAGTAGATACCGATCACCATGTCCTGGGACGGCGCCACGATCGGGTAACCGCTGGCCGGGGAGAGGACGTTGTTGGTGGAGAGCATCAGGACCCTGGCCTCCGCCTGAGCCTCGGCCGACAGCGGCAGGTGTACCGCCATCTGGTCTCCGTCGAAGTCGGCGTTGAACGCCTCGCACACCAGGGGGTGTATCTGGATGGCCTTGCCCTCGACCAGGATGGGCTCGAAGGCCTGGATACCCAGCCTGTGCAGCGTGGGGGCGCGGTTGAGCAGCACCGGGTGCTCCTGGATCACCTCTTTGAGCACGTCCCAGACCTGGGGACGGCGGCGCTCCACCATCCGCTTGGCGGACTTGATGTTCTGGGCGATGTCGCGATCGACCAGCCGCTTCATGACGAAAGGCTTGAACAACTCGAGGGCCATGACCTTCGGCAGACCGCATTGATGGAGCTTGAGCTGCGGTCCCACCACGATCACCGAGCGCCCCGAGTAGTCCACCCGCTTACCCAGCAGGTTCTGGCGGAAGCGGCCCTGCTTGCCCTTGAGCATGTCGGTCAGGGACTTGAGAGGCCTATTGCCCTGACCGGTGACGGCCTTGCCCCGCCGACCGTTGTCGAACAGGGCGTCCACCGCCTCCTGGAGCATGCGCTTCTCGTTGTTCACGATGATCTCGGGAGCGTTCAGGTCGAGAAGTCGCTTCAGCCGGTTGTTGCGGTTGATGACCCGCCGGTAGAGATCGTTGAGGTCCGAGGTCGCGAACCGACCGCCGTCCAACTGGACCATCGGGCGGAGATCGGGCGGGATCACCGGGACCGACTCCACGATCATGCTCCTGGGAGAGTGCTTGCCCTCCCAGAACGGCTTCACCACCTTGATCCGCTGCGTGGCCCGGTGGCGGCGCTGGGCGGAGGTGGCCACCAGGTTCTCACGAAGCATGGCCATCTCGGCATCCAGGTCGATCCGCCTCAGCAGGGCCTTGACCGCCTCGGCGCCCATGCCTCCCGAGAAATAGTCCTTGTACTGGTCGTCGAGCATCCGCCACAGCTGCTCCGACTCCACCAGCTTCTTGGGCTTCAGGCTGCGGAAGGTCTCGAAGGCCTCCCGGTAGAGCTCGCACTCCTGCTCGCACCGGGACTCGCGATCCAAGACCTCACGTTCGACCTCGCGGCGCCGCTGGGTGATCTCCTGGGGCTTGGCGCCCCCCTCCTCCATGCGCCGGATCTCTTCCTCGTGCCGCTGGAGGCGGGCCTCCCGCCACTCGTCGAAGTCTTCCTGCTCGAGCTCGATCCCGGCCTCCATCTCCTCCTCCAGCCGCGGCAGGTCCTCGAGGCGCTTCCTCTCGTCGAGCTCGGTGACCACGTAGGAGGCGAAGTAGATGACCTTCTCGAGTTCCTTGGGGGACATGTCGAGCAGGTATCCGAGGCGAGAGGGGACGCCCTTGAAGAACCAGATGTGGGTGACCGGAGCGGCCAACTCGATGTGGCCCATGCGTTCCCGGCGCACCTTGCTCCGGGTCACCTCCACGTTGCACTTCTCGCAGGTGATGCCCCGGTAGCGGATCCGCTTGTACTTGCCGCAGGCGCACTCCCAGTCCTTCTGGGGACCGAAGATGCGCTCGTCGAACAGTCCCTCCTTCTCGGGCTTGAGAGTCCGGTAGTTGATGGTCTCCGGCTTCTTCACCTCGCCGAACGACCAGGAACGGATCTGTTCGGGCGAGGCCAATCCGATCTTGAGCTCGTCGAACACGTCCCGAGTGGGCGCGCTGGAGGATGCCGGGTAGCCCCCGTACTTACTGAACCGGTCAGGTGTTTGGCCCCAATCCACGCTTGTCAACCTTCTTCCCTGCGCTCCGGACGCGACAGATCGATTCCGAGTGACTCCGACGTGCGATAGAGGTCCTCGTCCAGGTCTCTGAACTGGACTTCCTCTCCCGCCGACAGCAACTCTACGTTGAGACACAGGCTCTGCATCTCTTTGATTAGCACCTTGAAGGACTCCGGGATCCCCGGTTCGGGTATGTTGTCGCCCTTGACGATCGACTCGTAGACCTTGACCCGACCCAGGACATCGTCCGACTTGATGGTCAGCAGCTCCTGGAGGGCGTAGGCGGCGCCGTAGGCCTCGAGAGCCCACACCTCCATCTCCCCGAAGCGCTGGCCGCCGAACTGCGCCTTACCGCCCAACGGCTGCTGGGTGATCATCGAGTAGGGACCGGTCGAACGGGCATGGAGCTTGTCATCCACCAGGTGGACCAGCTTGAGGATGTAGAGGTATCCCACCGTGATGGTCGTGTCGAAGGGCCTCCCGGTCCGCCCGTCGTAGAGAGTCGCCTTGCCGTCGTCGCCCACCAGGCGCATCCCGTCCCGGTTGGGGAGGCTGTTGGCGATGACGTCGCGTATCTCGCTCTGTCGGGCCCCGTCGAACACAGGCGTGGCCACGCGAGAGCGGGGCGGCCTGCCCTCCGCCGCCGGGGTCTCGCTCTTGAAGGGGCGCCATCCCTGAGCGGCGGCCCATCCGAGATGCGTCTCCAGCACCTGGCCGAGGTTCATCCGGGATGGAACGCCCAGCGGCGAGAGCACGATGTCGATAGGGGTCCCGTCCGCCAGGAAGGGCATATCCTCCTCCGGGAGGATCTTGGCGATCACGCCCTTGTTGCCGTGCCGGCCCGCCAGCTTGTCGCCTTCGGAGATCTTGCGCTGGCTGGCCACGCACACCCGCACCAGCTCGTTGACCCCGGGCTGGAGATCGTCGTAGCCGTCCGCCCGCCGGTAGACCCGTACATCGATCACCTTGCCGGACTCGCCGTGGGGAACCTTGAGGGAGGAGTCCCTGACCTCGCGGGCCTTCTCCCCGAAGATGGCCCGTAGCAGGCGTTCCTCCGGGGTCATCTCGGTCTCACCCTTGGGTGTCACCTTGCCGACCAGGTAGTCACCCGGTCCCACATTGGCGCCCACCCGGATGACTCCCTCGTCGTCGAGGTCTTTGAGGACCTCCTCCGCTACGTTCGGGATGTCGCGGGTGATCTCCTCGGCGCCCAACTTGGTGTCGCGAGCGTCGACCTCGTACTCCTCGATATGGATCGAGGTCAGCACGTCGTTCTTGACCAGACGCTCGCTGAGGACTACGGCGTCCTCGAAGTTGTGCCCCTTCCACGGCATGAAAGCGGCCAGCAGGTTCTTGCCCAGCGCCAGCTCTCCCGCCTCGGTGGAGGGCCCGTCGGCGATCACGGTCCCCGCCGATACCTCGTCACCGATGTCCACCACCGGCTTCTGGTTGATCGAGGTGCCCTGGTTGGAGCGCTCGAACTTGCGGAGCCGGTAGCGGTGCTCCTCATCGGTTCCGGTCTCGGTGATCACGATCTCGTTGCCGTTGATGGAGGTCACCACGCCCGCCACCTCGGAGGTGATCAGATCACCGGAGTCCTGGGCGGCCCTGGCTTCCACGCCCGTGCCCACGAGAGGCGCCTCGGCCTGGAGCAGCGGAACCGCCTGGCGTTGCATGTTGGAGCCCATAAGCGCCCGGTTGGCGTCGTCGTGCTCGAGGAACGGGATCAGGGAGGTGGCCACCGAGACGATCTGCTTGGGTGAGATGTCCATGTAGTCGACGTCCCTGGGCGGTACCCGGTCGATCTCGCCGCCGGCTCGCCGGACCAGAACCCGGTCGCGAACGAAGGTGCCGTCCAGGTTCAACTCCGAGTTGGCCTGGGCGATCACGAAACGCTCCTCCTCCGAAGCGGTCAAGTGCTTGGTGACATCGGTCACCCGGCCGTCCTTGACCTCGCGGTAGGGGGTCTCGATGAAGCCGAACCGGTTGACCCTGGCATAGCTGGCGAGGGACCCGATCAACCCGATGTTGGGACCTTCGGGGGTTTCGATGGGGCACATGCGCCCGTAGTGGGAGGGATGGACGTCCCGCACCTCGAAGCCTGCCCGCTCCCGCGATACGCCGCCCGGACCCAGCGCCGACAGGCGCCTCCGGTGGGTGAGTCCGGCCAGCGGGTTGGGCTGGTCCATGAACTGGCTGAGCTGGCTGGACCCGAAGAACTCCTTGATCGAGCCCACCACCGGCCGGATGTTGATGAGGGACGTGGGCGTGATGGAGTCCGGGTCCTGGGTGGACATCCGTTCTCTCACCTGGCGTTCCATCCGGCTCAGACCCACCCGGATCTGGTTCTGGACCAGCTCCCCGACCGTCCGTACCCGGCGGTTTCCGAAGTGGTCCGTGTCGTCGGTGCGGACCACCACCTCGGCACCGGCCCGGGTGGTCATGGTCTCCTTACCCTGCTGGAGGTGGATCAGGTAGCGGATGGTGTCGATGAAGTCGTCCTGGGTGAAGAGACCGTTCTCGGATGAGTGTCCCTCCGGGTTCTCGAACTTCTGGTTGACCTTGTAGCGACCTACCTCGGTGAGGTCGTAACGCTTCGAGTTGAAGAAGATGGAGCCGATCAGGCCCTTGGCGGAGTCCAGGGTGGTCGGCTCGCCGGGGCGTTGCTTGCGGTAGAAGTCGAGCATGGCATCCTCGACGTCACCCACCGGGTCCTTGTCCAGGGTGTTGGCGATGACGTCCGCGTCATGGAACAGGCGGAGTATCTCGTCGTCGGTCTCGGCGATGCCCAGCGCCCTCACGAACGACGTGATGTACTGGCGCCGCTTGCGGTCCACCCGTACGCCGACCGTGTCGCGCTTGTCGATGTCGAACTGCATCCAGGCGCCCTGGCCGGGTATCACCTTGGCGCCGTACACGTCCTTGTCGGAGGCCTTGTCCACCGAGTGGTCGAAGTACACGCCCGGAGACCGAACCAGCTGGCTCACTACCACCCGCTCGGTGCCATTGATGATGAAGGTGCCGTTGCGGGTCATCATCGGGAAGTCGCCCAGGAACACCCTCTGTTCCTTGATCTCGCCGGTGTTGCGGTTGACGAACCGGGCGATCACGTGAAGGGGCTTGGAGTAGCTCGTGTCCCGCTCCTTCGCCTCCTCCTCGGTCATCAACGGCTCCCCGAAGTAGTGATCGCTGAGGTCGAGAGCCAGCTGCCCGCCGAAGTCCTCGATGGGTGAGAGCTGCTGGAATATCCGGCTGAGGCCTTCTTCGAGGAACCAGCTGAAGGACTCGCGCTGGACCGCGATGAGGTCGGGCAGGGGGCTGACCTCGGGAATCTTCGAGAAGGACAGTCGATCAACAGCAGGGGCTATGGCCAAAGCTTCCTCCTAATAGACACCCAACCGGTAACACCGGCCGGCTCGAACTCAATTGACCCGGTACATCCGTGTTCCGACGCCACTCCGGACACGAACAATCACCATGCTCTCCGAATATCGGTCGCCATCAGGCGGGATGTGTGAAGGTACGCGCGCTCTCCCGACACCTAGGGCACGGCAAACCCGCAGTTTAGCACGCGACAAAACCCACCTAAAGCCGGAGCCTTAGGCGGAAGTCACTTCCTATCGACGGGCTCCCGTCGTTGCACCCTACGGGCGATGCCGTCCACTTCGCGGTGATGTTAACGGGACACCGGAGCCGCGGCAACCGCTCGCGGCCTAGCGAATCTCGACAGAGCCTCCGACCGCCTCGATCTTCTCCTTGGCGGCGTTGGCCTCCTCCTTGGAGACAGCCTCGAGAACGGTGCTGGGGAGACCGTCCACGACCGCCTTGGCCTCCTTGAGTCCGAGACTGGTCATGGCCCGGACTTCCTTGATGACCTGGATCTTCTTGTCGCCGGATCCGGTGAGCACCACGTCGAATTCCGTCTGCTCCTCTGCGGGCGCCTCGGCCCCGGCGCCGTCACCGGCCGCGACCGCCATCGCCATCGGGGCTGCCGCGGTCACATCGAAGTGCTCCTCGAAAGCGTCGAGAAACTCCTTGAGCTCGAGGACCGTCATCCCCTCGAACACACCCAACAGTTCTTCAGTAGTCATGCTGGCCATTGCCATCCTCCTAGATTCCGTTCGTTCGGCCGGTGCGGGCACCGGTGGCCGCGTCTGGACCCGGCCTTATCCTTCTTCCTTCTTTTCGAGCAACTGCGAGAACATCGAGGCTGCGCTCCTCGTAAAGGAACCCATCAGCGAGGCGGCTCTGGTCAGGGGCGCGTTGAAAGCCCCTGCGACCGTGGCGAGCATTACCTCCCGGCTGTCGAGGGTGGCGAGGCGCGCCACCTGATCGGCGCCGATGGCCCTGCCGTCGAGCATGCCGGCCTTGATGACCAGACCTTCGTGGTCCCGGCTGAAGGCGACCAGTGCCTTGGCGGCCGGGACCGGATCGTCCTCGACGAAAGCCACGGCGGTCGGCCCCGTAAGCCACTCGTCCATGTCATCGTGGCCGAGATCGTGGAGAGCTCGCTTGGTGAGCGTCATCTTCAGGACCCGGTATCTCGCCCCGGCTTCCCTGAGGCTCCGGCGAAGTTCCTGCTGGGCCGCCACCGGCAGGCTGCGGTACTCGGTCAGGAACGATGAGGACGAGGCCGAGAAGTAACCCTTGATGTCTTCAACAGCCCGGACCTTGTCGGGTCGTGGCATGAACTCCTCCGCTGGATTGCGGGTCGCGGGCCGTCCCGCGACTTTGCTGGCGGTAGGCCGCACGCGCCGGAACGGCGCACAGGGACAGCAGGGAGGGAATCGGGACGGATGCCTCGATCCGACCTCGGCAGGCGAATCCTCGCGGATTGCTTTACACCCGTAACGGGTACCGGCTGTCTACGGCCAAACATTCCCGGTCCGGAACCGGGAAACCGCGGGCAGTGTAGCGGCCGCGCCCACCCTGCGCCAGGCAGGGGTCACCGCCCGTTGGCGGTTGCCGCTCGCCAGTGAGACGAGAGGACTGCTAGCTACCGGCTAGGAAGCCACGCTGGACAGGCGGTCCACCTTCGTCACGTCCACCCTGATTCCGGGACCCATGGTCGAGGCTATCGACAACCCCTTGAGATAGGTGCCCTTCGAAGCGGCCGGCTTCACGCGCAGCACCTCGGACACCAGGGAGATCAGGTTCTCGTGGAGGCGCGTCTCGTCGAAAGAAGCCTTGCCGATGGGAGCGGCCACGTTCCCGTAGCGATCGTTGCGGTACTCGATCTTGCCGGCCTTGAACTCCCCGACCGTCCTGGCCAGGTCCCGGGTGATGGTCCCGGCCTTCGGGTTGGGCATCAGACCCCGCGGTCCCAAGATCCTTCCGAGGCGACCCACCTTCGGCATCATGTCCGGTGAGGCGATCGCGACGTCGAAACCGACATCCCCGCCCGCAGCGATCGACGCGATCAGCTCGTCGCCGCCGACCACCTCGGCGCCCGCCTCCTCGGCCTCGGTTGCCAGGTCACCGACCGCGAACACGCAAATGCGGATCGCCTTGCCGGTTCCATGGGGGAGCACCACGGTGCCCCGGACCAACTGGTCGGCCCGGCGCGGGTCGATCCCCAGCTTCATCACCGTCTCGATGGTCTCGTCGAATCGGGCGGCGGCCGAAGCCTTCACCATGCGCACCGCCTCGAGCGGCTCGTAGTGGTGGTACCTGTCGAATGCGGCGGCGAGCCGGTCGTAGCGCTTGCCCCTGCGAGCCATAGGGTTCCTCCTTGTGGTCATAGCGAGCCACCCTCGCGGTGGCTCTCCCATCGGTATTCGGTTGTAGTGGTCTGTCTGCGAAACATCCGGGTGCTCTGGCGGCCATCGGCGTCCCGTCGCTTCGTTCCGCTTCCTCAACGTACCGCTGCGGGTACGCCTTCGTCAGCGCGCCTTGCGAGGAACACCGCTGCCGACGCCATACCACACCGACATTACACAGACAGACCACCAGCCCCGCTTCTTGGAGCGAGGGGCCTGTTCAGTCCGCGACGATGATCCCCATCGACCGGGCGGTGCCGGCCACGATCTTCATGGCCGCCTCGATGTCGTTCGTGTTCAGGTCGGGAAGCTTGGTCTCGGCGATCCGCCTGATCTGATCGCTGGACAGGGTGGCGACCTTCTCCCGGTGCGGCTCCGGCGACCCCTTCTCCACCCGCGCCGCCTGCCGGAGCAAGACCGCCGTGGGAGGTGACTTGGTGACGAAGCTGAACGACCGGTCCGTATAGATGGTTATCTCGGCCGGAACGATGGTGCCCACCTGGGCCCGGGTGGCATCGTTGTAGGACTTGACGAACTCCATGATGTTGATGCCGTACTGGCCCAGAGCCGGCCCGACGGGCGGCGCCGGGCTGGCCTCGCCGGCCGGGATCTGAACCTTCAGGATGGCTGCAACCCTTTTTCTGCCCATGGTCGGTCTGTCCTTCGTGTCTCTCGTCTTGGCGGTCTGGTCTCGGTCGGGATAGTCGTGGCGCTACTGCTTCTGGATGTCCTCGAAGCCCAGTTCCATCGGCGTGTCCCGGCCGAAGATCTCGACCAGCACGGTGACCTTCTGCTGGTCGACGTTGATGTTCTCCACCACCCCGTTGAAATCGGCGAAGGGTCCCTTGGACACCCGCACCGTTTCTCCGATCTCCCACGCCGGGCGGAACCTCGGGGCCTTCTTGGCCGCCTCTCTCTTGAGACCCAGGAAACGCTCCACCTCGCGGCGCGACAGCGGGGTGGGCTGGAATCCACCTCCCATCCCGCTACCCACGAACGAGGTGACTCCGGGGGTGTTCCGCACCACGTTGAAGGTATGGGTGTCGTCGTACATCCTGATCAAGAGGTAGCCGGGGAACATGCGCCGCTCCACCTCCACCTTGCGGCCCCCTTTGATCTCGACCACCTTCTCGGTTGGGATGACGACCTCGAAGATGCTCCCCTCCAGGTGCTGGGAGGTCTTGAGGGTGTCGAGGTTGGCGCGTACCTTCTTCTCGTGACCCGAGTAGGCATGGATCACGTACCAGGACCCCCGCTTGTCGTAGGGGCTGATCGGATCCTCCTCTACGAACTCGGGAACCAGCTCCTGGGTGACGGTGGCCTTGGCTGCGGCCGCCGGAGCCTTCGCTACCGGCTCCTCCCGCACGGGCTCGGCGCTGGCCTCCGTGGCTTCCACCTCCGGGGCGGCGGCTTCCTCGACGGGCTCCGGCTCGTTCTCGTCACGGGATCCATCTGCCAGGAAGCCCGCACTCAGGAATGCCGCTCCCAGGGATCCGAGCGAGGCATCCTCACGATCCCCCTGCTCGGCGGGAGCTCGGTCCTGCTGCTCTGCCGTCCGTTCCGCCATCTTCAACCTGTCAGCGCTCTGATCCCGGCCAGCACCGATCGGCTGAGGGCCAGGTCGACCAGGAATACGTAACCCGTCAGGACGCCGGTCGTGATGACGGTCACCGTTGTGAACGCGATCATCTGCCGGCGGTTGGGCCAGTTGACACGGCTCAACTCCACCCGCACCTCGCGGAGGAACTGGACCAGCCGGCCCCAGCGGCCGGTCACCGACCCGTCGCCGCCCGGCGCACCCGCGATCGGCGAGCGGCGCCGGTCACCCTGTTGTTTGTTGCGCCGCTCTTCCCGCTCGGCCATGCGACGCATCTCGCGGTTCATTTTTCTGCTGCCTTTTCTTGTGGGTACTGCGACGGGAGCCGCAGTGAACGAGTCGAGCAGGGGCGGAGGGACTCGAACCCCCAACCTCCGGTTTTGGAGACCGGCGCTCTAACCAACTTCGAGCTACGCCCCTCGGCTGCCGCAGGGAGTATACGAACAGGTCTGCCCTAGTTTAGACACCTCACGACCCCGTCCGGTCGTCGGCGGTCAGTGGCCAGTGATCAGTGGCCAGTGATCAGTAGGAATTAGCAGTTCGTAAGTATTCGGTCAATCAACCGGGTGGGCTACCGGATGCTTGGCGATCTCATCCGGCGGGCCAGCACCACCACCCCTATGGCGGCGATCGAAACTGCCGACGCCACCGCGGTGGCGGTTCTTCGACTGGTAGAGCTGCGCCGCGCCGAGGGGTGGTCGCCGCCCACCTCGGCCGGGTACTCCAGGCCGGCCGTCATGTCGTAGGGCACCGGCTCGACCTGGGTTCGCATGGCGCCCAGCTCGGCCAGCATCCTCCGCTGGCGAGCGGTGGCGACCTGGCAGGTCAGGCAGCCGCGGCGATGTCGCTCCATCACCGGAGGCAGGTCTATCCCGCCCGACTCGGCCCCGTGCAGGACCAGCCGGGTGAGGCCGCAGGTGGCGATCCGAGGAACGCGATCGAGTCCGGCGCGGTTCACCAGGCGGCTCAACTCGACTCCTTCAACAGCTCCCGCAACCGGAGATGAGCGCGGTGCAACCGCACCTTGGAGGCGGTCACCGAGATCGACAGTGCTTCGGAGATCTCCTTGTGTGACCAGCCGTAGACGTCCTTCAGGATCACCACCGTGCGCTGGGATCGCGCCAGTTCTGCGAGCGCCGCCCCGAGCCGGGCGCGCAACTCGGTCCGCTCCCCCGCCACCTCGGGATTGCCGCGGTCGCTCGCCTGCGGTTGGACGATCATCGCGTCAAGCTGGTAGGTGCGCTGGCGAGCCGCCCGTCCCTTGAGCGTCCAGGCGACGTTGGCCGTGATCCGGTACAGCCAGGTGGAGAAGCTCGAGTCCCCCCGGAACCGCCCGATGGCCCGCCACGCCCGGATCAATGCCTCCTGGGTGACATCGGCTGCCAGGGTTCGATCACCCACCAACCGGACCGCCAGCGTGTAGACCTCGTGTTGATGGAGCCGTGCCAACTCTCCGAAGGCCTCCCGATCACCGTCTCGCGACCGGTCCACCAGCTCGTTTACGTCGGGACCCAACCGGTGGTCCTGCACGCTCCTACCCGCTTCCGTCGTCCTTCGGTATCTCGATGCTAGCCGAGACGTGATCTCCCGCTTCGGACGACACTGTCGCGTTGAGGACGGTCCGCAGCTCATCCCGATCCTTCACCATGGTGGTGACGCGGGCAGCCTGGTCGGGATACAGGGGCCGCCGGAACCGGAAGCGGGCCCGGGCGAGGGGACGGGGCCCGGGCGACGATGCAGCGGCCGGCTGGGTAGCCCAGGCGGCCATCAGCAGGCCGTGGCAGATAACACCGCCCACTCCCGACTCGACCCCCCGGAGGTGGTCCCAGTGGACCGGGTTGAAGTCCTCGCTGGCGGCGGCGTACCGCACCAAGTCGATGCGGGAGGCCGACTTGGCCAGCGGCGTGAGGGACTCGCCTACCTCGGGCAAGGACTCGGCGCGGGGAACGGAGTTGGCCCGGCGCGCCTCTGCCGCCGGCTCGGAACGCTCGGTGGCCGTCCCTCCGGGTGGGCTCTCCGGGGACATGAGGAACAGCGAGCGGGACGACAGCACCGTCCGGTCGGCGGAATCTACGACCTCGGCGCCGAAGGTGACGAAGGCGGTGCCGGCCCGCTCCCGGAGCCGATCGACCCGGGCCGAGATGGCCAGGTCGGCGCCGATCCGCCAGGGCCGGCGCCAGGTGAATGTCTGCTCGCCGTGGATGAGCAAGCGGGCATGCGAAGCAACGTCCGGATCGCCCAGGAAGGACGTGGCCACCTTGAACAGAACCGCCCCGGCGAACGAGGGCGGAGCGTGGGCATGCCAGCGCTCCGGATCGTCGCCGGTCGCCGCCACGTATGCGGCCACCTGGGCCCGACTGACTCGGAACCGCGACGGGCCGTAGGTGCGACCGGCCAGGTCCCGCAGGCCCGTGACTTCCATCCCGACCTACTAGTGGCTAGTGGTCTAGCGGGTTTCGCGATGCAGGGTGTGGCGCCGGAGAAAGCGGTTGTACTTCCTGAGCTCGAGCCGGCCGGTGGTATTGGTCCGGTTCTTGGTGGTGATGTAGCGCGACGGGGGCTTTCCCTCGGCCCTCGCCTCGGTGCACTCGAGGGTGATCTTGATACGGCTTCCCTTTTTCTTGGCCATGGTGCCCTCCCGCTGTCCGATTCTCCGACCCGGTGTTCCGGTTATTCGATGATTTTGGTGACGGTGCCTGCCCCGACGGTGCGTCCGCC
>WTGW01000166.1 GCA_011523395.1 Acidimicrobiia bacterium
TGGGCAGTGGGCAGTGGGCAGTGGGCAGTGGGCAGTGGGCAGTGGGCAGTGGATGGTCTAGCACGGGATTGACAGGACAACCAACACACTCAACGGCCGCAAGGGATTTGATTAACCGATCAGGTCGCAAACCGGCCACTGGCAACCGGCCACTGGCCACTACAAGCCACTCCTCAGGGAGCCAGATAGCTCAGGGCGGCGAGGGCGTAGATGAGCGCGGCCTGGTTGACCCCGTACATGGCCAGGCGTTCGTTCGGAGCGTGCGCCCGTGGCACCAGGCCGGGTCCGAAGGCTGCCACCGTGGGGATGCCGGCGATGCCCTGGAAGCTGAGCGCGTCCGTGGCGCGGGGGAAGACAGCCGGCTCCACACGCCTGCCGAGTACCCGGCGGGAGGCGTGCTGGAGGGCGGTCACGGCCGGGTGCCCGGCCGGAATCTCGGTGGCCTCGCTGCAGCCCACCATCTTCAACTCGGCGTCTAGGCGAGGATTCTCGGCCATGGCCCGATCCAGGAAGTCCTCGAGGTCGGCCGTGATGCTCTTCTCGGTCATGCCCGGCACCAGGCGGATGTCGGACGAGAACCGGGCGTTGCCCGGGTATACCCCGTAGAAGACCCCTCCTTCGACCATCACCCCGATGCTCACGGTCGGCCGCGTGCCATCGAGGGGGTGGGGCCGGTAGGTGAGGTGGTCGAGCAGTTCCTCATGCATCTTGGTGATCAGCCGAGCCATCTCCGCGGTGGCGTTGACCGGGTCGAAACGATCGGACACGCTGGAGTGCATCTGGGTTCCCACCACCTCGATGTCGAAGAGGGCGGACCCCCGGGAGACGATGCCGATGCTCTCCCACTCCGCGGTCACGCCGCACGGCTCGCCGATGATGGCGGCGTCGGCCTCCAGATGACCCTGCTCGGCCAGCCACTTCGAACCCAGGGTCGAACCCCCCTCCTCGTCCGCGGTCAGGACCAGATGCAGCTCTCCGGCCCAGCCGCCCACGCGGGCCAGAGCCGCCCCGGCGTAGACCATGGCGGCGATGGAAGCCTTCATGTCTCCCGATCCCAGGCCGTGGAGGACACCGCCGAAGACAGCCGCATCGTACGGATACACCCGCCAGCGGGACAGGTCACCGGGCGGCTTGGTGTCGAGATGGCCGGACAGGATCAGGGTCTTGCCCGGTCCGTGGCCGGGAACCCGGATCATCAGGTTGGGGCGGGTAGGCTCGGCGCTCAGCACGGTGATGTCCGGCACCCCGAGCTCCACCAGCCTCTCCTCGACCAGCCGGGCGACCGCTCGTTCGTCCCCGGGTGGAGTGGGGCTGGGGGTGGCGATGAGGCGGCGGGCGAACGCAAGTTGTTCGTCGGCGGTGGCCCTGAGGAAGGCGAGGGCCTCCTGTTCGTGGCGTGCCCGGGCGCCGCCGGCATCCGGCATCGAGTCCGTCACATCGCCGCCCGGTCGTCCGGGTACAGCGGCTTCGGTGCGTGCCGGAACTCCAAATGCTCCAGCCTGGGAGTGCTCGGACCGGGGAGGTCGAGGGTGACGGCCTCCGCTGCCGATCCGGGGAAGTTGGCCCGGTAGTCGCTGCAGGACCGCACGATCAGCACGTCCGCCCGATCAGGCTCGAGGCCGGCATGCCTCCAGGTGGCGGGATCGGCGGTGATCGAGGGGGCCGAGCTGACGAGCAGGTGATGGTTGCCGGTGACGATCACCGCCCACTCCCCCATCGATACCTCCCGGCCGGTGAAGGAACGGCCGGTAAGCCGGTAGGCGCCAGATCCGGCCGCCGTAACGGTGCCCTCAACCTCGACCGGAACCACAGATTTCTCGAAGGCACCCCCCACCGCAATCCGGACCCGCCCTCCGACCTCGTTATGGCACCGGCGGGAGACCTCGGGGTCGAGAATCGAATGGAGCACCACCAGATCGGGGGCGTGGTGGGCCGCCTCGGTGACCATCACGGGATCGTCCCCGGGCGCGCCGGCGGTCGGGCAGTCGGCGGTATGGGCCATTACGAAGGGTCGGCAGTCCGATTCCCGGGCCGCCCGGAAGGCCTCCTCCGGATCCATCAGGCGGGGCGTGGTCATCCGGTCGCGCCTGCGCCACACCTCGCCGGCGAGTTGCTCGGCCAGCAAGCCGGCGCCCGTCAGGTCGCCATCGGTGACGACGAGAACGCCCAGACCGAGCTCGGGAACGTCGAGCCAGGGCTGGACCGGGAACAGAGACACTTCCAGGACCGGGCCCCCGGTTCGGGAGTCGGCCAGGCTTCGAACCTCCGACATGGGCCCGATGTCGGTTCGCATGCCCTCCGCCGGGACCAGCATGGGCCGCTTGGCCAGGGCCATGGCCGGCACGACCTCACCCCGAACCGTCTTGACCACCAGGCGGGCGATCCGCTCACCCGTCGAAGCCATGTCGACATGCGGCTCGGTGTGGTACCCGACCATGATGTCGGCCAGCTCGACCATCCGCTCCGTCACGTTGGCGTGGAGGTCCAGGCAGACCCCGAGCGGAACCGACCCGATCCGGCGGCGCGCCACCTCGATCAAGGCCGCGTCGGCGTCGAAGACCGATCCGGCCACCATCGCACCGTGCAACGACAGCACCAGCCCGTCCACGGGCAGGGCTCGGTCCAGCCCCCGGTCCAGCAGCCCGGCCAGGTACTCGAACGTCTCGTCCGTCACCCGTCCCGAAGGGAGCGCCCACGCCGCCAGCAGCGGGGCCACCTCGGCGCCCAGCTCTTCGAGCCCTGCTACCGCGCCGGCGAACTCGGTGTTCGTTCCGGCCAGGGTCCGGAGCGCCTCCTCGCCCGACAGGACGGTGTAGTCCTCCCGGACGGTCGGCTTCGGGCTGAAGGTGTTGGTCTCCTGGACCAGGGACGCTACCCCGATGCGGGGACCGGCCATGTGCCTATCCCGGCGGCGTGAGCGACACCGGCTGGTTCAACTCGGCCGAGCGCTTGGCCGCGTCCACGATGGCGTGGGCGTTACGGGCCATTCCGAGCGTCACCTCCGGAGGGCGGCCATCCAGCACCGCCCGGATGAAGTGATCCAGCGAGCCTGCCAGGTCGCCGCTCACCCGGTCGCGGCTCACCGGCCAGTGGGTCAGGTCGGGATGCGTGAACCCCTCGCGGTCCGCTATGGCCAGGCCGTGATTGGATCCGTCCACGAACACACCTCCCCCGGTGCCGACCAGCTGGAGTGAGGCGTCCAGCAGCGCCGGGATCGTGGGCGGCAACACCCAGCTGATCTCGAGCGAGCCGATGACGCCGTTCTCGAACCGCACCAGCACCATGGCCGCGTCATCATGGCCGTACGGAGCCGACCGGCGGGAGATGGTCTCCGCATACACCCTGGTGACCGGGGAGTCCGCCAGCCAGGCCATCACGTCCAGGTCGTGGATGCCGGTGGAGATCAGCAGATCGGTCCAGACACCGTAGATGTCGGCGCCCAGGGACGAACCGCGCCGGCGCGCGAAGATGGTGTGGACATCGCCCATGCGCCCCGAGGCGACCGCGGCCTTGGCCTCCGAGTAGCGGGGGTCGAAGCGCAGGATGAAGTTGACCATGGTCAGGACCCCGGTCTCCTCAAGGTCTCTGATCAGGCGGTCGGCGCCGGCCAGCGAGGGCGCCAGGGGCTTCTCCAGCAGCAGGTGCTTTCCGGCCCGCGCCAGCTGCATGGCGATCGGATAGCGATGGTGCTCCGGCACGGAGACCGACGCGGCGGCGAGATCGCACCCCTCCAGGAGGTCGGTGACATCGGTGAACCAGGGGACGCCGAGCTGCTCCCCCACCGCGCGGGCCGCCTCCGCGTTGGCGTCGACCACCCCCACCAGCTCTGCCAGCGGATGCTCGGCGTAGATGCGGGCGTGGAGCGATCCGATCATCCCCGTCCCGATGACGGCGGTGCGTAACCGGTTCATGACAGAGCCCCGGCAGGGGCGAAGACCCGGTCATGGCCGGGCATCACCCGGGTGGGGGCCAGCGACTGGATGCGGTCGAGGCTGGCGTTGAGCCCTCGTAGCTGGTCATCGGTGTACCAGTGCGAGAAGGCCCGTTCCGAATACTCGCGGCGGGTCATGACCGTGTCACCGGCCACGAGGACCCGCTCCCCCGACGCCGACTCGGCCATCACGCTGATGTGGCCGGGGGTGTGTCCGGGGGTCGAGATAGCCACCAGGCCGGGCATGATCTCCAGCTCGCCGCCCCGCGGCACCTCGATCAGATCGCCCATGACGGCCAGCCGCCGCTCGGTCTCCTCCGGCCCGTAGATCTCCTCGCAAAAGTCGACCTCCCCCTGGCCCATAACCAGGTCGGCGCCGGGAATCCGGAAGGCGCTGCCCATGTGGTCGTGGTGGCAATGGGTGCACACCACGTAGTCGATATCGGCGGGGGTCACCCCGAAGCGGGCCAGGCCGATACCGAGCTGGCCGTAGAAACCGGTGTGGTGGTTGCCCGGGTCCACCAGGACGTTTTTCCGGCCCCGGACCAGCACGGTGGTGGACACCGGCAGGAAACCCAGGTTGGAGTCGAACAGGCTGGACTCGGCGGGGTCGATACCCATCATCCGCTCCATGCGGTCCAGCACCGCGTCGGTGTCGGCGGCGAAGTGGTAGACCACCTCGTCGTCCAGCAGGCTGAACCTCAGCACCACCGGCTGTATCACCACGTCTATCTGGTTCGGCATCTGCCATGCCTCCCTTCGTTCGGGTCGAGCCGGTCCGACCGGCGGCTCATCGTTCCACCCCCGCAGTGATGACCTCGGTGATGTTCCGCTGGAAAAAGGCCGTGATGAGGATCACCGGCAGCGCGGTCATCACGGTGGCCGCCGCCAGCTGCCCGATCTCGATATCCATCGTAGAGCGGAACAAGCCCAGCGTGACGGTCATCATCGACAGGTTGGACGTGAAGAGCAGCGGGGTCAGGAACTCTATCCAGGCCAGCACGAACCCCAGGAGCAACCCGGCGAAGATCCCGGGCCTGAGTAAGGGCAGGACGATGCGGAGGATCAGCTGGGCCAGGCCGGCGCCGTCGATCACGGCCATCTCCTCCACCGAGACGGGGATAGCCCGCACGAACGACCCCATGATCCAGACCATGAACGGGAGGGTGAAGGCGACGTAGGGCAGCACCAGGCCGATGTAGGTGTCATAGAGCCCCAGCTGTACCACCGTTATGAAGAGCGGCATGACAAAGAGCAGGGTGGGCAGGACGTAGATCGCCGCGAAACCCCCCAGGATCAGGCGGCGCCCGGGCACCCGCATACGGTTGAGAGCGTAGGCGGCGGGCACTGCGATGGCCACCGTGACCACGGCGGTCGTGACGGCCACGGCCAGACTGTTCACCATCGACTCGGCAACCGGAACGCCGGAGGTATTGGAGAATATCTGCGAGTAGTGCTCTGTGGTGATGTACGTGGGCACGAAGGCAACGTCGGTGGAGCGGATGTCTCGCTCGGTCTGGGTGCTCGTGAGGATGATCCCGTATAGGGGAAAGGCCATGACGACCATCACCACCGCTGCCCCGACGTAGACGGCGACCCGCCGGATGAGGCGTCCCGGCGAGGCCGCCATCCCGGTCATGCGCCCGCCAGCCTTCGGGCGCGCGCCAGCATCCAGCCCAGCCCGGCGATCGCGAGCACCGTCAGCGCCGAGAGCAGGTAGGCCGTCGCCGCCGCGCTCCCGAAGTCGAACTGCTCGAAACCCTGACGGTAGACCAGAAAGTTGAGGGTGGTGGTGGCCCGGCTGGGTCCTCCCCTGGTCAGGACGAAGATGGTGTCGAACACCTTCATCGCCCAGACGAACAGGAAGATCACCACCGGTATGACGACCGGCAACATGAGCGGCAGCGTGATGTGGCGCAGCGTTCGCCATGACCCGGCCCCGTCAATGGCGGCGGCCTCTTTGACGGTCCGGGGAACGATCTGGAGCCCGGCGAGCAGGAAGATAGTTGCAAAGGGGATCCAGCGCCATACCTCCGCGATCAGCACCGAATGAAGGGCGATGCCCTGCCCGCCCAGCCAGATGATGTCCCCCTCGCCGCCGAACGCTCGGATCAGCCCGTTCAGGAAGCCGAACTCGGCATGGAACATCTGCACCCACAGCACTCCCGAGGCCACCGGCGGGACCGCCCAGGGCAGGAGTACGGTCACCCTGACCAGGCCCCGTCCCAAGAAGGTCTTGTTGAGCAGAAGGGCGATGGCGAACGACAGGACCACCGTGACCAGGCAGAGCATCAACCCGAAGTAGAGGGTCGTCCAGGTGGCCTCCCAGAACGCCCCGCTCCCGAGCTGGTTGATGAAGTTGTCGAGGCCGACGAACCGGACGATCCGGAACCGGGGCGACAGGTCGATGGCCGAGAGGCTGTACGCGACCGTGGTGATGGCCGGGTACGCGTACACGCCGGCCACGATCAAGACCGCCGGGGCCACCAGGGCAATTGCTGCCCGGCGACCCCGGCGGCTTCCTGTCCGGATTGTTTCCTCCGCCCGGACTTCTCCAGTCATGTCGTCAGGAGGCGGCGAGGTTACTCCTCGTCCTGCCTCCGGGCCGCGGTGGCGGCCGCGGCAGCTTCGTCCAGCGCCTGCTTGGGAGACTTGTTGCCGGCCAGGACCTCATGGATCTCGTCGGCCAGCATCTGGGTCCAGCGAGGACGATCCTCGGACCACCCACCGTCCACCGGATACTCGTATGCCTTGGCGAGGGCCGGGTAGAACGGGAAGGCCTCCACGATGTCGGGTTCCTGCAGGATTCCCGAGTAGATGGATCCCCACCCGCCCATCGCCACCACCCGCTGGCCCTCGCGGGAGCTGATGAGATCGAGCAGGCGCCATGCCTCGTCCTTGTTCTCGGCGTAGACCGGAACTCCGAAGAACTCGGATCCGTCCACCGATCCACTGGTCACCACCGCCGGGTTGGGGGCGAAGGCGCTGTGACCGGCCAAACCGGGCGCCGCGTCGGGAATTGCCGCCACACCGGCGACGAACGGCCAGGAGATGAACATGCCCCTGGTGCCTTCGAAGAACCCGGGAGTGGCGTCGAACACCCACGTGTAGGTGGTAACGGCCGGGTCGATGACCTGGTGGGTATGCAGCAGGTCGTAGAGCTTCTGCAGGGCCTCGACCCCGGCCTCCGAGTTCCACGCCGGTTGGGACTCCTCGTCGAGGAAGCTCCCGCCGTGCATGTTGAGCATGCCGCCCCACGTCCACAGGACATGCTTGTCGGCCCACGCGTCGGTATATCCGTAGTACTGCACGCCATCCCGCTCGCCGGTCATGGCCTTGGCATACTCGACGAAAGTGTCCCAGGAGTTGGGCGTGGAATGCCAGTCGGTCGGGGCATCCGGATCGAGTCCAGCCTGCTCCATCAATTGCTTGTTCCAGTGGAGCAACTGGCTGCCCATGGTCCACGGTACGGCGAGGGTGTTGCCTCCGACTTCCACCGCTCCCATCCCCCTGGTCAGCAGGTCTCCCTCCGGACGGACCCGCTCATCCATGAAGATGCCGGCGTTGGTCAGCCAGCCGCGGTTGCCCAACTCGGCGCCGAGTTCGGCGGTGACGAACACCGCATCCCATGGGGAGCTCTGTGCCAGGAACGAGGTGGTGAGCTTGCTCCGGAGGTCGGGAGTGGTGACCTCCTCGATGGTGGGTGCGAACCCGACCGAACCCTGATGCTGCTCGAGGAGGGCCTTGACCGGATCCATGTGGGTTCCGATCAGGACGCCCAGGTTGCCGGTGAAGTCGGTGCCGGGCTCGGCGCCCTCTTCGATCGGGTCACCCTCGCCGCAGGCGGCCACCAATGCGGACAGACCTCCCATGGCGGCAAAGGCCATGAGTGCGGAGCCTCCGCCAAGGAACTGGCGGCGGGTGAAGTGGTGGGGACGGTTGGACTTCGGTACCAAAGGCGGCCTCCTTCGATAGGTCACTGTTCTCGAGCTCGTTCTGCCCGCTTCCAGAAAAATAGCCTGGAGCCGGAGAGCGCGCCAAACTATTTCCGGATGAGGCAGCGGGAGGCGCCTCAGCTCAGGACCGGGAGACCGCCGCCGGTAGTGGG
>WTGW01000206.1 GCA_011523395.1 Acidimicrobiia bacterium
GTGTCCTGCACCCCGGTCTGGAGCGGCGAGGACTCGTCAACCGCCCGGCATGTGATCGACACGTATATAGGACCGGCGGTCACCGGCCTCGATCCCCGGTCGCCCGAGGCGCTCCACCCGGTGATCGACGGCGCCATAGCGGGCCATCACTTCACCAAGGCCGGGGTGGAGATGGCGCTGTGGGACATTGCGGGCAAGGCGGCGGGGCTACCCGTCCATCGGCTCCTGGGCGGGCCGGTCATGCCGAGGATTCCGACCAAGTTCTCGGTGACCGGTCGAGAGCCGGACCATGCCGCCGAGGTCGCCTGCTGGGCGGTGGAGCAGGGTTTCAGGGCCATGAAGGTCAAGGTCGGGCGGGGCGGTGTGGCGGCTGACGTGGCCCGGGTGGCGGCGGTACGGGCGGCGATCGGTGACGATGTGGTACTGGGTGTGGACGCGAACGGGGGATGGAACCGGGGTGAGGCCATCCAGGCCGGCGGGCAGATCGCCCCGCTGGGCGTCTCGTTCATGGAACAGCCGGTACCCGCCCGCGACCTGGCAGGCATGGCCGAGGTAAGGAGGCAGGTCAGGATGCCCGTGGTCGCCGACGAGTCCGCCGGCACACCGGAGGACGCGGCGCTGCTCGCGCTGAACGAGTCATGTGACATCCTGTCCGTCTACGTCGGTATGGCCGGTGGGATAGCCGCCGCCCGGCGGGTGGCTGCCGTGGCCACATCCTTCGGTCTCGGATGGACCATCGGATCCAACCTGGAACTCGGTATCGCGCTGGCGGCGCACATCCACATCGCAGCCTCGACCCCGGGATTCGACCGGCGCGTACCGGCCGACATCCTCAGCCCCTTCTATTACGAGGGTGACGTGATAGCCGAGCCTCTCGACGTGAGAGCGGGTGTGGCTGTGGCACCCGAAGGCCCCGGACTTGGTGTGCGCCTTGACCGGGACGCTCTGGAGCGTTACCGGGACACCGGTTGAACCGGCCGGCACAGGTCGGACGGACGGTGTCGTGCGAATAACCGGGATCACCGCCACCCCGGTCGAGGTTCCCCGGCTGGCCCGCTTCCTGCCCAAGACCGCGCACGGGTCGGTCGCGGCTAGCCGCTACGTCGTCCTGGAGGTCGAGTGCGGCCCGGGAAGGGTGGGACTCGGCGAGATCACCTGTGACCCGCTATGGAACGGGGAGGAGGCGTTGGAGACGTCCAGGTTGCTGAGAGGTCGTCTGGGAGACGCCCTCATAGGTGCCGATCCACTCCAGTGGGCCGACGTATCCGCCCGGATCGACCGGGTTGTCAGCAACCGGCCGTTCCTCCGGGCGGCTGTCGAGATGGCCTGCCTGGATGTGGCCGGACGGCAGTTCGGAGTAGCGGCCCATGCCTTCCTGGGGGGCACCTACCGCACACGAGTCACTACCAAGCTGGTGCTCCCGGCACGGGACGTGGAGACCGTGCGGGCGATGGCCGCCGACGCCGCAGGCCTGGGAGCCACCACCCTGAAAGTCAAGGTGGGGCTGGGGCTTGAGGAGGACCTCGCCCGGGTGGCGGCGGTCCGGAGCGTTGCCGGACCGGACATCCGGATCACCGTGGACGCCAACGAGGGATGGACGCCGGAGGAGGCGGCAACCGCGTTCTTGCGGCTGGCCGCGCTCGGCGTGGTCGCAGTCGAGCAGCCGCTACCGAGGAAGTCCGCCGCATCGTCCGCTGCGCTCCTCCGGTCAACACCGATGGCGGTGATCGGTGACGAGTCGATCTGGACCGCCACCGATGTGGTCGAGGCGGCCCGGCACCGCTCCTTCGATACCGTCAACCTGTATCCGGGCAAGTGCGGAGGACTGAGGCGGACGATCCGGATGGCTCATCTGGCCCGTACCCTCGGGCTGTCCGTGTCCTTTGGATCCAACCTCGAACTCGGGATAGGCGCGGCGGCGATGGCGCACACGGCGGCGGCCACGAAGGACCTGAGCCGGAGAGTACCGAGCGACCTGATCGGACCGCTCTACTTCGAGGCGACGATGGTCGAGAACGCCCGCTTCGTGGGGTGGCGATCAGCCACGGTCCCGACGGGCGCCGGCCTCGGGGTCCGGCTCGACCGTGGGTCTCTGGACGCTTACCGGATCGCGGAAGGCGCGGTTTGACCCGTGGCGCTTCCGGCGAGAGACACGGCTTTGAACGCCCGAACATGCTCGACCAGTCGGGGCGCCAATTCTCTCATCCTGTCCTTGTTCCAGCGATCGGACGGTCCGGTGATGGAAATGGCCACCGGGTCCAGGTTGCTCCCGAGACGGAGGGCGAAACCCATGCAGCAGACACCCAGGCGGCCTTCCTCGAAGTCAAGGCTGTAACCGCGGTCACGCGTGCGGAGCACCTCGGCCTCGAGAGTGTTGCGGGACGTGATGGAGAACGGGGTCAGTCCCGCCAGATCGAGGTCGGCGATCAGGGATACTGCCTCCGGTTCCGTGAGGACCGCCAGGTAGGCCTTACCGAGCGCCGAGGTATGCATCGCATCCCGGCTCCCCAGTTGGCAGGAGACGCGCAGCGGATCGCGGCTGTCCACCCGTCCGACGATGAGCATTCGCCGGCGATGTGGTACTGCGACATGCACCGTCTCCCCCGACACGTCACGGAGTGTCTCGGCGAGTTGGAGGGCCTGCCGGAACGACGTGCCTGCGGCAGCGGCCTGCCCGAGGGCGACGAGATGGGGGCTGACCGCGTAAGACCGCCGGTCGTCGAGTACGATCCAGTCGAGCTCGCACAGGGTGTTCAGCAGGCGCAGGGCGTTGGACTTGTGGACCCCGATCTCCGATGCCACGTCGTCGAGCCTCACCGTGCCCTCCCGGGCCACGAACTCGACCGTGCGGACAGCACGGGCCACCGTCTCCATCAGTGCCACTGTTCCTCCCCGGCGAAGAGTCAAGAACAGTAACCGATGGAATCGCCTAGGAAAACCTCGCCGCGGCAGCCTCGCATAACCACTTGACACCTTCGAGAGGGGGGCACCAGAATCATCAGCGCAAGACCGTTGCGTAGAACGCAACGAAATTGAACATGTGGAGGCGGAACCCTTCACGGAGGAGGACTCGATGAGTATTCGAGGACGCGTTTTGGTCACGCTCGCGGCGCTCGCCCTAGTGGTGGCGGCCTGCGGCGAGGACGAGCCTGCAGCGACGACCGCGGCTGCTACCACAGCCGCACCCACGACAGCGGCACCCACGACCACAGAAGCAATGGCCGAGGCCATGAGTGCTTGTGAGGGTGCAACCCTCAGCTTCATCGGTCTCGACGGAGAAGCCGGTGAAACCGAACTGCAGGCCTGGCGCGACGAGAACGGCGTCGCTCTGGAAACCAACTGGCCTGGTAGTTGGCCACAGTTCGTCGCGGCCATCAAGGTCGGTGACGTTTACGACCTGGCCACGATCGCCTACCACGTCGGTCCCCGGCACATCGAGGCAGGCCTCTTCCAGCCGATCGACACGTCCAGGCTGGAGAACTGGGACAAGATGTTCCCAGGGCTCAGGGAGAACTCCTCGCTGAGGGGCGCCGACGGGCAGGTCTATGGCGTGCCGATCGCCTGGGGTGACGGGCCGTACATCTACCATCCCGGACGGGTAGCCAACCCCCCGCAGTCCATTACCGAGCTCATGGAGCCGGAGTGGGAGGGCCGCTTCACCATCTTCGACTCGCCGACGCTCGTCTTCTCGATGCTGGCGATAGCGAACGGTTTCGATGACGGTGTGGGCGACCGCACCAACATAGACGCCGATCAGCTCGAGGTGGTGAAGGAACAGGCACTGCAGATCCTCCGCAACGCATCGGCGTTCGCCAACGGCTACCGGGACGCTACCGACATCATGGTGGCGGGTGACTCGGACCTGAACGTCAACGGCTGGGAGGCCATGCTCACCTGGGCAGAGGAGCAGGGCGAGACCCTGGACTTCGCCTTCTTCGAGGAGTCGGGCGGCGGCGGCTGGTGGGACGGACTCGCCATCCCGGTTACGGCCGACGACGTGGACTGCGCCTACGAGTACATCGACCTGATGATCTCGGACGAGATCAACGCCCAAGTGGGCGAGAACCTGGTGTCCGGCGTGGTCAACTCCAACTCGGCGGAGATCGCCGGTCCGGGCGCTCAGATATACGACTACGACCTGGTCCGTACGGATACTTCGGCCGTCTCCTTCCGCAATGCTCAGCCACCGGAGGATGACGAGGCGCCCGAGGGAATCACCTCGATCTCCGACTGGCTCGACGCCTGGGAGGAGATCAAAGCCGAGGCATAGGGTCAGCGCCTGACGGCATCGCCCAGCGGCAAAGGATGACGGAGAGCCTCTCGAGGCGAGGACCTCGCAGGAAGCGTTCCCGACGGGGAACATCCGGCGAGGTCCTCGTCGCGATCGATCGCCGCCGGAAGGTAGCCGCCTGGTTGCAGCTGTTGCCGGGGTCGGCGTACTTCACGCTGCTGTTCCTCGTTCCCCTGGCCGGCCTGGCGGCCATGAGCTTCTTCCGGCTGGTCGACTTCGATCCCGTGCCGGCGTTCGTGCTGTCGAACTACGCCGAGGTCCTGACAACCTCCATCCACGTCCGGCTCGGACTGCGGACGATCCAGGTGGCGGGCATCCTGACGGTCATCGTCCTCCTCGTCAGCTTCCCGTGTGCCTACGTCCTCAACTTCGTCTTCCGGGCGAAGCGACAGCTTCTCTACTTTCTGATCCTGGTCAGCCTCTTCGGCGGCTACATCGTCCGCATCTACGCTTGGCGGAGCATCCTGGGTCGCCAAGGGGTCATCAACCAGACCCTTATCGGGATGGGCATCATCGAAGAGCCCATCCGGTACCTCCTCAACAGCATGTTCGCGGTGGGTGCCTCGCTCGTGAACTTCCTGATTCCGCTGGGCGTGCTCCCGATCTATGCGGCAATGCAGAACGTCTCCCCTCACGTGATCGAGGCGGCTCGGGACCTGGGAGCCTCGAGAATCCGGGCGGCGCGCCAGATCGTCCTTCCGCTGTCGATGCGGGGAGTGCGCGCGGCCACGGCGTTCGTGTTCATAGCAACGCTGGGTGAGTGGGTGACCCCGCGGCTTCTCGGCGGGACCAAGGACCTGCTCATAGGCAACCGGATCGAGTTCTACTTCGGCCAGAGCCTGGAATGGCCGCAGGGAGCGGCCCTGGCCATGACCTTGATGGTGGCGATGGGCGTGTTCGCCTACATCATCATCTCGCTGATGAAGCGGCTCACGCGATGACCGCGCCGGGCTGGCGCCGGACGTTGGTGCGCCTGCGGCGGCGCCCTCTGGGATCGGCCGCCTTCATGGTGCTGGTGTTCGTCTTCCTGTTCGCTCCGCTGGTGGTCATGGTCGCGTTCTCCTTCAACTCCTCTCCCCGCCTCAGCTTCCCGTTCGCGGGGGTCTCGATCCGCTGGTACCAGGAGATCTTCACCGACACCCTGGTGTTGCGGGCTTTCCGGCGGAGCATCCAAGCGGCGGTGGTGACCGCCGGTATAACCGGAGTTCTCGGCCTGCTCGCCGCCCTGGGGATACTGAAGGTGGCGGCCCGCTGGAGGACGGTATTCCTTACCACTGCCTTGGGCCCGCTCGCCATCCCGGGGCTCCTCTACGCGATCGGGCTGGCGGTCTTCTACCGGCAGATCGGCGTGGGACGCTCGATCTGGAGCGCCAACCTCGGCCACGCCCTCATCGCGCTGCCGTTCGTATTCCTGATCATCGGCGCCTCACTCGAACGCTTCCGCTTCGGGCTCCTGGAGGCGGCCCAGGACCTCGGGGCGACGCGCTGGTACGCGTTCCGTACCGTCACGCTCCCCCTGATCCTGCCGGCCGTGATAGGCGCCATGCTCCTGGCGGCAGCGATCTCGGTGGATGACTTCGTTATCGCCTTCTTCACAGCCGGGCAGGACAAGACGTTGCCGCTCGTGATGTACGGGAGGGTGCTGAAGGGCATCGACCCGACGCTCAACGCCATAGGTACAGTCATGCTGATACTCACGACGAGTCTGGCGTTCATGGCCGCTAGCAGAACCACGATTGGCGAACGATGACCGACGGTCCCGGACAACCCTTCCAACCCGCGATCCTCCTGGAAGGGGTCACCAAACGCTTCGGCAGCGTTGTGGCGGTCGACAACGTGACGCTGGCTGTGGAGGAGGGCGAGTTCTTCTCCCTCCTGGGGCCCAGTGGTTGCGGGAAGACCACCCTGCTGAGGATGCTGGCGGGGTTCGAAACGCCCGACGACGGGTCCGTATACCTGCGGGGCGAGGACGTGACACTGGTGCAGCCCAACAAGCGGGCCACCAACATGGTCTTCCAGAACTACGAGTTGTTCCCGCACATGACGGTGTTCAACAACGTGGCATACGGCCTCAAGCTGAAGAAAGTTCCCAAGGACGAGATCGGGCAGCGGGTCAACGAGATGCTCGAGGTGGTCGGGGTCGGTGGTCTCGGCGCCAGGGCGGCGGACCAACTGTCGGGTGGCCAGCAGCAGCGCGTGGCCCTCGCCCGGGCTCTCATCAACCGGCCGGCCGTGCTGCTTCTCGACGAACCGCTCAGCGCTCTGGACGTCAAGCTCCGCAAGCGGATGCAGCTCGAACTGAAGTCGATCCAGCACTCGCTCGGGACTACCTTCGTCTACGTGACCCACGATCAGGAGGAGGCTCTCCTGATGTCGGATCGGGTGGGCATCATGAACCACGGGCGCCTGCTGCAGATCGGGGCGCCGCGATCCATCTACGAACAGCCCAGGAACGAGTTCGTGGCGGACTTCGTGGGTACGCTCAACGACTTCGCCATCACCGTGACCCGCACGGAGGGTGACCTAGCCGTCGCGGAGCACGGTGACGGTGACCGGATCGTCGTCATGGCCGGTGACGATTGCAGGGCGGGACACACCCTCCGGATAGCGGTCCGACCGGAGCGGATACTCGTGACCCCTAGCGACGAGGAAACCGACTCCGGGCAGTCGGCCAGCAGCCTCTCGGGCCGAGTCGAGGACGTCATCTACATGGGACCGATAACCCAGTATCTGGTCGACACCCGGATGCTCGGACGGGTCGTCAGCCAGAGGATGAGCAACGAGGAGGCGACGCTCATCACGCCGGGTCTGGAAGTCGCGGTCACCTGGGCAGTGGACGCGGCGTTCCCACTCAGTGACCGGGACTCCGTCGATAACCCGACCACGTAGCAGGATCCATGCGGCGCATCACCCGCGACATCGTCTCCTACTACTACGAGGTCGCCGATCCCCCGCGGCTCGATGTCCCGCCCGGCGAGACGGTCGTCTTCGAGACATGGGACGCCAGGGCAGGCGCGCTGCTCGACCGCCCTCCGAGCGTCCCCTTCGAATTACCCCTGCCGACTCCCGGCCGCGGCAATCCGCTGACCGGGCCGCTCGCCGTGCGCGGAGCCGAGCCGGGCGACGCCCTTGTGATCCGTATCGATCGTATCGAGTTGCTCTCCCCCGGTTGGTGCGGTGGCCATGCCCATGTCGGACCGTTCCCCGAGGGTCGGGTTCCGCGTCCGGTCGGCCGGGTGTGCCCGATCGAGGATGGTCTCATCCGGTATTCGGAAGGCGTGTATCTACCGGTGAACCCGATGGTCGGATGCATCGGCACCGCCGTCCCGGGTGACGCACCCCAAGCCGGCATTCCCGGACGGCACGGCGGCAATCTCGACCACCCGGTGATTGCCGCGGGAACCACCGTCATGCTTCCGGTCTTCTCGGAGGGTGGGCTGCTCTATGTGGGCGACGTCCACGCCACCCAGGGCGACGGGGAGTTGTCCGGCGTCGCCGTGGAGACCCCGGCTGAGGTCACCGTCAAGGTGGACCTCTGGAAAGGGGCCCGGCTCCGATGGCCCTGGGCCGTCACCGAGGACGCCGTGATGGTGATGACCACGCATCTCGAGTTCGAGCGTGCCCGCGAGGAAGCGGTCGAGGCGATGTTCCAGGTACTCGAGACGCAACTGGGATTGGAGCCGGGGGATGCCATCGCCCTGATCTCGGTGGC
>WTGW01000232.1:0-14759 GCA_011523395.1 Acidimicrobiia bacterium
AGACGGGGATGAACCTCCATCTGTTGGCCCGCTACGTCTTGACCTTGGGTTGTTGCCGACCATCAGACCAACTGGACATCTCAGTACCCTCCTACGCACCGACCCGGTTCAAAACGTCGAGCAAGGGGCCGGGGAAGACCCCTAGCACCACGGACACTCCCGCCGATGCGACCAGCACCCACCGGATGCTCCGGGCCACGACGAGAGTCGTGGCCTCACCCTCGTCCCCACGGAAGTACATCACCACCACCAACCGCAGGTAGAAGAAGAAGGCCGCCACGGATGCCAGCAGGCCGGTGATCACGAGCCATTCGTAGCCACCGTCCCAAGCGGACGTGAACACCTGGAACTTGCCGATGAACCCGGTGGTGAGGGGCATGCCGGACATGGCGATCATCAGGGTGGCCAGAACCGCCGCCACCACCGGCGACCGCCTGGCCAGACCCCGGTACTCCTCGAAGGTACTGCCGGTGTTGGCCTGGCCGCTGACCGCCGTCACCGCCGCGAAGGCTCCCACCAGCATCACCGAGTAGGTGGCCAGGTAGAACAGGACGCCGGAACCGGCCACCAGTCCCGCTGCCAGCCCGGTCAGTATGAAGCCGGCGTGGGCTACTCCGGAGTACGCCAGCATCCTTCGCACGTCTGATTGCTGGATCGCCAGCAGGGTGCCCAGTATCACCGATACCGCCGCTACCAGCGCCAGACCGTCCCCCCACGCCCCGGAGTAGCGCTCGAAGCCTCTGGTCAGGATGTTGATCAGGGCGGCGAAACCTCCGATCTTGGCCACGGCCGCCATGAACCCCACCACTCCCGATGGAGCTCCCTGGTAGACATCCGGCGCCCAGGAGTGGAACGGCGCCGCGGTGACCTTGAAACCAAGGCCGACCACGATGAGGCCGACCCCGATGAGCAGGACCGCCGGACGGGCCACGTGGACCGCCGACAGGAAGGCTGCTATCTCGCCGAGGTTGGTGCTGCCCGTGGCCGCGTAGACCAGGGCGCCGCCGTAGATGAAGATGGCGGAGGCGAACGCACCCAGCAGGAAGTACTTCATGGCCGCCTCGTCGCCGGCCGGGGAGCTACGCATGATCCCGGCCAGCACGTACAGGGCGATGGAGCCCACCTCCAGCGCCACGAAGGTCATCACCAGGTCGGCCGAGGCGCCCATCAGCATGAAGCCGACGGTCGCCACCATGACCAGGGCGATCCCCTCGGCGGCGCGGCGGCCAAGCCCGACCAGCATCCTCCAGGCCGCGGCCGTCCCCAGCACGGCCGCCACCAGCAGGATGGCCCGTACCGTCACCGACAGGTGGTTGAGCAGGAGCGTTCCCCCAAAGGACACGCCGGCCCCGTCGATGCTGACCCGGCGCCATTGGAACCCGATCGCGATCGCCACCAGCGCGTAGGTCACCGAGACCAACCACCCGTGCACCCGGGAAGAGGGTCGGGCGAACACGTCCACCATCAGCACCACCACCGCCCCCGCGGTGAGGATGATCTCCGGCGCTATCGCCAGGTAGGAGACGCCGGTCATTCCCCGCCCCCCGACGCCATGACGTGGGTACCGCCCGGTTCGGGCGCCGTGTACGCGGTGGTGGCTTCGACCCGTTCCAGGACCGCGTCCGTGGACGGACCGATCACATCGAGCGCCACCTTCGGATAGACGCCCAGCACGATGATGAGAGCGACCAGCGGTACGAAGACCAGGGTCTCCCCGATGGACAGGTCTGAGACCTGCCGGTTGGCCGGATCCGTGATCTCGCCGGTGAAGACCCGCTCGTACGCCCACAGGAGGTAGACCGCCGCCAGGATGACGCCCGTGGCGGACAGCACCGTGTACACGGGGAGCGTCGGGTAACTCCCCACGAGGATCAGGAACTCGCCCACGAACCCGTTCAGGCCCGGCAGCCCGATCGAGGCGAAGGCGATGAACAGGAACATGCCCGCGAAGACGGGCATCGACGAGGCGAGACCCCCGAAGTCGGCGATGGCCTTGGTGTGGCGGCGCTCGTAGAGGATACCGACCAGGAGGAACAGCGCCCCGGTCGTGAGACCGTGGTTGATCATCTGGACCACGCTTCCCTCCAGGCTCTGGGAGGTGAGGGCAAAGGTCCCGAGGACGATGAAGCCCAGGTGGCTGACCGACGAGTAGGCCACCAACTTCTTCAGGTCGGGCTGGACGATGGCCACCACAGCCCCGTAGATCACCCCGACCACCGCCAGGGTGGCCAGTAGGGGCACGAAGTCGAGGGTGGCCTCGGGGAACAGCGGCAGGTTGAACCGGAGGAGCCCGTAGGTGCCGAGCTTCAGAAGGACTCCGGCCAGCAGCACCGATCCGGCGGTGGGCGCCTCCACGTGGGCGTCGGGCAACCAGGTATGGAGCGGGAACACCGGGACCTTGATGGCGAACGCGACCACGAATGCCCCGAACAACCACCGCTGGGTACTGAGACCGAGATCGAGGTCCAGCATTCCGAGGTACGAGAAGCTGATCTCGCCCACCTGCTCCCGGTGGATGAGCGCCAGAGCGATTATGCCCGCCAGCATCAGGGCCGAGCCCAGCGCCGTGTAGAGGAAGAACTTGACCGCCGCGTAGATGCGGTTCTCGCTCCCCCAGATGCCGATGATGAAGGCCATCGGGATCAGGATCGCCTCGAAGAACACGAAGAAGAGGAACAGGTCGAGCGACAGGAATACCCCGATGAGGCCCGCCTCCAGCAGCAGGTTCATGGCGACGAACAGCCGGACCCGGTGATCGATCCCGCCGGACGCGGCCAGGGCGACCGGGACCAGGACGGTGGTCAGCAGGACCAGCAGCAGCGAGATACCGTCCACTCCCAGGTGCCAGCCGACCCCGAGGCCTTCGATCCAGACGGCCCGCTCGACGAACTGGAAGCCCGCCTCGCCCCGTTCGAAGGCCAGGAAGAGCCCGCCGGCGAGCGGGACCGGTAGCAGGCTGAGCACCACGCCCAGCGGCCGCACCAGCTCCCGGCGGCGTTCCGGGATGAGCATCACGACGACGGCGCCGACCACGGGCACCAGGATGAGGGATGTGAGGGTGGAGAAGCCGCTCATGTCAGAGGCCCCTCACCACGATCCAGCCGACCACCACCAGCGCGCCCGCCGCCAGCAGCGAGCCGTAGGTCCGCACGAACCCCGACTGGAGGGGCCGGAGCCGGGCACCGAGCCGGCGAACCGCTACCCCCACCCCGTTGACCAGCCCGTCGATGGCGCGCTGGTCCAGGGCGCCGGCGCTCCACTCGGCGATCCGCGATCCCGGCTTGACGATCAGGTTCCCGTACACGTCATCGACCCAGTAGCCGTGCTCCCACGCCATGAGGGGCCGGCGGACCCTGCCCAGCAGGCGCTCCCGGACCTCCTCCGACGCCCGCCCGTAGACCAGGTAGGCGATGAGGATGCCCACCAGGCCGGCGGCGACCGAGACCAGCGCCAGCGCGGCCAGCAGGAACCCGTCCGAGGGGGCGTGCGCCACCGGTACGGAGTGGAACACAGGATCCAGGAAGTGCTCGAAGCTCAGCCGGAACGGGGTGTTGACGAAACCGATCACCAGCGTCAGGGCGCCCAGGATCACCAGCGGGATGGTCATGACGCGGGGTGACTCGTGCGGCTCCACCCCCTCTCCCCAGCGGCCCTCGCCCGAGAAGACCATGAAGTACTGGCGGGCCATGTAGAAGGCGGTCAGCAGGGCGGTCACCAGGCCCACCGCCCACAGCACGGTGAAGTACCCGCCCTTGTAGAACATCACCGCGAGGATCTCGTCCTTCGACCAGAACCCCGCCAGCGGCGGGATACCGGCTATCGACAGGGTGGCGATCAGCATGGTGGCGTGGGTGAGCGGCAGCTTCCTGCGCAGGCCACCCATCCCGTTCATGTCCTGCCGGCCTGCCATGGCATGGATGACCGACCCGGCCCCGAGGAACAGCAGCGCCTTGAAGACCGCGTGGGTTACGAGGTGGAACAGGCCCGCCACGTAACCTGCCACGCCGACCGCCATGAACATGTAGCCCAACTGGCTGATGGTCGAGTAGGCCAGCACCCGCTTGATGTCGCGCTGGGCGATGGCGATGGTGGCGGCCATCAGCGCCGTGAGCGCCCCCACCGTGGCCACCACCCCACCTGCCACGTCCGACAGTCCGAAGATGGCCGCGCAGCGCGCCACCATGTAGACACCCGCCGTGACCATGGTGGCGGCATGGATCAGGGCCGACACCGGAGTTGGGCCCTCCATGGCGTCGGGCAGCCAGACGTGAAGGGGTAGCTGGGCCGACTTACCGGCCGCACCCACCAGCAACAGCAGGCCGATGGCGGTGGCGGTGCCGGCGCCGATCACCATTCCGGGATCGTGGAGCACCTCCGTGTAGGAGAGGGTGCCGAACGAGAGGAAGATGATCATCAGGGCCACCATGAAACCGAAGTCCCCGATCCGGTTCACCACGAACGCCTTCTTGCCGGCCGCGGCGGCCGAGGGGCGCGTGTACCAGAAGGAGATCAAGAGGTAGGAGCAGAGGCCCACCAGCTCCCAACCCACGAACAGGAGGGCGAAGTTGTTGGCAAGCACCAGGATCAGCATCGAGGCGATGAACAGGTTCAGGTAGGTGAAGAAGCGGCCGAACCGGGGATCGCCATGCATGTACCCAACCGAGTAGATGTGGATGAGGGCGCCCACGCCGGTGACGACCAGGGTCATGGTGGCCGAGAGGGGATCCCACAGCAGCTCGGCCTTGGCGCCCAGGCCCGGTATCCAATCGAACAGGTGCACCACCGCCACCGCTTCTTCCGAGGCGTCGGCAGAGATGAAGAAGTCGCGGGCCGCCACGGCCGCGTAGGCGAAGGATCCGAGCACCGCCAGGATGGCCGGGCCGGCCGCGCGGGGCTCCCCGATCCGGCGTCCCAAGAAGTGGTTGAACAGAGCACCGGCCAGCGGCAGGGCGATGACGACCCAGAGGTATCCGGTCACGGCGCCCCTCGCACCGGCCGCCGCGCCGGAGGCGTGGAGCAGCCGGCCGGACCACCCTCCCCGCGGGCGCGGCTCATCCCGACAACTCCGAGAGCTCGTCCACCGAGGCGGTTCGGCGGGATCGGAAGATCGACACGATGATGGCCAGGCCGACCGCCACCTCGGCCGCCGCCACCACCAGCACGAACAGCACGGCCATCTGCCCCCCGATGTCACCGTGGGCGCGGGCCGCCGCCACGAAGGTCAGGCTGACCGCGTTGAGCATCAACTCCACGGACATGAACATGACGAGGGCGTTGTTGCGGAGCAGCAGCCCACCCGCCCCGATGAGGAACAGGACTGCGGCGAGCGTCATGTACCAGCCGGCGGTGACGATCATGGACCCGGTCCTGACCCGGGGCCGGCGTCCCGGCTGTCGGATGCCTCGTCCTTGCGTCGCGGGCGGTAGAAGGCCAGCGCTATCGCCCCCACGGCCGCGACGATCAGCAACAGCGACGTGGCCTCGAACGGCAGCAACCACCTCGAGGCCTCGCGGCCGGACGGCGGACCCACCGAGATGAGGTTCTCGCCGATCTCCTCGATGGTCCCCCGTACCACCTGGGGCTCACCGGAGGTGATCACCCAGTCGAATTGGCCGGTGACCACCAGCGCGCCGGCCGCCACCACCACCCCCACCAGGACGATCAGCGCCACCGGTCGCTGCACCGCCAGCTTCTCGGTGAGGTCCTCGGCCCGGTCCACGCCCACGAACATGATCACGAAGAGGAACAGGGTGATGACCGCTCCGGCGTACACGATCACCTGCACCACCGCCACGAAGTGCGCCAGGTGGACCACGTAGAAGACCGCCAGGGCGAAGAGCGTGGCCATCAGGCCCATCGCCCCGTACACGGGGTTGCGAGCCCGGACCACACCGATGGCGCCTGCCAACGCCACCGCCCCCATGAGCGCGAAGATGACCAGCTCCACCATCAGCCGTCAGCGTCCTCTGAGTCCGCACGGTCCTGGTCGGGAAGCTCGGACTGGCCACGCTCCGGCGGTCGGACACCCACGCCCGCCGATCCGGACCAGGCCACCCGGCCCTCGTACGAGGCCCGGCCCTGGGGCGCCGTGGCCCGCAGCCATCCGTCCGCCTTGGCCAGCTCGCCGAAGTCGGCGAACCGGTCCGTGTCGAACATGTGGTTGGGTTGGCCGTCTTCGTCCACCAGCAACTCGGTCTTGGTGTATATGGCGTCGTCACGGTTGGTGGTCGACATCTCGAACAGCTGGGTGTGGGTGATGGCCTCGGTGGGGCAGGCCTCGACGCACAGGCCGCAGAAGATGCAGCGCAGCATGTTGATCTCGTACACGAACCCGAAGCGCTCGCCGGGACTCACGGGGTCGTCCGGCGGGTTGTCGGCTCCCCGAACGTAGATGCAGCGGGCCGGACAGGCCCCGGCGCACAGCTCGCAACCGATGCACTTCTCCATGCCGTCCTCGTAGCGGTTGAGGACGTGACGGCCGTGGAAGCGCTGCGGTTTCTCCCGCATCACCTTCGGGTACTGGGTGGTCACCAGACCCCTTCCGGTGATGGTGGCGATGAACTGGCGGCCGGTCACCGCCATTCCTCGCAGGAAAGCCTCTACCGGTCCCATATCACCCCCATGGAAGCCCGAACTGGCGGACAGCCATCGCTCCCCCGATGAAGAACAGCCACACCAGCGAGGCCGGTATGAGCCGTTTCCAGCCGAGGGTCATCAGCTGGTCGTAACGGAGGCGCGGGAGCGTGGCCCGCAGCCATACGAAAATGAACAGGAACACCACCACCTTCAGGAAGAACCAGACGGTCGGGAGGATGGCGCTCACCAGCAGCGGCACCGAGCCGTCCCAGGTGGGTCCGGACCAGCCTCCCAGGAACAGGGTCACGGCCAGGCCCGACATGGTGAAGATGTTGATGTACTCGGCCAGGAAGAACAGCGCGAAGCGCAACCCGGAGTACTCGGTGTGGAACCCGCCCACGATCTCCTGCTCCGCCTCGACCAGGTCGAAGGGGGCCCGGTTGGTCTCGGCGACCGCGGCGATGAAGAAGATCAGGAACGAGGGAGCGAGAACGATCACGTTCCAGGCCGGGAGGGCGATCGCCCTGTCGAAGAAGGTCAGGCTCCCCGACTGGGCGGCCACGATCTCGGATAGCCGCAGCGATCCGGTGAAGAGCACCACCGGCACCAGCGCCAGGCCCATGGCCGCCTCGTAGGAGATGGCCTGGGCGGTGGCCCGCACCCCGCCCAGCAACGGGTACTTGGATCCCGAGGACCAGCCGGCCAGCACCACCGCGTAGACGGCCACCGACGACATGGCCAGCACGTAGAGCAGCCCGATGTTGAGGTCGGCGCCCTGGATGGGGATCAGCCGGTCCTCACCGCCCAGGTTGATCCGGACGGGACGGCCGAAGGGCACCACCATGAACATCAGGAAGGCGGGGACGGCCGCCAGCATCGGCGCGGCCAGGTAGAGGCCGAGCTCTACCTTGCGGGGCGTCACCTGCTCCTTGAAGAACAGCTTCACACCGTCCGCCACGGTCTGGAGTATCCCGAACGGACCGGCCCGGTCAGGGCCGACCCGGTTCTGCATGTCGGCCACCACCTTGCGCTCGAACCAGATGAGGAGGATGGTCACGACCTGGAGCAGCCCGAAGATGACCACCACGCGCAGCGCTACCAGACCCAGATCGATCCAGTCCATCAGGACGGCTCCCTCGCCGAGACGCTGACGTCGAGCGAGTTGTCCACAGCTCCCATGCCGGGCTGGTTGAAGGGAATGTAGACCGCGCGCTCCGCCAGGCTCTGGTCGATCCGCGCCGGCAACCGCACCGTCTGGCCGCCGATCCGGACCACCACCTCATCACCCTCCGCCACCGCCAGCGAGGCGGCGTGGGCAGGGGTCAGGTAGGCGCCCGCCCCCGGTGCCAGGGGCGCCAGGGAGGGGCAGTGCCGCAACAGCACGCCGTCGTCATAGAGGGTGCGGGCCAGATGGAGAGTGTGCCCGTCGAGCCGGCCGTTGAGCTCCTGGTGACGGGGCTCGTGGACGAACGGCTGGTCGGCGGGGTCCATCGGGGCCACCTCGCCTTCCTGCGCCTCCCATTCGAGGTGGTCCCAGGTGATGCCGGCGTAGGCAGGCGCCAGCCGGGAGATCTCGTCGGCGATGTCCCGCTCGGAGCCCAGGCCGAGCGGGCGGCCGAGGCGGTCCGCCAGATCGTCCAGGACCGACCAGTCGGCCCGCGCCTGTCCGGGCCCGGGCACCAACCGGTTGACCATCTGGACGCGGCCCTCCAGGTTGGTAACCGTGCCCTTCTTCTCCCCGAAGCCCAGGGCGGGGAGCACCACGTCGGCCCGGCGGGAGGAGTCGGTGAGGAAGAGGTCCATCGCCACCACGAAGCCTGCTCCTGACAGGGCGGCGGATCCGTCGAAGCCCACCAGGTCGCGGACCGGATCGGCGCCGTACAGGAGGAGCACCTCGATCTCCCCCGCGCCGCAGGCGGCGGCTATCCCGACCGCGTCCAGGCCGGGACCCGGCGGAATGGCGCCCCAGGCGTCGACCAGGCGTCCCGCCGCGCCCTCGACCGGTAGGCGGCCCGGGAGCAGGTCGGGGGCCACCCCCATGTCGAGCGCTCCGAACGTGTTGCCGCGGTGGACCAGCGGGAGCATGGACGCATCGAGGGACCGGGCGAACGCCGCCACCGACTCGGCCAGGCGGGGATCCTCGGCCAGCCCGGGACGCCCCACCAGCGCTACCAGGGGGCCCCGGTCCAGCGCCTCCCGCACGGCCTGGAACTCCCCGCCGCCGGCCTTCAGCCGCTCCAGGAGCTGTGCGCCCTCCCCGGGCCGGTAGGTCAGCTTGTGGTCGGCCCGGTCGTCCAGCCCGGTCCGGCGGGGATGGACCACGATAAGCGTGGCGCCCAGTTCCTGGGCGGCGCGCCGCACCCTCAGGTAGAGGACGGGGTGGGTCTCCTTGAGGTCGGGACCCCACAGCAGGATGGTCCGGGCGGTCTCGAGGTCATCGATCCGGCCCCGACCCGCCAGTCCGGTGAGAAAACGGGCGGGGAGGCCGTCGCCGAGCCCCGCGTCGAGGTGGTTGGACCCCACCGTGACCCGCATGAACTTGGACAGGGCGTAGGCGTCCTCGTTGGTGCCCCGAGCCCCACCCAGTGCCGCCACCGACGCGCCGCCGCCGTTCGTGATCGCCGCGCGGAGCCGCTCCGCCACCAGGTCGAGGGCTTCGCCCCACCCGGCCTCGCGAAAGCCGTCGCCGTCCTTGATCAGCGGGGTGCGGAGCCGCTCCGGAGAACCGATGAACTCGAAGCCGAAGCGCTCCTTGTCGGACAGCCATCCCTGGTTCGTGGCGTCGATGTCGAGACCCAGGAAGCGGAGCACGCGGTTCTGGGACACGTGTACCGAGATACCGGCGCCCTCGGTGTGCACGGTCCCGGTGCTCTCACCGATCGTGAGGTCCCAGGGTCGGGCCCGGAAGCGGTAGGGAACGGCGGTCAGGGCCCCCACCGGGCAGATCTCCACGGTGTTGCCGGAGAAGTAGGAGTTGAACGGCTCGTCCGGGAAGGTGAGTACCTGGGTATGGCCGCTGCGGCCCTGGAACTCGATCAGCGGATCCCCCGAGATCTCATCCGAGAACCTGGTGCAGCGGGCGCAGAGGATGCAGCGTTCCCGGTCGAGCAGGACCAGGTCGCTGATCGGCACCGGCTTGGCGAAGTGGCGCTTCTCCTCGACGAAACGGCTCTCTCCGGGCCCGTACGACATGGTCTGGTCCTGGAGTGGGCACTCACCGCCCTTGTCGCACACCGGACAGTCGAGCGGATGGTTGGCTAGGAGGAACTCGAGCACTCCTTCCTGAGCCTTCTTGGCAGGGGCCGACTCGGTGTAAGCCACCATCCCGTCGTTGACCGGCTGCACGCACGAGGGAACGATGATCCTGCCCCGGGGGGTCTCGATCTCGACCAGGCACATCCGGCACATCCCCACCGGGTTCATCCGAGGGTGCCAGCAGAAGCGCGGGATGTAGACGCCGTTGTCCTCGGCGGCCTTGATCAGCAGCTCTCCGGCGGGAGCCTCCACCTCTACGCCGTCGATCGTCAGGCCGACCATCGTCCGGTCGTCCCCGCTCATCTCACGCCGCCGATCGACACGGGCACCAGGTTGGCCTGCGCCAGCAGGTCGGCCTGCTCCAGGTAGCTGTCCACCTCGTCGCGGAAATACTGGAGGAGGGACACGACCGGAGAGACCGCCGAGGGCCCGAGCGGGCAGATGGTGGTCATGGCGGGGGGCCATTGGAGCCCGGGCGAGATGTTGTCGGACACGTCCAGCAGCAGGTCGGCGTCCACCGGGCGGCCCTGGCGGTCCATGATGCGGCGCAGGATCAGGTCGATCCAGACGGTTCCCTCGCGGCACGGGGTGCACTGCCCGCAGGACTCGTGGGCGAAGAACCGCACCAGGCGTTCGGCGGCCGCCACCATGTCGGTGGTGTGGTCCATCACGATGACCGCTCCGGAGCCGGTCATCGATCCGTGCCCGTCGATCGCCTCCTTGGTCACCTCGGTGTCTAGGTGAAGCTCGGGGACGAACCAGGGAGCGGAGGCCCCACCCGGCACCCAGGCCTTGAGCCGGTTGCCGTCGCGGATGCCACCCGCCAGTTCGAAGATCAGCTCCCGCCAGGTCAGACCCTCCACGATCTCGTAGTTGCCCGGACGGTTGACATGGCCGGAGATTGAGCACATCCGCTTGCCGGGCGAGCCCTCGGGGCCGATGGCGGCATAGGCGGCGCTGCCCTCCATGATGATCCAGGGAACGTTGGACAGGGTCTCCACGTTGTTCACGATGGTGGGCATCATGTAGAGCCCCTTGGCGGCAGGGAAGTAGGGCGGCTTGATCCGGGGCTCACCCCGCTTGCCCTCCAGGCTGTTGAGCAGGGCGGTCTCCTCCCCGCAGATGTAGGCGCCGGCGCCCAGGTGGACGGTCAGTTCGAGGTCGTAACCCGATCCGAGAATGTCCCGGCCGAGATACCCGGCCCGGTAGGCCTCCTCGACCGCGGCCTCCACCCGCCGGGCCGCCTTCGGGTACTCGCCCCGGACGTACACGAAGGCGTGGTTCACGTCGGTCGCGTAGGAGGAGATCACGATGCCCTCGATCATCTGGTGCGGATCACGCTCCATGAGCTGGCGGTCCTTGAAGGTGCCGGGCTCCGACTCGTCGGCGTTGACCACCAGGTAGGACGGGCGGGCCGGCGCCAGGAAACTCCACTTGACACCCGCCGGGAACCCGGCCCCGCCCCGGCCCCGCAGCATGGAGGCCTTGATGTCGTCGGTGATCTCGGCAGGGGTCATGCCCGGGTCGCCGAGCACCCTTCGGAGCGCGGAGTAACCCCCGGTGGCCTCGTAGGTGGACAGCGCGTGGCTGTTGAGCGGATGGCGGTTCATCCGGTCGGTGAGGATCATCGGGAGGTCGCCGTTCCCCACCGTGCTCGACGTGTCCAGGTCGGGAACGTGGCCGTTGGACGGAACCGCCGTTCCCAGGGATGCGCAGGCCGGGACCGGTCCGGCGACACCCGCCGGTTCGGGTATGGCCCAGGGGAACGCGGTCCGCCCGCCGAACCTGTCCTGGAGCTCGTCGCCGGTCACCGCACCGGGCTCCTCGGACCGGAGCCAGCGCACCATCTCCCTCGCCTTGGCGGGCGTGACCCCCTCCACGAACTCGTAGTTGACCTGGACCGCGGGAGCCCCTCCGCAGGCGCCGATGCATTCGACGTGCTCGGGGGTGATCGCTCCGTCGCGGTCGGTATGGCCGGACGGGACCCCGGCCTCGGACTCGACCGCATGGAGCACCGCGTCGGCGCCGTCGAGCCAGCACGAGATAGACGTGCAGACCGATACCAGGTACTTGCCGACCCGGTCCCGCTTGTACATCGTGTAGAAGCTGGCCACCGCCACCACCTGGGCGGGGGTCACGCCCACCAACTCCGCCACCCGGCGCATGCCGTCCTCGGTGAGCCGGTCCGCGCCCCGGTCCAGATCCTCCTTCATGGCGATGTAGAGAAGAGGCATGATCGCGGAGCGGCGCCGGGGGTAGCGGGCGATGACCTGCCGGGCCCGTTCCTCGGCGGCTTCCGACCAGGCGTACGTCATCGCCGCCTACCGGTCCACATCGCCCATAACCGGGTCCAGCGACGCTATGCAGGCCACGGTGTCGGCCACCAACGAGTCCGCCATCATGATCGGAAGAGCCTGGAGGTTGGAGAAGGAGGGCGCCCGGGTGTGCATGCGCAACGGCGCGCCGCTCCCGTCGGACACCAGGTAGCAGCCCAGTTCCCCCCTCGGCGCCTCGATCGCCACATATGTCTCCCCGGCCGGGACCTTGAAACCTTCGGTGTATATCTTGAAGTGATGGATGAGGGCCTCCATCGACTCGTCGATGCGCTGCCTCGGAGGGGGTGACACCTTGCGGTCGGCGGTCTTGTAGTCACCGCTGGGCATGGTGTCGACCACCTGTTCGATGATGCGCAACGACTGGTGCATCTCACCGATCCGGACCCGGTAGCGGTCGTAGACGTCCCCGCGGCTCCCGGTCACCACGTCGAACTCGTAGGCTTCGATCCCTGAATAGGGCTGGGCCTTGCGCAGATCCCACGGCACTCCCGCCGCCCGCAGGGTCGGGCCGGTGACACCGTAGGCCAGGCACTCGTCCGCGGTGATGATCCCGACTCCGCGGGTACGGCCCAGCCAGATGGGGTTCTCCTTCAGGAGGTCCTCGTAGTCCCGCATGGCCAGCGGGATCCTCTCCAGGATCTCGGCCACGTCCTCCTCCCACCCGTCCGGCAGGTCGGCCGCCACGCCGCCCGGACGGATGTAGTTGTGGTTCATCCGCAGTCCGGTGGTCTTCTCGAAGAAGGCCAGGATCAGCTCCCGTTCCCGGAAGCCGTACATCATCATCGAGAGCGCGCCGATGTCCATACCGTTGGTGGCGGTGGCGACCAGGTGTGAGGACACCCGGTTCAGCTCGGTCATCAGGATCCGGATGGCCTGGGCGCGCGGCGGGATCTCCACGCCCAACAGCTTCTCCGTCGCCAGCGAGTAGCAGAGCTCGTTGTGGAGGGGCGCCAGATAGTCCATGCGGGTGACGTTGGTGCCGCCCTGGAGGAAGGTCAGGGTCTCGGCGGTCTTCTCCATACCGGTGTGGAGGTATCCGATGATCGGCTTGACCCTGCGGACGATCTCACCTTCCAACTCGATGTTGAGCCTCAACACCCCGTGGGTGGACGGATGCTGGGGCCCCATGTTGACGATCATCCGCTCGTCGTCATCGACGCTGTCGTCGACCACCCAGTCGTCCACAACGCGGGATCCCCGCTGCTCGACGCTCCTCTCGGCCGTCTCGTCGCGCTCCATCTCCTGAGCGCCCTCGTCGGTCCCGGCCACCATCCACTCGGAGACCTCCGGAGCTTCGGTGCCGGACACCCAGATGTCGGTGGTGGCGGTCGGCTCGGCCATCATGTCACCCTGGGGGAGGCTTTGAACTGGACGGGGACGGCGCCCACCTCGAAGTCGCGGCGGAGGGGATGGCCCATCCAGTCGTCGGGCATCAGGATGCGGGTGAGATCGGGATGGCCCGCGAAGCGGATGCCGAACATGTCGTACGCCTCCCGCTCGAGGAAGTTGGCGCCCGGATAGACCGGAACCAAGGACGGCACTTCGGGATCGCCCTCCGGGACCGGCACGAGTATGCGGAGACGGCGGTTGTGCTGCACGGACAGCAGGTTGACCACCACCTCGAACCGGACCCTCCGCTTTCCCAGGTAATCGACCACGGTGATGTCCGAACACATCTCGAATCCGTGGTCGAGGGCCGCCCCGGCGAGCCTGGCCAGATCCTCGGCCGGCACGCGTATGACATGATCGCCCACGGAGTGGCCGGCCTCGGCGGAGGGAACCGCCTCGCTGAGGCTGGCCAGCACCTCGTCGGCGGCGGCTGGGGGACCGGGCGAGCTGTCGCCGGACATCAACGAGCCAACTCCCCCGACACCACCTTGTCCTGCAGGGTGAGTATCCCGTGCATCAGCGACTGGGGGCCCGGCGGGCATCCCGGTACGTATACGTCGACGGGGACGATCTGATCGACGCCCTGGACCAGGGCATAGTTGTTGAACATGCCTCCGGTCGAGGCGCAGGCGCCCATCGAGATCACCCATTTGGGATCCGCCATCTGGTCGTACACCTGGCGCAGGACCGGGGCCATCTTCTGGGATACCCGGCCGGCCACCACCATCAGGTCGGCCTGGCGGGGAGACGCCCGGAACACCTCCATGCCGAATCGGGCCAGGTCGTTGTGGGCGGTGCCGGTGGCCATCATCTCGATGGCACAGCAGGCCAGGCCGAAGGTGGCGGGCCACATCGACTGCTGCTGAGACCACCGGATGGCCTTCCCCAGCGTGGTGGTCAGGAGCTGCGGAGGAGCGGTCAGTCGAGCCATCAGGCCGCCGGCTCGCCCACCGGGGCATCCGCGGACGGCCGGTACCGGGCGCGCCGCGACACGTTCCAGTCCAGTGCGCCGCGCTTCCACACGTAGCCGAGGGTCTCGACGATCAGCAGGGTGAAGATGGCGATCGCGGCGACCCCGCCCCAGCCCAGCGTCCCGAACACCGACGCCCAGGCGAACAGAAAGATTATCTCGACATCGAAGATGACGAAGAGGATGGCGACCAGGTAGAACTTGACCGGGAAGCGCTGGATCGGCTCGGCCTC
>WTGW01000232.1:14859-31871 GCA_011523395.1 Acidimicrobiia bacterium
TTCGCCGACTACCGCCTGGTCGGCCGGGTGGAGGCGATCGGCGCCCCGGCCGGCGAGGTCATGGCCTTCCGACCCCCCGACTCCTCCGACCGATCCACTATGGACGCCATACCGCCGCACCGCTGGTTCAGGGCGAACGAGCACCTGTGGGTGTGCCAGGACGGCTCGGTCCTGCTTCTCGCCCACCGTTTCCCGCTGGTGTCTCGAATGCTGGGGGCCTGACCCGCTCTCCCGATCCCTTGCCGAGGAACTGGGTGCGGTACATCCGGGCGTAGAGGCCGTCCTTCTCCAACAGGACCTCGTGGGTGCCCTGCTCGACCAACCGGCCACCGTCGAGCACCAGGATCCGGTCGGCGGCTCGGACCGTCGACAGGCGGTGGGCGATGACGAGCGAGGTGCGGCCCACCATCACCCGCTCCAGAGCCTCCTGGATCAGGGCCTCGGACTCCGAGTCGAGATGAGCGGTGGCCTCGTCGAGGATGAGGATGCGCGGGTCCTCGAGTATCACCCGTGCCAGGGCGATCCGTTGCTTCTCGCCGCCGGAGAGGCGGTAGCCCCGCTCCCCCACGACGGTCTCGTAGCCATCCGGCAAGCCGGCCACGAAGTCATGGATGTTGGCGGCCCGGGCTGCCGTTACGAGTTCTTCCTCCGTGGCGTCCGGCTTGGCATACCTCAGGTTGGCTGCGATCGAGTCGTGGAACAGGAAGGTCTCCTGGGTGACCACGCCCACGGAGCGCTCGAGCGACTCGGTGGTGGCGTCGCGCACGTCCACCCCGTCGATCCGCACCGATCCCCGGCTCACGTCGTACAGCCTGGGGATGAGATAGCTCACCGTGGTCTTTCCGGCCCCCGACGGCCCGACCAGCGCCGCAACCTCGCCCGCCTCGATCCGGAAGTCGGCATCCTCCAGCGCCCAGCGCCGGGTGGGAGACGGCGGGCGCGGGGAAGGCTCGTCCGGCCCGCCGGATCCGGATATCGCCGTCAACCCGGCCGCTCCGGTCTGCCCGTACCGGAAGTACACCTCGTCGAACTCCACCGTCCCGCTCACGGGCCGGAGGTCGGTGGCGTCCTTACGCTCCACTATCTCCTGGCGGAGGTCCAGCACCTCGAAGACCCGCTCGAACGAGACCAGGGAAGTGGCGAACTCCACCCGGGCGTTGGACATGGCCGACAGCGGCCCGTAGAGCTGTACCAGGAGGGTCGAGAACATGATGACCGTGCCCAGGCTCATGGTGCCCTGGATGACCAGGTAACCGCCCACCCAGAAGACAGCGGCGGTGCCGATGGCGCCCACCAACCCGAGGGCGGCGAAGAACCATCTCCCCACCACCGCGGACCGGACGCCGAGGTCGCGGACCATGCGGGCCTCGGCGGAGAAGCGGGCCATCTCCTCGTTGCGGCGGCCGAACAGCTTGACCAGCAAGGCTCCGCTCACGTTGAAGGTCTCGTTGAGGACGGTCGACATCACCCCGTTGTGCCGCATCTGGCGTCGGGTGATGGCGCGGAGCATCTGCCCGACCCGGCGGGCCGGATAGACGAAGAGCGGCAGCGCGGCCACAGCCAGGAGGGTGAGGCGCCACTCCGCCTGGATCATCACCGCCAGGATGGCCACCACGGAGACCACGTTCGACACGATGGTGACGAAGGTGCCGGTGATGGCGGTCTGGGCGCCGACCACGTCGTTGTTGAGGCGGGACACCAGCTCGCCGGTCTTGGTCTCGGTGAAGAACCGCAGCGACATGCCCTGTAGGTGGGTGTACAGGGCCCGGCGCAGGTCGTAGATGATCCCCTCCCCCGCCTTGGCGCTCATCCACCGCTGGAGTGCGCCCACCGACACGCTGATGAGCGGCACGACCACCATGGCGCCACCCAGCAGGGTCAGCCGCCGCACATCGGCGGCCGGGATGGCGTTGTCGACCAGGTCGCGGATCAGGAGCGGCGGCACCACCGTGAGGCCCGATACCAGGAGGATGGTGACCAGGACGCCCACCAGCAACATCCGGTAGGGCATCCCGTAGGCGAAGACCCGTCGTAGTAACGCCCGATCGATCTCGGGACCGCGCTGGTCCCGGTCATGGCGTACGTACGACCACCATCCCCCACCGAAGTCGTGAAAGATCGGGACCTCCTGCTGTACAAGTCGATCTTAAGAGCGACGCCGATCTAACGTGCTGAGCCGCTCACTTCCCCCCTCGGCTATTCGTACCAGCTACACGGCAGCCGGCGGGGTCAGGCGCGGGCGTCGATGACCCGCAAGGGGCCGTTCCAGGCAATCATTTCCCGGTCCATCGTGATGAGGTCGCATCCGGCGAGTATCGCTGTGGCGACGATCATGCGGTCGGCGGGGTCGCGGCCCGGATACCCCTCTCCTGGCAGTCGCCCGGCCCGCATGGCCATACGTGCGTCCAGCGGGATCACCCGGATTCCGTTCTGAATGACATACCGGTACAACTCTTCGGCGTCAACGCTGATTCTGCCTCTCTCTGCGAGCGTGGCGACTTCCAGGAAGGTTATGGAACTGAGGGCTGCCTCTCCATTAGCGGCGGCGGCGTCAATCAGCTCTGTTGCTGCCCGGCTCACCTCGTGCTTGCGATGCTGGTCCGATCGCAGGACAACGTTGGTGTCCAGCAGCAGGGCCGGCATCAGCCGGTCACCTCATGGGTGGGGCACCAATCGGCGCCCCACTCTGCTTCTCCTATGTTGTCGATATCTGCGCCCGGCTCTACTTTGACAATCTCACCAAGCCGGTCCCAAAAACTCGTAGGCTGCTTCGGGCAGGGCGTTATCGAGGCCACCGGACGTCCGTTCTTTGTGACGGTGATGGGGTTGCCGGTTTCCTCTACTTGGTCCAAGATGCGAGAGCAGTTCGCCCGGAATTCCGAGAACGGGATCGAATCGGGGACCGCTGAGGACTTGGCGGCGGCTGACACGGGACGCCTCCCTGCTGATCTGTACTACTCGATTGTACTATATCGGCAGGGTCGGGCAGCCGGATTCGAACCCGCGGCCTCCTGCTCCCAAAGACAGGAGCGCGGACCGAACTGCGCCACAAGTCCTCCCCGGAGATGAGGATCTGCACCTGATGGACGCGGACGGCAAGTCGTTGCTTGTGCGTGTCGTGGCCATCGCAGGACGGTCGTCGGTCCTCGATTACGGCCCAGTCTGAGGGTTCAGGGGACGGGGTTCCCCGGCCGGTAGGAGTCCAGGAAGACCTCCCTGCCCTGCCGGGAAGAGTCATAGATGGCCGTGATGATGGCCAGCGACACCCGGGCGTCCTCACCGGTGAGCACCGGATCACGATCCTCGCGGATAGCGTCGACCATGTCCTGGAGCTGGATCCGATGGCGGGTCTGCGGGTAGGCCCAGGGATCGTCGATGTCGGTCAACCCGAAGTCCGGGTCCACCTCCACCCGACCCTCGTCACCGTCCACGTCCCAGACAAGGAACCTGTCGTACTGGGCGTTGGCGACCACGGTGCCAAGTTCGCCGTGCAGCTCGATCCGGGACTTGAGAGCGGTCCGGACCGAGGAAGTGCTCTCGATGATCCCCATAGCGCCGTTGGTGAAACTGACCACCGCGGTGGCGGTGTCCTCCACCTCGATGTCGTGGAACTGGGTGGCCACCCGTCCCATCACAGACCGCACCGGTCCCATCAGATGCTGCAGCAGGTCGATTATGTGGATGGACTGGGTCATCAGGCAGCCCCCGCCCTCGAGCGCTTCGGTTCCCCGCCAGGCGGCAGAGTCGTAGTAGGCAGCCGTCCGGCTCGACTTGTCAACCGCGTCGCTCAGGAACACCCGCCCCAGACGACCCGAGTCGACCGCCTCCTTGAGGGTGCGGGCCACCACACCGAAACGCATCTGGAAGACCACCCCGAGCTTGGTGTTGTTCGCCCGGCAGACGCGGATCATCCGATCAGCCCTCTCCAGCGTGGTGTCAAGGGGCTTTTCCACCAAGGCATGCTTGCCGGAGTTCGAGGCGGCGATCGTCACCTCGGCGTGCAGACCGGTGGGAACCGAGACGACCACCACATCGACATCATCGTGCTCCACCAACCGCCGGTAATCGGTGAACCAGTGCCTGGCGTCGTGGGCCTCGGCGAATCCCCGGACGTTGGACTCGTTCCGGCTGCACACCGCCACCAGCTCGCCGCCATCGACGAAGTCGAGTTCCTTGGCCATGAAGCCACCCGACATACCGGTCCCGACCAGGCCGAAGCCTATGTTGCCGTCTCTCACCGCATCGTCTCCCCGGCCCGAGTGTACCGCCCGGGCGGTGCCGCTCCCGGTGGCCGGGTGGTGTGGTGATCACCCGGCTCGCGGCGTCGGGGGAACTAATCATCCCAACTGGCGCCCCGACCCGCCTACGCTCTGGTAACCATGCGAATCCTCCTGCTTAACGGCCCCAACCTCAACCTCCTGGGCAGGCGCGCCCCGGAGGTCTACGGCTCGGACACGCTCGAAGACGTGGCCGAGCAGTGCCACGCGCACGCGGGCCGGCTCGGTCATCGCCTCGAGGAATTCCAGTCCAATCACGAGGGAGAGTTGATCGACGCCATCCACGCCGCGCGGGAGACCGCTGACGGGATCGTGTTCAACCCCGGCGCGTACTCCCATACCAGCTATGCCCTCCACGACGCCATAGAGGCGGTCGGGATCCCCACTGTCGAGATCCATATCTCCAACGTCCGGGAACGCGAGCCGTGGCGGCGCATCTCGGTGACCGAGCCGGCCTGCGTGTACCAGATCTTCGGCCGGGGTGTCGCCGGCTACCTGGACGCCATCTCCCACCTCCACTACCGGAAGGTGCATCCACCTGTCACGCTGCCCTACGGACCGCACCCCGACCAGGTGGCCGATCTGCGCCTCGCCGATGGTCCCGGACCCCACCCGGTGGCGGTCCTGGTCCACGGTGGCGGGTGGACCGACCCCTACACCCGCGATCTGATGGACGGGGCCGCGGTCGACCTGGCCGCGAGGGGAACGGCCACGTGGAATGTCGAGTACCGGCGGATCCCGCCGGTGGGCGGTTGGCGTGACTCCATGGCGGACGTCTCCGCCGCGGTCGGCGCCCTGTCCTCCATCTCCGGCGACCACGGACTCGACCTGGACCGGGTGACGGTGATCGGGCACTCCGCCGGCGCCCAGTTGGGGTTCTTCGCCGCCAAGAACGCCTCAGTGCGTCCAGCCGGCTTCGTCGCGCTGGCGGGGATGCTCGACCTGGGGAATGCCGGTTCCGGTTTCGACGAGATCATCTCGGCCTTCCTGGGTGACGGCGGGCACGCTCGCCTCCCGGTGGTCGACCCCATCCGCGCCCTCCCCTCCGGTGTCCCGACGGTGGCGGTGCACGGCCTCATGGACCGGTCGGTAGCGCCGGACCAGAGCCGCCGCTTCGTCGAGGCGGCCTTGGCGGCAGGCGACAGATCCCGCCTGGTCGAGGTGCCGGAGGCCGACCACATGGACGTGATCTCGCCCCTCGCCGCCGGATGGGAAGAGGTGGCGCGCGCCTGCCTAGGCATCTAGACGGATGTCTTAAGGTCCGAGCGCCGTGATAGGCGCCACTTGGACGCTGTCAGATCGACGGTAGGCGGGGCCGGTGGAGGTGACCACCATGAGCACCGCCAGATCCTCGACCCGGTTCCCGGCCACCTTGTCACGTAGACGCAGCAGAGACTTGGCGGCTTCATCCACCACATCGGGAGCAGGGCTCAGCTTGACCTCGACTGCTATCCACCTGCCGTCGTCCCGCTCGATGACGGCGTCGACCTCGAGACCGGTGTCATCGCGGTAGTGGAATACCTCGCCTCGATCGGGCTGGCTGTAGATACGGAGGTCGCGCACGACCAGCGACTCGAACAGCAGACCGAAGGTGCTCGGATCGGCCAGGATCCGCTCAGGCGACGCACGCAGCATGGAGGCAGCCAGGGAAGGGTCGACGAAATGACGTTTGGGCGCCCTTCTCAGGGTGGCGCGGGAACGGAGGCCGACCGACCAGGCGGGCTGATTCTCCACCAGGAACACGCGCTCCAAGGCCTCCAGGTAGGCGTTGACGGTGGAACGGCCCGAGACGCTCTTACCGCCGACGTCCGAGACGAGCGTGCTCGTCCTCGCTTCCGTCGCGACGTGGCGCGCCAGAGATCGCATCAGCCTCCTTACAGCCACCGGCCGGTGCCTCACGCCGCTCGCCGAGGGGATATCCACACGGACGACCTCGCTTACGTAGTCGGCCACCGACGAACGAGCATCGGCTTCCTCCAGCTCCAGGCTGCCGGGCCATCCTCCGGTGCAAATGGCCGAGGCCACATCGCGCAGCCCAACACCCGGCGGCAGGGAGGATGTGGCCTCACCCTCGAGCAGACGCCGCAGGGACATGGCACCGGTGGAATGACCCGACTCGTAGAGCGACATCGGCCGCATCAACACGCGGGCTATGCGACCCACTCCGGTATGGCGGGTGATGTCGTCGTGGGGAACTGCGGAGCCGGTGAGGACGAACTGCCCGAACCGCGCCCGGTCGTCGCACTCGCGCCGCACCCTGTTCCATAGCCAGGGCGTGTTCTGCCACTCGTCAAGCAACCGGGGTGTGGCACCCCGCAACACGGCCGCGGGGTCCGCCTCAGCCATCAACAGGGTTGCCTCATCGTCAAGGCGAGCCTCGCTGCGGGCGACATTGCGCGCCGCCCACGTCTTACCACTCGTTCGGCAACCCTCGACGAGCACCGCGCCGCGCCGCCGGAGTGCGGTCTCGATCTCACGGTCGGCAACACGCGGAAGGTACCCGGGCATGGTGAGCGTCTGCGAGTTGCTTTCCTCGTGTCCCATGAACTCAAAGGTCTCCGTGGTTGTTCCCGTCCTACGTTCGTCGCGCCGAGGACGCGAACACTGTGCGTTCGAGAGGAGTCGTGTCCTACATTCTAGGAATCAACCATACTACATTCTGAGATACAACTGTACTACATTGTGAGAATGTATTGCACTACATTCTGGGAGTCATGCCGGCGCACACATTGAAGGACCAACGCCGGAGCGTCTTTCGCTGACGGCTTGGCCTCAGGCGAGGGCCGCCTCCCCGAATATGCCCCTCACCTCGGCGTAGAGCGAGGACGACAGTTCCACCTTCTCGTCGAGTTGGAAGACCTTCCGATCCTCCCCGGCGGTGAAGTCGATGTAGACCGGCGCCGGCCCCGGATGGTTGGACACCACCTGCTTGAGCTCGCGCAGCGACTCCGTGAAGGCATCCTTATCCGTCAGCGCCCGGTAGGGCTCCAAGCGCAGCCTGAGGTCGCTGTCGGGGACGAGCTTGGGTCTGGTGATCCGAAAGGCCCGGACCTTCACCTCATCCCGGTTGCTCAGCCTGCCCTCCACCACCATGATGGCGTCCTCCTCCAGAATCTCGTCGGCCGAGGCCAGGGTCTTGGCGAATACCACCACCTCGACCGAGCTGTCGAGGTCCTCGATGTTGAAGTAGGCCATCTGCTCCCCCGAGCTGGTGTAGCGGCGGGTGATTCCGCTGACGATCCCGCCGACCCTCACCCGCTCCCCGTCCGCCAGCGCCGCCAGCCCGGACACGGTCGCGTTGGTGTGCGCGGCCAGGGCTCGGCCCAGACCGTTCAGCGGATGATCCGACACATAGAGGCCCAGCATCTCCTTCTCGTGGGCCAGCAGGACGAACTTGTTCCACTCATCCTCGGGGATCGCCACCTCGTCGAACTCCGGAACCTCGGCTTCCCCGCCGAACAGGCTGAACTGGCCCGCCTCCTCGTGCCGCCTCCGGGCCAGCGTACGCTCGACCAGCAACTCCGCCACCTCGTTCAGCCCCCGACGGGTGTGCCCCAGGTCTTCGAAGGCGCCTGCCCTGATCAGCGAGGCCACCACCCGCTTGTTGAGGGCCGTGGCCTCCACCCGGTTGGCGAAGTCCTGGAAGTCCGCGAAGGCGCCCCCGGCGTGGCGGGCCTCGATGATCTTCTCCACCACCGCCGACCCGACGTTCCGCACCCCGGACAGTCCGAACACGATCCTGCCGTCCCGGACGGTGAAGTCGCTCTCGGAGGCGTTTACCGATGGGGCCGACACCTCCAGCCCCATCACTCGGCACTCGCTCAGGTACAGGCGGTTACGGTCCTTCTCCCGGTGCGACGACGTGAGTAGGGCGGCCATGTACTCGGCCGGGAAGTGAACCTTGAGGTAGGCGGTCTGGTAGGCCAGCAGGCCGTAGGCGGCGCTGTGCGACTTGTTGAAGCCGTAACCGGCGAAGCCTTCGATCGAGTCGAACAGCTCTCCCCCGAACTCCGGCGTGTTGCCGCCCGCCACCACGCCGGCCACGAACTTGTCCCGTTCCTGCTCCATGATGGCGGGGATCTTCTTGCCCATGGCCTTGCGGAGGGCGTCGGCGTCGGCCATGGAGTACCCCGCGATGTCGCGGGCGATCTGCATGACCTGTTCCTGGTAGATCATGAGGCCGTAGGTCTCGCTCAGCACGCCCTCGGTGGCCGGATGGGGATAGTCCACCTTGCTGCGCCGGTTCTTGCGGTTGGCGTAGGCGTTGTGCCAGTCGTTCGACATGGGCCCGGGCCGGTACAGGGCCACGAGGGCGATCATGTCCTGGAAGCGGTCCGGCCGTAGGCTCCTGATCAGGGAGCGCATGGCGGTACCTTCCAGCTGGAAGACACCGATGGTGTCGCCTCTGCAGAGCATCTCGTAGGTGTCGGCATCGTCCAGGGGGACCCGGTCGATGTCGGGCCGGTCCCCGGTACTCCGTTCGATCAGATCCAGCGTCCGGTCGATGGTCGACAGCGTGCGCAGGCCGAGAATGTCCATCTTGAGCAGGCCCAGCTTCTCGATGGCATGCATCTCGTACTGGGTGACGACCTCGGCGTCCTCGCCCTTGCGCTGCACAGGCACCAGGTCGGTGAGCGGCCGGGGAGCGATCACCACCGCCGCGGCGTGGATCGAGTCCTGGCGGCGGAGCCCCTCCAGACCCCGCGCCGTGTCGAGGACCAGGCGGGCGTCCTCCTTATCCCGGTAGTCCTCCCGCAGCCCGGCGGCGTTGGCATACCACTCCTTGGTGATCCCATCGGCATCGTGGGCCGGGGGGTTGAAGCAGATGTCGAGCGATGCCTCCCGTCCCAGGACCGGATCCGGCATCAGCTTGGCCAGGCGGTCCCCCATCGCGTACGGGAAACCCTGGACCCGGGCCGAGTCGCGAATAGCCTGCTTCCCCTTGATCGTTGAGAAGGTGACGATCTGGGCCACGTGATCGGATCCGTACTTGTCGGCCGCGTACCGGATGATGTCGCCCCGGAAACGCTCGTCGAAGTCCATGTCGATGTCCGGCATCTCGCGCCGGCCGGGGTTCAGGAAGCGCTCGAAGATCAGGCCGTACCCGATCGGGTCCAGATCGGTGATGCCCAGCGAGTACGCCACGATCGACCCGGCCGCCGAGCCCCGCCCCGGGCCGACCCTGATCCGGCGCGACCTCGCGTAGCGCACCAGGTCCCACACGATCAGGAAGTAGTCGGGGAAGCCCATGTCCTCGATGATCCGCATCTCGTGCTCTATGCGCTGCCCGACCTCGCCGCCGGTCTCGCCCTCGTAGCGGCGGCGGGCGCCCTCGGTCACCAACTCCCGCAGGTAGGACATGGCCGTGTGGCCGTCCGGGACCGGAAAGTGGGGCAGGAGCAGCTGGTCGAAGTCCAGATCCACGTTCACGCGCTCGGCGATCAGGAGCGTGTTGTCGCACGCATCCGGATAGGTGTCCTCCGGGAACCGGTCCCGCATCTCCCGGGGGGTCTTCAGATAGAACTCCTCGCCCTCGAAACGGAGGCTCCGGTCCGGGTCGCCCATAGTCGACCCCGTCTGGATGCAGAGCAGGACATCGTGGGCGGCCGCCTCGTCCTGGCGGGTGTAGTGGGCATCGTTGGTGGCCAGGAGCGGAGCGCCGACTCGCTGCGAGATCTCCACCAGGTCGGGAAGGATGCGCTGCTGGCTTTCCAGGCCGAGGTCGTGGAGCTCGATGAAGAACCGGTCCCGGCCGAAGATGTCCTGGTAGAGGCCGGCTGCCTCCACGGCTTTTTCCATGTCCCGCAGGCCGCCGCCGTACCCGTCCTCTCGCGGCGCGTCCGGGGCCAGCAGCGTGGGCACATGACCGGACAGGCAGCCACTCGTGGCGATGATCCCTTCGGAATACTCGGCCAGCAGCTCGTGGTCCATGCGGGGCTTGTAGTAGTAACCCTCCAGGAAGGCCCTGCTGACCAGCTTGACCAGGTTGGAGTAGCCGGTCTGGGTCTCGGCCAGCAGGGTGATGTGATGGCGGACGTTGTCGCGGCCGGTGGGCCGATCGAAGCGGGAGCCGGTGGTCAGGTATCCCTCCACGCCGAGGATCGGCTTGATACCCGCCGCGGTGGCGGCCCGGTAGAAGTCGACCGCGCCGTAGAGCACGCCGTGATCGGTCAGGCCCAGCGCCGGCTGGCCGTCTGACACGACAGCCGCTACGGCGTCCTCGATCCGCGCGGCGCCGTCCAGCATCGAGAACTCGCTGTGCACGTGGAGGTGGACGAAACCGTTACTCGCCATGCCCCATCCTTGACCGCTACCCGTCGACCGGTCAGGGGCACCCAGCGATCCGCAACACTAGCGAACTCCGGCGCGTCAACCGGGCTTGTTCGGGGTTATTCCCGCGGCGCCTCTCCCTCGGTGGGCCTACCGAGGGCTTCGAGGCTCGACCGGAGGTCGGAGGGAAGGGGCACCTCCACGTCGAGGTCCTGGCGGGTGACCGGGTGGACGAGACCGAGCCGGTGGGCATGGAGCCATACGCGGCCCGGATCGACGCCGGCCCGGGCTGGCCGCCCGTAGACCCGATCCCCCACCACCGGCCGGTCGATGGAGCCCAGATGCACTCGGATCTGGTGGGTACGCCCCGTCTCGAGAGTCACCTCCAGCAGGCTCAGCACGGGACGGTGCCACGTGGCCAGCCAGCGGTAGTGCGTGACGGCGGGCTTGCCGCCGGGACCCACGAACCGTCTCGTCCGCCGCCGATCGATCGGCGCCTCGATCGTCCCGGAGGCTACGGCGAAGCCGCCGTGGGCGAGCGTGAGGTAGCGGCGGCGCACCTCCCTGGCGGCCATCGCCTCGGTCAGGCGACGGTGAGCGAGCGGGTGCCGGGCGATGACGATGGCCCCCGATGTGTCCATGTCAAGGCGGTGAACTATCCCCCACCGCGGGTACTCACCCACCCCCTCGACCTCAGGCCAACGATGGAGAAGCGCCGATACCAGCGTCGCCTCGACGTGTCCGGGCCCCGGATGGGTGACCATCCCCGCGGGCTTGCCGATCACCGCCAGGTAGCGGTCCTCGTAGCGGACGTCCAACTCGACAGGATGCGGTCGCAACGGGGCGGTCTCGGGAGGCACGAACCAGAGGCCGTCACCTGCGCCGAGCCGGCTGCTGGGCCGGTCTCCACTGTCCGGCCCGGCTGCTGACAGCCCCGCTCCGCCGGACTCGATCATCCGCCTGGCTCTCGCCCTGCTCACCCCGGCCAGCCGGGCCAGGATCAGGTCGAAGCGGGCGCCGTCCAGGGATTCGGGGACGGTCAGATGCGTCTGGCCGCCCATACGAGGATCACCACGCCCACCGTGATGGAGGAGTCGGCAACGTTGAAGGTGGGCCAGAAGCTGAAGTCGATGAAGTCCGTGACCGCGCCGGACATCCATGGTCCGCCCAGGAGCCGATCGACGAGGTTTCCGATCGCCCCGCCGAGCACCAGGCCCAACCCCACCAACTCGGTGGTGCTCCTGGTGCGCTCCACCATTACCAGGATCAGGAACGCCACCACGACGGCGGCCAAGCCCAACCAGGACCCGTAACCCTGGAACAGGGAGAAGGCCGCCCCCGAGTTCTCGGTGACCGCGAGCCGGAACCAGCCGGGAATGATCACGAGGTTCTGGTCGGCCAGTGCCGTTCGCGCCCAGAGCTTGCTGATCTGATCGGCTACCAGAACGGCCCCGCCCAGGAGGCCGGCATTGATGCGTCGGCTGGTCAGCGCCGCCGCGACGCGCACTTCACGCACAGGCTGGTCTGCGGAAGGGCCCGGAGGCGCGCCACCGGGATGGTGCCTCCACAGACTCGACAATCGCCGTAGGTGCCATCCTCGAGTGCCTGCAGCGCGCTGCGGACCTGGCCGAGCAGGTCACGGCTGTTGCGGTCCACCGACAACTCCTTCTCGAACTCGAAGGCCATCGAGCCGCCATCGGCCGAGTCCGGATCGGGTCTGCGCTCGGCCGCGGTCTCGGCCATCCTGACCTCGCTCCGCTCGGCTTCGTGGTCCGCGATCACCGAGACGAGGCTCCGCTCCTTCTCCTCGAGGAGCCTCTTGAAACGTGCGAGTGTGGACTCGGCCAGCTTGCGGCGAGATGCCATACCGCTCTTCCTCCGGGCGCGACTGTGGGGCCGACTGAAGGTAGCAGGTCCGTGACCCAGCCGCAGGCATCGCTCCGGCCCGCCGCCGGGTTCCGTCACCACCGGCAGCTACGGGTACGATGGCGCCCGCCAGCCACTCCCAGGATCATGCCAGGTAGCCAACCCGACTCCCCGCCGGTCTCCGACTTCACCCGGGTGCCTCCCGGGCTCGACCTCCCGGCCCTCGACGCGCGCATCCTGGAGCGTTGGGACGAGACCGGCGCCTTCCACGCCTCCGTAGAGATGCGACCGCGCGAGCACGAGTACACGTTCTACGACGGACCCCCGTTCGCCTCCGGGAGCCCCCATTACGGCCACATCCTGGCCGGGATCATCAAGGACATCGTCCCCCGCTACTGGACCATGCGAGGGCACCGGGTGGAGCGCCGCTTCGGCTGGGACACCCACGGCCTGCCGGTCGAGATGGAGGTCGAGCAGCAGCTCGGCATCTCGGGCCCCCGCCAGATCGAGGATCTGGGCGTGACCGTCTTCAACGACGCCTGCCGCCGGATGGTCGAGGTCACGACCGCCGACTGGGAGGGCATAACCCGACGCATAGGCCGCTGGGTCGACTTCAGGAACGACTACAAGACCATGGACCCCGAGTTCATGGAGAGCGTGTGGTGGGTATTCCGGGCCCTGTGGGACAAGGGCCTGGTCTACCGGGCCTTCAAGGTACTTCCCTACTCGTGGGCCGCCGGGACCACCCTGTCCAACTTCGAGGTGAGCCTGGGCGGCTATCGCGACCACCCCGATCCCGCCATCACGGTCCGCCTGGAGATCCTCGAGGCCCCTGACCCGAGCGGGCCGGCCCGCCCCGGCGACTACCTGACCATCTGGACCACCACTCCCTGGACGCTTCCCGGCAACCTGGCGGTCGCGGTCGGCCGGGACATCGAGTACGTGGCGGTCGAGGACCGCGGTGACCGCTACTGGGTGGCCGCCCGCCGGGTGGAGGAGGTCTTCGGCGAGGCCCGCCGGCCGGCTGCGGTCGCCTCCGGCAGCGAACTGCTCGGCGTCCGTTACCGGCCGCCCTTCGCCTACTTCGAGGATCGGCACACCCGCGGGGCCTTCCGGGTTATTCGCAGCCCCTCGGTGACCACCGACGAAGGGACCGGCCTGGTCCACATGGCGCCCGCCTACGGCGAGGAGGACCTCTACGCGCTGGCGGACGCAGACCTGGACGTGATCGTCGATCCCGTCGACCTCGAGGCGAGGTTCACCGCCGCCACCCCCGACCTGGCCGGGGTTCATGTGTTCGAAGCGGCCGACGCCATCATCGGCCTGCTTCGGGAATCTGGAGCGCTCCTGAAGAACGAGCGGATCGTCCACTCCTACCCCTTCTGCTACCGCACCGATCAGCCGCTCATCTACAAGGCCATCCCGACCTGGTTCGTGCGCGTCGAGGCGATCCGCGACCGGATGGTGGAGCTGAACGGGTCGATCCACTGGGTGCCGGGGCCGGTGGGGGCCAACCGGTTCGGGAACTGGCTGGAGGACGCCCGGGACTGGGCGGTCTCCCGCAACCGGTTCTGGGGGAGCTGCATCCCGGTGTGGGAGTGCGACTCCTGTGGCTACCAGGAGTGCATGGGTAGCCGGGAAGATCTGGCCGAACGGTCCGGCGTCTGGTTGGAGGACCTCCACAAGCACGTGGTGGATGAGGTGACCTATCCGTGCCCGTCATGCCCGAACGGGCCGGGCGTCATGGTCCGCGTGCCCGAAGTGCTGGACTGCTGGTTCGAGTCCGGGTCGATGCCCTACGCCCAGTACCACTACCCGTTCGAGAACGAGGAGCGCTTCCCGCGGACCTTCCCCGCCGACTTCATCGCCGAGGGCCTCGACCAGACCCGGGGATGGTTCTACACCCTTCACGTGCTGGCCGCCGCCCTGTTCGACGAGGTGGCGTTCCGCAACTGCGTCGTCAACGGCATGATCCTGGCCGAGGACGGGCGCAAGATGTCGAAGCGCCTGAAGAACTACCCCGAGCCCTCAGCGGTTCTGGACCGGTACGGGGGCGACGCGGTCCGCGCCTACCTGATCGACTCGCCGGTGCTCCGCGCCGAGCCGCTCCGCTTCTCCGAGGCGGGGGTACGCGAGGTGGTGCGGACCGTGATCCTGCCGTTCTGGAACGCCTATTCCTTCTTCACCACCTATGCCGAGGCGGACGGTATCCGGTTCCAAGATCTCCGGTCGGCGCCCGCCCCCGCCGACCGGCCCGAGATCGACCGCTGGATACTGAGCGTCCTGCAGTCGCTGATCCGGCGGACCAACGAGTTGATGGAGGGCTACTACCTGTACGCCGTGGTGGGCCCGGCTCTCGGCTTCGTCAACGACCTGACCAACTGGTACGTCAGGAGGTCCAGGCGCCGGTTCTGGCGGGCTCGTGAGGGCAACGAGGCCGACAAGCAAGCCGCCTTCGCCACCCTCTACGAGGTGCTGGTGACCTTCAGCCGCCTGCTGGCGCCGGTCCTGCCGTTCATCACCGAGGAGATCCACGCCGGCCTGGTCCCGGAAGCCTCCAGCGTCCATCACACCGACTACCCGATGGTGGACGAGGGCACGATCGACGAGGACCTCGAGCGGTCGATGGATGTGGCCCGCACGGTGGTGACGCTCGGCCGGTCGCTCCGGTCGGATCACTCGATCGGCGTTCGCCAGCCCCTGGCACGGCTGGCGGTCATCACGCGCGATCCGGAGGTGACGGCCGCGGTTCGTCGTCACGGCGCGGTGATCGCCGAGGAGCTGAACGTCAAGGAGATCGGCACCCGTGATGACGAGCTGTCGGTGGTCGAGTTGGCGGCCAAGGCCAATTACAAGCGCCTCGGTCCCCGCCTCGGCGCCGCGGTCCGGGAGGTCGCCGCCGCGCTGGCCGCCCTGCCCTCGGAACAGGTGGCTTCCCTGCTCGAGGCCGGCAGGATGACCGTCGCCGGGCACGAGTTGAGCGCCGACGACGTGGTCATAACCAGGAACCCCCGTCCGGGATTGGCGGTGGCGTCGGATGGCCCGCTGTCGGTGGCACTCGACACGGTGCTGACCGGCGAGCTACGGAGCGAGGGCCTGGCCCGCGAGGTGGTGTCACGGATCCAGCGCGCCCGGCGCGACCTCGGGCTCGAGGTGACCGATCGGATCCGGCTCCGGTACCACACCGAGGACGACCTCCTCTACGAGGCCATCGACACCCATGCCGACTTCATCGCCGGCGAGGTGCTGGCGGTGGCGATCCTCTCCGGACCCATGGAGGGCGGGACCAGATTCGAGATCGGCCGGAGCGCCCTGTCGGTGCGCCTCGAGAAGGCGGCCGGCTAGCCCCCTAGCGGAACCGGCGCGGCGAGAAGGGATCCAGCTCGAGGTCCGTGGGTCGGTCGCAGACGACCTGGGCCACCAGCCGGCCGGTCACCGGCCCGAGCGACAGGCCGAGCTTGCCGTGCCCGACGGCGTAGGTCACGTTGCGCCAGCCGGGTGAACGGCCGATTATGGGAAGCCCGTCGGGCGTCACCGGCCGCAGACCGGCCCATCTCTCCAGCACGGTGAGCTCGGGATCGAGCCGCACGCGGGATCGGACGTCGGCCTCGATCTGCGCCAGCCGCCGGAGCGAGGGCCGGGTATCGAGGCGTCCCAGCTCCAGCCAGCCGCTCATCCTCAGCAGGTCTCCCATCGGATTCACGGCCACCCACCGGTCTCCTATCAGGAGGTTGGTGCGCGGGCCCTGCCGGGGCGCCGCCACCGTCATGCTGTATCCCTTGCCGGCCTGTATGGGTACCGACTCCCCGAGCAGCGCGGCCACCCCGGGGGTCCACGCGCCGGTGGCTATCACGACCTCGTCAGCCGCCAGGTCGCCCCGCGAGGTCACCAGCCCGTCCACCGCGCCGTCCGAGGTCCGGAAGTCCAGCAACCTAGTCCGGGGGACGAACACCACCCCGCGTCCCGACAGAACCGACACGATTCCGGCCATGAAGCGGGCGGGATCGAGACCGGCGTCGTCCACGGACCGGAACCCCCCGATGATGCCCTCGTCCAGCGCCGGCTCCCGCTCGCGGAGCTCGGCGGCGCCGTATCTCTCGATGGCCACGCCGTGACGCTCCATCGTGTCGGCCTCGTGCCGCGCCGCGGCGAAGGCCCCCGGGTCTCCGTAGACGTAGTAGAGCCCGAGCCGGCGGTAGCCGCACTCGATCCCGTCCCGTTCGATCCACTCCTCCGCCAGGTCAGCGCTCAAGAACCCGAGGGCGCGCAGGGCGACAGCCCCGGCCTCGGCTGCGCGGGAAGTGCAATTGAGAGCGAACCGGACCATCCAGCGCAGGTACGACGGGTCGATGGACGGACGCACCGTCACCGGCCCGGTACGCCGGATCATCCCCCGCACCACACCGGACAGCACGCCGGGGGCGGCCATGGGGATCAGATGGCTCGGGGTGATCAGCCCGGCGTTGCCCGCGGCGCTACCGCGTGCGATCGGTCCCCCGTCGATCACGACCACCTGGCGGCCGTGCGCCGCCAACTCGTACGCTACGCATAACCCGACCACGCCGCCCCCGATCACCGCCACGTCGGCGCGCCGGGGCA
>WTGW01000165.1:0-6281 GCA_011523395.1 Acidimicrobiia bacterium
GGGGTCGCAACCACATCCACCTCGTCGAACAGGCGGGCGAAACGGTGCCCGAGTGCACGCCTGGCTTCCAGGGCCGACAGGTAGTCGGCCAGGCCGATGTCCGCCGACATTTCGAGCCGTCCCCTCACATCGGCGCCGTATTCGGAGGCCCGCCGGGGGAAGATCCCCATGACCGACGAATGAACGTGGTGCGCCTCCGCCATCTGGATGGTTGCGAAGGTGGGCCGGATTTCCTCCGCTCCGAAAAAGCTCAGATCGACGAGGAGTGCGCCCGCCTCCGACAAAGCCTTCGTGGCCGCATCGAAGCGGGCCTGGTGGTCCTCGCGGAGCGGCCGGGGATGCAGGCCGGCCACAACTCCGACCCTTACGCCGGCGAGCGAGGACGTCACCTCAGCCGACGGCGGCGGGACGGGCAGGGTGCTGGAGTCCGAAGGGTCATAGCCGGACATGGCCGACAGCCCGACCGCCAGATCTCGAACGGTCCGGGCGATCGGTCCCGGGTGGTCCAGGGACGGAGCGAGCGACACGGCGCCGCGCTTGGCAACGCGGCCGTAGGTGGGTTTGATCCCGGCGACACCGCAGAAGCAGGCCGGTATCCGTATGGAACCGCCGGTGTCGCTCCCTACTGCCAGCGGCACCATGCCCGCCGCGACCGCCGCCGCCGACCCCCCGCTCGACCCTCCGGGTACACGGTCCGTGTCCCACGGGTTCAGGGTGCTTCCGAGCGTCTCATGCTGGGTGGTGATCCCCCAGCCGAACTCGTGCGAGCGGGTGGTCCCGACCACGATGGCCCCCGCCTCCCGCCAGCGGGCCACCGCAGCCGCATCGGACGGCGCGATGCGGTCTGCCAGGATCGTCGACCCGTAACACCCCACGCCCCCCTCGACGTCGAAGAGTTCCTTGATGGCCACCGGCACGCCGTGCAGCGGACCCGCCCACACTCCCCTGGCGAGCTCTTCGCTCCGCTGCCGAGCCTCGCCGGCGGCACGCTCGTGGAACACCTCACGGAAGGCTCCGATGGACGGGTCCAGGGTTTCTATCCGCCGGAGGGACAATTCGACGGCCTCCAGAGGCGAAGCCTTGCCGCTCCGGTACGCGTCGAGTAGCTCCGTGACCGAGTGCTGCCAGAGGTCCACTATCAGAGGGCGCTCACTGGTATGTATCCGGCGTCTTCCAGGCTTCCCGCACCGCCCAGGACCCAGTAGATGACCAGTTCCTCGGCACCGACCGACTCGGCGCCGTGGAGGGTGTTGCGCGGGATGAAGATGATGTCGCCCGGACCGACGTCGTACCAGCGGTCCCCCACCAAGTGGCGGCCCCGGCCCGACTGTACGATGACCACCTCCTCCGCGTTCGGATGCAGGTGGATCTCGTGGGTCCCTCCATGAGCGGGATAGATCGTCTGGCCTACTCCCGTAAGTTCGGCCCCGTTCCGTTCGCCGCTCACGAGCCACCTCACGTCCAGATGGCTGAAGGCCGTTCCCGAGAGGTCGGATGGGGGCGTGGTGTCGGCTCGAACCACGTATTCGGGCACTCGGACCTCCTTTCCTGAGGACGGATTACTTTAGGAGGGTGCTCAAGAACGAGTATTGCGGGGTTCGCCGGTTGGCTATGCGACTTGTCAAAGGGTCGCAGACCAACGAGCGAACCCCATTGCAGGGGGATCTTGATTACCCTCCGAGGAGACCTCCTGCCAGGCCGGTTTGCTGCGATGGTAAAGACCCACGATCCACCCGCCTTCGACCCCCACGGGACCGCTTCCGAGCAACCCAACGGTTCGGTTGCCCTCGAGGTGCGTTCCCTGTCGAAATCGTTCGGAGCGGTCCGCGCCGCGAGGGAGGTCAGCTTCGAGATCCGGCGCGGCGAAGTGCTCGGCCTGCTCGGCGACAACGGGGCCGGCAAGACCACCGTGGTGAACTGCGTCTCGGGTGGGCTCACCCCCGACTCGGGGGAGATCCTCATCGACGGTTCCGTCGTGTCGATCGACAACCCTGAGGCCGCCCACCGGCTCGGCGTCGAGACGGTCCACCAGGACCTGTCGCTGGTGGATACGCTCGATGTCGCCACCAACCTCTTCCTGAACAGGGAACACACCTTTAGATGGGGGGTGTTCGGCTGGTTGGGATGGTTGGACCGGCGCCGCATGTACAGGGAGTCCCGCGAGATACTCAACCGGTTGAGCATCGACATCCCATCGGTACGCCAGCCCGTCGACAAGCTGTCAGGAGGCCAGCGGCAGGCGGTGGCAGTCGGCCGGGCCGTGGCATGGGGGAACCACATCGTGGTCCTGGACGAACCGACGGCGGCGCTTGGAGTGGAGCAGACCCGCCTGGTGCTCGACCTGATCGAGCGGCTCAAGAAGCAAGGGGTCGCGGTGCTGCTGGTGAGCCACAACATGCATGACGTGGTCAAGGTGTGCGACCGGGTCGTCGTGCTCCGCCACGGCCTGAAGGTAGGCGAGATCGAAAGCATGGAGGGGATCACTCCCCGCCATCTCGTCGACATGATCACCGGCGTGGCGCTCGGGGATCTCGACACCGCCCGACATACCGAAACATGAGCACACATAAGGAGGAATCGCCATGGCGACGATGTTGATAGGCTACGACACCGAATATCACGCTATCGGTGAGAACCTGGCGCGGGGGGGCGGGGAGAGCTTCTACGGCTACCTGCCCGACGACACCACCGAAGCGGGACTCGAAATCATCACGGCCATCCACGAAGCCGTAGGTGTCACCGGCACGCTGTTCGTGTGCGGCCGGACGCTGCTCCAATGCCTCCCCGCCGTCAGGAAGGCGGCCGCCAGTCCGCTGCTCGACGTCCAGCAGCACACCTACAGCCACATTCTCTTCAAGGACGACACCTGGAAGGGAGGGCTGTTCCCGCAGTCGCCGCCCGAGGCCCTCTCCCACGAACTGGAGGCGACATCCGCGCTCATCAAGGAGTATCTGGGTACCGACTGCATCGGGCTACGGACCCCGCACGGTTACTACCTGGGTCTCGCCGACCGGCCCGACCATCTGCAGCTGCTGGCGGATACCGGAATCGAGTACGTGACCTCCTGGGGGCGGAACTCGGAGCACGACATGCCCGCACCCTTCGATATCCAGCCGTTCTGGTACGAGGAGCAGGGATTCCCCGACATCCTGGAACTGCCCTTCCAGCACTGGGCGGACGCTTTCTGGTTCGAGGGCTACGGCATCGACCGGGGCGCCGAATTCCTCGAAGTCCTCAAGGAGGGGGTGGACGAGATCGTCGAGAAGGACCTGGTCTACGGAGCCTGTTTTCACGAGTGGGCGATGATCCGCTACAACGAGGCGGGGACCGGCTGGGCCCGCGGCGTGATGGAGTACGCGGTCGAGCGGGGCGTGGAGGTCATGTCCTACACCGACTACTACAACCAGCAGTTGCAACAGCGAGGATCGTGAGGGCTCCAGCGTTGACCCGCGGGCGATTCTCGCTCCTGGTCGCGATCTCGCTGCTGGCGGTATCGTGCTACCTACCGCGCGCCGAGGGTGACCGTGACGTCGAGACGTTCATACTGGCGAGCGTCCGCCAGTGTTCGTCGGAATCGGTGGGCGGCACATTTCGCAACGACGCCGACGTGGCGGTCCAACTAGAACTGGTGGCGAAGTGGCTGGACCTCGCCAGTGAGGTCTACCACGAGGTGGAGTTCACGGTGGAACGGATCGAAGCCGAAAGCGAAGTGCCATACTCGGTCGATGCCGGGGCTGATGTGGACCCGCCGTTCATTTGCACCGTGGAGACGTCATCTGTGGAAGTGATCGAATGAAGACGTCAACATGTGTTCGGGTGGTTGCCGGACCGCAAGGAGGTCAAGCATGCAGACGGTGACCGAAGAGGTTCGCACCAGCGCACTGAGCGCCGACGAGCTTCTCGAGTTCCATCACAAGGGATTCCTGCGACCAGGCCGGGTGTTCACCACCGAGCAGGTGGAGATGCTGCGGGACGTGGTGGAGAGGGCCCGCGTCCTCCAGAGGGGAAAGGGTGAGGAGTGGGACCTGCTCGATCCCGCCATCTGGCCCGAGGACAGCGTGCTCCCTCCCGAGCCCGGCAAGTCGGTGGGCTTCCTGTTCAACCTCTGGACATGGGACGAGAACATCCGGATCGTCTCCTTCAACTCGGTCCTGGCCGGGTGGGCATCCCAGTTGATGGGATCGCGCCAGGTTCGGATCCTCGAGGACAACGCCCTGTTCAAGGATCCCGGGAAGGGCGGCAGCCTCAAGTGGCACCAGGACTATCCCTACTGGCCGCTCGCCCAGCCCAACGCGGTGACCGCCTGGGTGGCACTCGACGACGTGACGGCCGAGAACGGAGCGATGCAGATGGTGCCCGGAAGCCACGTGATGGGCGAGACGCTGCCCGCCGCCTTCGGGACGGGATCGACATACCTGGAGGAACTGCGGCCCCCGACCGTCAGACCGATCGACGACCCTGCTGAGGTCGGCTTGCCGGTGGAGACGATCACGTTGCCGGCCGGGTCGGTATCCATGCACCACTGCCTGACGTGGCACGCCTCGCTGCCCAATGTCTCGACCATCCCGCGCCGTGCCATCGTCGTTCGCTTCTTTGCCGACGGCACCCGCTGGTTCGGTAGCAAACGATACGAGTTCAATTACTCGGACGACGAGGTGGGAATAGAGATCGGTGAGCCGATGGGAGGCAAGTACTTCCCGATCGTTCCGTTCTGAGAGCACGCAGAGGAGGTAGGACGATGACCGGGTACCGCTTCAACGGGGGCCGGGTATTGCCATGCGAGGACGAGACGGTCATCGATCGAGGCTGCGTGGTGGTCGAGGCCGACCGGATCGCGTGGGTGGGTCACGCCGATGCCGTGCCCCCGGAGTTCCTGGCGAACGGCTACGAGGAAGTAGACACAACCGGCCTCACGGTGATGCCGGGGCTGGTCGACGGGCACATGCACATAAGTTTCGGAGAGGCCGAGTCCGAAGAAGAGCTGTCGATCTACACGCCCGCCGAGTACCGGTCCATCCGGGCCTCGGTCGACGCGGAGAAGGCGCTGATGGCGGGCGTGACCTCCAGCTGCGATCCGGGAGGGCCGTACTCGGTGGCGATCGCGGTGCGGGACGCTATCGAAGGCGGCCTCATCCAGGGACCGCGGATGGCCTGCGCAGGAAAGCAGATCACCACCCAGCAGGGAATCTCGGACGGCTTCCCCAGCTGGATCGGGGTCCCGGAGTCCTCGTTCGGTGCATTGGTGCGCAACCGGGACGAGCTTCTCCAGGAGATACGCAACGAGGTGAAAGACGGCGTCAACCTCATCAAGATCGCCGGATCCGGCAGTTCGTCCGACGAGTACGCATCCTTCCGGCTGGATGAGCTCGAACTGGCCGTCGACGAGTCCCACCGCCTGGGCCGTCCGGTCACCATCCACGCCCGGTCCCGCCAATCGGTCGAGTACGCGGCGCGGGCCGGCGTCGACTGGATCATGCACGCCTCCTACATGGACGAGCCGACCCTCGAGATGGTCCTGGAGAAAGACATCCCCCTGCTCCCTGCCATGACGCTGCTGGTCAACACCCTGGAGGCCAACCGGGCCAACCTCTCCCCGCCCATGCGGGACCGCTTCAAGGACGAGCTGGACGCCGCGGTCGCCATCCTGAGCAAGGCGCACGAGTACGGCGCCACCTTGGTCGGGGGCTCGGAGTCGGGATTCGCCATGACCCCCTACGGGGAGTGGCATGCCAGGGAGATGGAGCTTTTCGTCGACCTCCTCGGCATGTCTCACTTCGAGGCCCTGCTCTCGATGACCCGCAACAGCGCGATCACGCTGCCCCAGCACGCCGACCAGATCGGAACGCTGACACCGGGCAAGTATGCGGATCTGCTGGTCGTGGACGGTAACCCGGACGAGGACGTCACGATCCTGCAGGACCGGGCGAGCATCCGCACCATCGTCAAGGCGGGGAGCCCGGTCTCGCCGTGGCGGCCCGCCTCGCACCCGAGACTGAAGCATCCCTTCGAGAAGACCCACGTCTTCACCCCGCAGGTATACCGGTTCGAGGAGCGGGCGGGATCGTCCGACTCCTACGCAGCGCTTATCTCGGACGTCGACTAGGCACCGGGCATACCGGAGGGATTCGACAGGAGGAGACTATTTATGAGCGACGGTTTTCCGGACTTCATCAGGGCGCTTCCCGTGCCCGACAGCCCGGTCGAGATGCGGGCCAACATCGTTCCTAACGAGTACTGCATGCCGATGTTCTACGAGATCGACCATGACGTCGAGGTGCCGG
>WTGW01000165.1:6381-7941 GCA_011523395.1 Acidimicrobiia bacterium
AACGAGTACTGCATGCCGATGTTCTACGAGATCGACCATGACGTCGAGGTGCCGGAACACGTCCACGGCGCCCAGTGGGGCGTGGTGCTCGAGGGCGAGATGGAGATGACGATAGGAGACGAGACCCGCACCTACCGGCGCGGTGACACCTACACGGTCCCCGCCGGAGTCACCCATATCACCCGCATCCGGGGCGGTTACCGCGGGATCGACGTGTTCGCGGACGCCGACCGTTACCTGCCCAAGAAGGAGACGACACCATGAAGGCCGCCCTTATCACCGCACCAGGCGCAACTCCCGTCGTGGAGGAACGCGACCTGCCGGCGCCGGCCGAGGGCGAAGTCGCTGTTGAACTCGAGGCGGCTTCGCTCAACCCGGTCGATCTGGCCATCGCATCCGGCGGGTTCTATGCCGGACACCCGCCCATGCCCTACGTACCGGCCATCGAGGCGGTCGGCCGCGTGGAGGGCGGCAGGCGCGTGTTCGTCATGGGAGGGGGCCTCGGCGTGGTTCGGGACGGGACCGCCGCCGAGCGTTTCAATGCTCCCGAGATCGCCCTGGTCGACATCGGCGACGACGCGGACGCCCCCACCGCCGCCGCGCTGGGAACCGCCGCGCTGGCCGGCTGGCTTCCCATCACCTGGGCGGCGAAGCTGCAGGCGGGAGAGACGGCCCTCGTGCTGGGTGCGACCGGGGCGGCAGGAAGCATCGCGGTCCAAGCGGCCCGTATCGCTGGGGCGGCGAGGGTAGTGGCCGTGGGACGGAACCCCGAACGCCTGGCGGCCCTGGAAGGGATGGCCGACGCGGTCGTGTCCACCGAGGGCGACGATCTGGCCGGCCGCTTGCAGGCCGCTGCCGAAGGCGGAGCCCACGTGGTGTTCGATGCCCTCTGGGGCGGTCCCCTCGAGGCGGCGCTCACCGCCACCGCGCTCGGGGCCAGGGTGATCCACGTCGGGCAGGCGGCCAGCGGCGTCGCCACGGTCGCGTCCGGGCTGGTACGCGGCAAGCAACTCACGATCAGGGGATACAGCAACTTCGGGGTGCCGCGCGACGTGGTGGTCGCTACGTACCTGGAGATGGTGGATCTGGCGACCGCCGGGGATCTGGTCCTCCCGGTTGTCGCGACGCCGGTCTCGGACGTGGCCTCGGCCTGGGCCGGGGTCGCTTCTGGCGACGGCAAGCAAGTGCTGATCCCGGGCTAGGGGAAGAACCCTCCGATGGCCCACGAGGTCTTCATACCCAAGACCGGCATCTACATGGACGACTGCCACCTGATCGACTGGCTCGTGGACGAGGGGGCACCGGTCCGGGCCGGTGACGCCCTCTTCCTCATGGAGACGAACAAGGTGGAGATGGAGATCGAGGCGGGCGCCGACGGGATCGTGCATCAGGGGGCGCCGGTCGGCGAGGACTACCCGATCGGGAAGGTGATCGGCTGGATCGCCGAGGACGACTCCGAATACCGGCGCCTGGTCGAGGGAGGAGCGACCGCATGACCATCGCGGACCGGACGCTGCTCGAGATGTTCGACACGATGATGAGGATCCGGCTGTTCGAGGA
>WTGW01000018.1:0-23420 GCA_011523395.1 Acidimicrobiia bacterium
ATCACCGGAGAGGACGAGCTGCTGGCCTGGGACCCGCCCGGCGACCATGCCAACCAGGTCACCGGCGTGGCGGGCGTGGATCTGGTGGTCGGGAACCTGGAGGAGGCCGCCCGGCTCTACGAACAGGCTTTGGGACTCCGGTCTGGGGAAGACGGGCATCGGCGGCCGGGAGCGACCAGTTGCCATTACCGGCTCGGTTCCTTCCGGCTGGCGCTCCACCAGCCCGACGTCCCGAGCCCCGGCGCCGCCGAACTCGAACAGCGAGGACCTGGCCCCTACCGCCTGGTGCTGGCATCGGACGACCTGGACCACACCGCCGGGACGCTGACCCGCGCCGGGGTCACGACCAGCCGTTCTCCTGCCGGTCTCGACATCCACCCCTCCGAGGCGGCGGACGCCCGGATCCGGTTCGTTCCCGCATAGCGAGCTGCGCCTTCATGTCTGATTCAGTAAGGAATCAGGCACTCTCTGGAAGCGCGTGGCAAGCCGGCCGGGACCCCTCAACCTCCCCTATCTGCAGTTGTTGGAGCGTGGTATGGTTACTCCATTACATCGCCGTGGGTGGATTTCCATCCACGAATGAAGCTGCCGGTGGCGTGTGAAGCGTCACCGTATGTCTTCGCCGGGGGCCCGCGATCGCGGGCCCCCGCCATTTTCGGGAGGGGGTAACGCGCATGGAGGGACGAACCTGTGTGTTCATTGACTTCTGGAACTTTCAACTCAACTGGAATGACCGGATACAAGCAAAGTGCGACTGGAGAAAGCTCCCGACAGTTCTCCTCCATGAGGCAGACCGTGTCTTACGCCAGGTGGACAACCAAGGAGACATGAAGCGACTCTCTCTGGTTGAGACCCGACTGTACGCGTCGGTCGACCCGTCCAACGAGAAGGAGGGGCCTCTGAAGGGTTGGCTCGACAATACGGTCCGGCGCATGGCCAGCTACCACGTAGAGATTCGCGAGCGCCGCCGCCAGCCGGCTTCACTCTTCTGCCGCAACTGCCATCAGAAGACGAAGAGCTGCCCCACATGTAAAGAACCGTTCGTCAGAAGCGTTGAGAAAGGCGTCGACTCCGCAATCGTTACCGACATGCTCCTGCTCGGATGGCAGAGCAGCATGGACGTCGTCCTCGTTGTATCGAGCGACGCCGACCTGGTGCCTGCAGTCCGAGCGTTGCGCGACCACGGTCTACGTACTGTTAACGCTTCATGGCGTGGCCACGGCCACGAGTTGGCCAAGGCGTGCTGGGGGTCGTTCGATCTCGACGCTATCGCCAGGAAGGTTGTCCGCCACTCCTAGCACTAAGCGACTCGCCGACCTCCCTTGTACACGGCGGAGATCCGGCGGGTGTTGCCGATGTCATCGAGGGGGTTGCCGTCTAGTACCACCAGATCGGCCAGCTTGCGCTTCTCCACGGTGCCCAGCTCGTCGGCCTGGCCGAGCAACTCGGCGGCGCGGCCGGTTCCGGCCACGATCGCCTCGGAGGGCGTGAAGCCACATCCGTCCACCAGCAGCCGCAACTCCTCGTGCATGCTGTGGCCGGGGACCACGAAGGGGTTGGTGAGATCGGTCCCCGCCGTCACGTTCACGCCGCCCTGCTGGGCACGGCCGATGAAGGCCATCTGGTTCCGCAACTCGATCGGTGCCTGCTCCCAGTCCGTCTCGCTGTAGTCGAACGGGTAGGCGTACTGGCTCCACTGCTCGGTGACCGCCTCGGGCATCTCGTCGAGACCCTCCGGGCAGGTACCGGCCGGGGTGTTCCCGGCCAGGATGCTCTGGGACAGGGTCAGGGTGGGCGTGATGAAGGTGCCCCGCTCGGCCATCAGGGCGATCAGGCCGTCGGCCAGGTCCGACTCGGGGTCGATGTAACGCCACGGCTGGAAGCCGACCAGGGGATCCAGGATCCGTCCCGGCAGGTCCGCCAGCTCCCCTTGGAGCTCGTCGGGCACCAACTCGCGCCCCACCCGCACATGCTCGAGGGCGTCCACGCCCACCTTCACGGCCTCCTCGACGGTGACGGCATGCCCTACGTGGGCGGCGACCCGTACGCCCCTGCGGTGGGCTTCGGAGACCACCGCCCGCAGCACCGGCAGGCTGGCCCACACGTACACCTTGATGAAGTCCATGCCGGCCTCCACCAGCTTCGCCGTCTCCTCGCGGGCCGAGGCTTCGTCGTCGATGATGGCCAGCCAGCGCCACGGCGCGGGGGGATCGGCCGGACCGTCCAGGATCGTGCCGGCGCCGAAGAAGCGGGGCCAGCTGTCCCGGCCCTCCTTGAAGGTACGGAACACCTCGTCCGGGTTGAAGTTGCCGGTGTCCCGTACGGTCGTGACCCCGTGGCTGAGCAGGGTGGTCATGAACTGGTCGGCGAGGGAGGCCGGGTCCTCCACCTGCAGGAAGGAGTTGTCGGCCAGCACCCCCACGTGGACGTGGCAGTCGATCAGTCCGGGCATCACCGTCGAGCCGGATATGTCGACCACCTCGGCTCCGGAGGGCACGTCCATGTCGCCCCGACGGAACACGGCGTCGATCCGCTCCCCGTCGATGAGCACCACCGCATCCTCGATCGGCGCCCGTCCGGTGCCGTCGATCACCCTTCCGCCTACCAGCGCAGTGGCAGCCATCTTCCGCCTCCTCGTATCGGTCTCAGGTTCAATCTAGTGGTCTATCTGCGGGCCGGCAGTGTGGTACGTGCCGCCTGCGGCATAACCTTGCCAGGCCACAGGGAGGCGGTCAGCGTATTCCCAGAAAGGCCCTCCGTACCTCGGGGTCGGCCAGCAGTTCCCTCGCCGGTCCCTGGTGGCTGTTGCGGCCCATCTCGAGTACGTAGCCTCGGTGGCTGGCCTCCAGTCCCTGGCGGGCGTTCTGCTCGATCATCAGCACCGTCAGGCCGATCTCGCGGTTCAGCTGGCGGATGGCCTCGAACACCTGGCGGGTGACGATCGGCGCCAGACCCGCCGAGGGTTCGTCCATCAGGACGATGCGGGGCTCGTGCATCAGGGCGCGGCCGATCTCGAGCATGCGCTGCTCCCCTCCAGACATCGTTCCGGCGTCCTGCCGGGAGCGCCGGGCGAGCCGCGGGAACAGGCCGTAGACGTAGTCGATCCGCTCCTGTACCCGCGCCTTGTCGGGCTCCAAATACATCCCCAGCTCCAGGTTCTCGTGGACCGTCATCTGCGGGAAGACGCTGCGGAGCTGCGGCACCATCGCCATACGTGCCGTACGCAGAGCGTCCTGGGGGGCGATGTCGGTTATGTCCACGCCGTCGCACAGCACACGGCCGGAGCGCACCTCCGCCAGGCCGTAGATCGCCCTGAACACGGTGGACTTCCCGGCGCCGTTGGGTCCAATGACGCAGACGATCTCTCCCTCGGCCACTTCGAGGTCGATCCCGTGGACGACGTTGTGGCCGGCGTAGTAGCCGGCGCTCATGTCCCGGACCTCGAGCAGCGGGCGGTCCGTGGCGGACATCACCGCTATTCCCCCTCCGCCCCGAAGTAGGCCTCGATGACGGCGGGATCCTCCATGACCTGGCCCGGCGTGCCCTCGGCCAGCTTGGCGCCGCGGTCCAGGACCACCACCCGGTGGCACAACTCGGCCACGAAGCTCACGTTGTGCTCCACCAGCAGGATGGCCACACCGTCGGCGTTGACCTCGCGCAGCCGGTCGGCGATCTCGACCACGAGGGCGGGATTGACACCGGAGGTGGCTTCGTCCAGCAGCACCAGCCTCGGTTCGCTCATCAGTGCCATCCCGATCTCCAGGAGGCGCCGCTGGCCGCCCGACAGGGCGCCGGCGCGTTCGTCTCGGAGACGGGCGAGCAGCAGGAACTCGAGGAGGTAGTCCGCCCTCCGGCGGGTGGCCGGATCCGTGCGGCCGAACAGGCGCGCCGTTCCGACCCGCGCCCACTGGATGCTCAACTCCATGTTCTCGGAGACGGTCAACTCCCGGTACACCCGGATCAGCTGGAAGGTGCGGGCCAGGCCGAGCCGGGCCACCTGGTGGGGCCGGTGCCGGGTGATGTCGACTCCGTCGAACCGGATCGAGCCGGAGTCGAGGCTCGACACCCGGCTCAGGCAGTCGAAGAGGGTCGTCTTCCCGCTGCCGTTGGGGCCGATGAGCCCCACCATCTCGCCGGCGCTGACGCTGATGTCCACCCCGTCCACCGCGGTGAGGCCGCCGAACCGCTTCACCACCCCGCGGGCATCCAGCAACGCGGTCATGGTTCCCGCTCCGGCTCATCCGAGCGGGCGCCCCGCCCGGTCCATCGCCGCCACAGCGCGGTGAGCGAGGTCCCCCGCGGGTCGATGATTCCGACCACACCCCTGGGGAGGAACAGGACGATCACGATCAGGAGCACCCCCTGCGCGATGAGGTGGTAGTCGAGGAGGTGGGCCCACAGCAGCTCGCGCAGCCAGAACAGCGCGACGGTCCCGACGACCGGCCCGGCCACTGTGCCGAGGCCGCCCAGCATGGTGCCCATCACGGCGTCGATCGTTCTGACCTCCACGAAGGCGATGTCGGGGTCGACGAAGGTGTTCTGGTAGGCCCACAGTCCCCCGAACAACCCGGTGGAGAACCCGGCGAAGCTGAACACGGTCACCTTGAGACGGGTCGTGTTGATCCCGCGCGTCTCCGCCCCCACCTCGTCCTCCCGGATGGCCACCAGGGCGGTGCCGAAACGCGTGCTCCGCAGCCACCAGGTGAATGCGACCAGGCCGGCCACGAGCGCCAGCTGCAGGTAGTAGAAGAGGGGCCGGTTGAGGTAGGGGGGCAGGGTCAGCCCCACCCCGCCTCCGGTGAGCCCGCCGGAGACCCGCACTATCTCCCGGACGGCCACGAAGGTCCCCAGCAGGGCGATGGAGAAGTAGGGGCCCTTCAGGCGCATGGTCGCCCTCCCGATGGCGGCGGCCAGGACGCCGGCGACCACCGCGCCCAGGATGATGGCGGGCGGGGCGGCCCAGCCGATCTGGGGGCCGTTGGTCTGGAGCGACATCAGGATCGCCGTGGTGTAGGCCCCTATCCCGAACCAGACCGCGTGGCCGAAGTCGACGTAGCCGGTGAACCCTCCGGTGAGGTTCCAGTTCACCGCCACCGCCACCGAGGTGAGCATCAGGGTGAGGGTGAACAGAGCCGCATCGCCCACACCCGGCAGGGCCGGTAGGACCGCGAGCAGGATCAGCAGCCCGACCGAGGCCCTGACGAGGAGCCGCCGGAGACGGGAGCGGTCCCGGCGGGCGGTCGGGCGAGGTTGGCTGGGGGTACCGGACATCACGGGGTCGGTCCCCCGGCGCCCGACGCCAGGCTTACCCAACCGGAAGGGTCAAAGCTCCGGATCATGTCGCGGTGGCATCGACGGGCCGCAGGCCCTTGAAGAGACCCTGGGGTCGCACCACCAGGGCCACTACCAGCAGCACGAAGGAGGCCACCACCGCCAGGTTGGTGCCGATCTGGGGGATGTAGACGGCCAACCCTGCCTCGACGAGGCCGAGCACCATCGCTCCCCCGAGGGCGCCCCGGACCGAACCGAGGCCCGCCATGGCGGTGATGGCGAAGGCCTTGAGGGTTAGGGGCGGGCCCTGGAAGGGTTGCACCGCCAGCACCGGGCTTATCAGCGCGCCCGCCACGCCGGTGATCCCGATGCAGATCGCGAACGTGACCGCGTAGACCTTGGCTACGTCGATGCCGAGGATGCGCGCCGCTTCCCGGTTCTGGGCGGCGGCCCGGATGCTCTTCCCCAGCCGGCTGCGCGCCAGGAACAGGCTGAGGCCGCCCGCCACGGCCAGCGCCACCACCAGGATCCAGAAGCGGGTGACCGGCACCGTCACCTCACCCGCTACCTGCCAGACGCCGTCCAGAGCGGTGTCGGCGCGCCGGAAGTCGGCCGAGAACACCACCTTCATGACGTTCTGGAGGATGATCGCCACTGCGAACATCACCAGCAGCGACACGAGATGGGGCCGGTCGATCACATGGTTGACCAGCAGCCGCTGGGTCCCGAAGCCCACCAGCATCATCACCAGGAACACCAGGGGCACGGTCAGGAACGGGTCCACGCCCCAGACGTCGTTGGCGAGCCAGGCCGCATACGCGCCGATCATGACGAACTCGCCGTGGGCGAAGTTGATGACGCCCATCACCCCCCAGATGATCGAGAACCCCAGCACGAGGAGCGTGTACATGCCACCGAGGGCGATGCCGTTGATCAGCATCTGCGCCACCCGCTCGGCGGCCGAAGCCTTCCCGCCCCCGCTTGCGCCGGCCCGCGGGTATAACAGGTCGGCGACAGCCGCCTCGCCGGGCGCCACCACCCGGATCAGCCCGTCCTGCACCTGCACGGCGCCCATCGGCTTGGAGGTGTTGACACCGCGCTCGTCGAACGAGATGGGACCGTAGAAGGTGTCGGCTTCCAGCCCGTAGAGGGCCTCTCGGACCGCGTCGGTGTCGGTGGTCCCGGCGGTCTCGACGGCCAGGTGGAGGGCGAGGGCGGAGGCGGTGGCGCTGGCCGCCTGGTAGACGGGCGGTTCTCCCCACAGGCGCTCGTAGTAGGCCGCGTAGTCCGACGCGCTACCGAAGTACGGGCCCTCGTAGGCCATCACCGACTCCCACTGGGTGGGGCCCAGCACGCCGTCCAGGTCCTCGCCGAGCTCGTCGATCAGCTTGGGGTTGGACGGCCCCACGGTGATGAGCATCCCGTCGGGAGCGAACCCGAGTTCCTTGGCTGCGTTGACGAACAGCACCGCGTCGTTGTAGTGGCCACCGCCCACGAAGATGTCAGGGTCGAGGTCGCGGAACTTGGTCATGATCGCCGAGGCGTCCTGGATGTCCTTGGGGTAGGTCTCCATGGCCAATACCTCGATGCCATTGGCCTCCAAGTGCCTCCGGGCCCCGTTGGCGACCGCGGTCGGGAAGGACGTGTCCTCGTAGGCGATCACCGCCGTGCGCGCACCCCGGGCGGCGAGAGCCTCGATGGTGGACTTGGTGTAGTCGCTGGCGATGGTGGCCACCAGGAAGAGGTTGCGGAAGCCGCGCTCGAACATGGTGTCGGAGGTCCCGTTGCCCTCCACCATGATGACGTTGTTGGCCTCGGCGATGGCGCTGGCGCCGGTGGTGAGGCTGCTCGAGTAGGGGCCGAGCAGGAAGTCGACATTGTCCTCGTGGATGAGCTTCTGGACCAGGTTGGCGGCCGTGTCGGCGTCGGACTCGTCGTCGTAGTAGACGATCTCCGCGGCGTATCGGCGACCGCCGATCTCGATGCCCCCGTACTCCTCGTTCACCCACCTCAGCCAGGTGTCGTAGCCCTGGCGCGAGTCACGTCCCTCCACCGCGTACTTTCCGGTCTCGCTCAGGGCGGCCCCGATCCGTATCGTTCCGGCGAAAGCGGCGCCGGTCGCCGCCTCATCGGGTGTGGCCGGCGGCTGTTGATCCGCTCCGCACGCGGCCAGGCCGAGGATCAGCGCGGAGGCTGTTAACAGGGCGAAGACATGGCGCATACGGACCCACTCCCAGTCTCGGCATCATCGGCGGGTCGAGGACCGGGTTGGCCGATCATAGTAAGTGCGCTACCCGGCACCGTGGTATCGCGCGCCCTCCTGCGATGCTGGAACAGGCTGTTCAACGCGTCCAGGTGGCTCCGCGCGAACGACCCGGCCACGACTCGATGAGTTCTGAGGACCGGCTCTGGTCGATGACAGAATCGTTTGGTCACAAGCGACGGGCCAACCTGGACAGCCCGTTTCAGCAGCCCTCCTGGAAGGAGCGAACCCATGGACCTGGGCCTGACGGGCAAGGTAGTAGCGGTTACCGGCGCCAGCCGCGGGATCGGGCGGGGAATAGCGCAGGCGTTCGCGGCTGAGGGCGCGCGGGTGGCCGCCCTGGCCCGGACCGGCGGCGACCTGGCCAGTGCGGTCGAGATGCTCGAGGGTGGGGCGGGCGATCATCTGGCGGTCACCTGTGACGTGACCGACCCCGAGCAGGCGGTTTCGGCTCTTGACCGGGTGCGGTCCGAACTCGGTGGGCTCGACGTCCTGGTCAACAACGCCGGCCGGAGCCAGACCCGGAGCCGGCTGGACACCCTCGAGGTGGAGGAGTGGCACGCTTCCATCGAGGCCAACCTGTCGGCGGTCTTCTACATGTCCCGGGCGGCGGTCCCCACGATGATCGAACAGGGTTCGGGCTCGATCGTCAACATCTCCTCCATCTCCGGTCCGGTGGCGTTCGCAAACATCGGTGCCTACTCGGCCGCCAAGGCGGGCGTGATCGCCCTCACCAAGGTGATGGCGGTGGAGTGGGCGGAGTTCGGCATCCGCGCCAACTCGGTGGCCCCCGGCTGGACCGAGTCCACCATGAACCACGAGCTGAGGACCGACCCGGCCCACCGCGACCTGCTGGAAACGATCCGCGACGAGATCGTGATGAAGCGCTTCGCCGTCCCGTCCGAGACCGCCAACGCGGTGCTGTTCCTGGCAGGAGCCTCCGCCAGCTACATCACCGGAGAGACCATCTTCGTCGACGGAGGCTGGATGGCAGACGGCTGGACGGCGTAGCCACAACCCGTCCGCCCCCAGTTTCCAGTCGCCCACCAGAGCAGTCGCTTCAGCATTCGCTTCGACCAGGGCCGCGTCAGAGTCCCGGACTCGTATCGCACTGGTGGGGCGGGACGCTGGAGTCGCACACTCTTCGGTAGCGATCATGCCGGTAGTCCCACCAATGGACATGCAGATGCTGCAGCACCCCAGACGCTACGGCTAGCTCGCCCGGCCGTCCAGGACTCTGGCTAGGCCTCCGCGAGCTACACGAAACGGCGCTCCCTGGAGGGTCGAGGACGGGGAGTTGCCGATCATGGCCGTGCCGGGACCTGGGTGGCCACCAGGTTTGATTAAGTCGCGGGCGGTACGAACGTTCTCCAACCGGGTAGTCCCTACGGACCTGGTGGATTCCGGCGCAGATCCCCCCGGCCCCGCTTGGGCGGGCTGTCTATGATCCGGGCGGGACGGACAATCAGGCGGTCCGGTTGACCGCCGTCACGCGGGAGGTGAGCCGCCTATGAAACCAGCGGTCTTTGATTACTCGGCGCCGGAGAGCATCGCGGAGGCGCTCGGTCTTCTGGCTGAACACGGATCGGGGGCGAAAGTCCTCGCCGGCGGCCAGAGTCTCGTCCCGATGCTCAACTTCAGGCTGGCCAGGCCGGCCCACCTGATCGACATCAACGGCGTCGACTCGCTGTCCTACATCTCGGCCAACGGGGCGCTGAGGATCGGCTCCATGACCCGCCTGACCGCGCTCGGCGAGTCGGGTGACGTGGCGGGGGCTCATCCGATCATTCCTGCCGCGGTGGCCCAGATCGGCCACCGGGCGATCCGCAACCGGGGAACGATCGGCGGCTCGCTTGCCCACAACGACCCGGCGGCGGAGCTTCCGGCGGTGCTGATGGCTCTCGATGCCGAGGTCACGGCCCGATCTGCGGATGGCGAACGGGTCGTCGGGATGCAGGACCTGATCGAGGACCGCCTGTTCGACACGACCCTGGACGACACCGAGTTGCTGACCGAGATCCGGATACCGGCGGCGGCGGCGTCCAGCAGTTTCGGATTCCAGGAGTTCGCCCGCCGGCACGGCGACTTCGCGCTGGCCGGGGTAGCGGCGGTGATCACGACCGATGGGTCGACCATCACGCACGCGGCGTTGGGCGCCTTCGGGGGTACCCATGCCACCCGGCTCCCCACCGCGGAGGCCGCTCTGGTAGGCGCCGAGACGGGAGATGCCGCGTTCGCGGCGGCCGGAGCCGGTGCCGCTGCGGACTTCCCCTCCACCTCGGATGTCCACGGGACGGCCGAGTACAGGAGTCATCTGATCAACGTACTGACGGTGCGGGCCTTGAATGATGCGGCCGGCCACACAGGAGGCGGAAATGGCTGAGAACATGAGCGTCGTACTCAATGTCAACGGCTCCGGCCGGTCGGTCTCGGTGGAGCCGCGCAAGACGCTGGCGGATGCAATACGAGAGGACCTCGGTCTGACCGGGACCCACCTCGGGTGCGAACACGGGGTGTGCGGCGCCTGCACGATCCTGCTCGACGGAGAGGTTGTCCGGTCCTGCCTGATGCTCGCCGTACAGGCGGACGGCGCGGAGATAACCACCATCGAGGGCATCGCCGACGGCGACGCCCTCCACCCCATGCAAAGTGCGTTCTCCGAGTACCACGGACTGCAGTGCGGCTTCTGCACGCCGGGGATGATCCTGGCCGGGATCGACGTGGTGTCGCGGAACCCGGATCCGAGTCCCCAGGAGATACGGGAGGAGATGGGCGGCAACATCTGTCGCTGTACCGGATACCAGAAGATCGTCGAGTCGGTACAGGCTGCTGCCGCCGCCATGTCCGCCGAAGGGGGGAGCGCATGACCACCACGCAGGAAAACCGCTGGATCGGGGTCTCCGCGCCCCGCCGGGAGGATGCTCCGCTGATCCGGGGCCGGGGTCGCTACATCGCAGACATCGAGCCGGCCGGGACGGTCCACATGGCCATCCTCCGCAGCCCGTACGCCCACGCCCGCATCAACGGTATCGATACGGCCGCGGCGGAGGCGATGGACGGCGTCCACTGCGTGCTGACAGCCGCCGACCTCGAGGGTATCGGGGACTTCCCGACCATCTGGCGCCTACCGGGCCAGAAGGAATGCACCACGCCCGCCTTTGCCCCCGGCAAGGCTCGCTACGTAGGCGAGCCGGTCGCCGCGGTGGTGGCCGACTCGCGCTATCTGGCCGAGGACGCCCTCGACCTGCTGGACGTGGACTACGAGATACTCGACCACGTGGTGGACGTGGAGGCTGCCCTGGCCGACGGAGCTCCGGTGATCAACGAGGACATGGGCGACAACACCATCATCGAGTACACCTTCCCGGGGATCAACGCCCTCGGGGTGGCCGGTGACGTCGAAGGCGCCTTCGAGGCGGCCGACGAGATCGTCTCCGGACGGTTCAAGGTGGGCCGCTACTCGGGCGTGGCGCTGGAGACGCGCGGTCACGTAGCCGAGTGGGACGATCTCCGCCAGACACTCACCCTCCACTCCGGGAGCCAGGTAGCCAGCCTGCTCCGCACGGAGCTGGCGGCGGCACTCGGCATCCCAGAGACGTCGGTCCGGATCCTCACCCCCAACATCGGTGGTGCGTTCGGCAACCAATGGGACCGCTACCCCGAGGACATCCTCGTCTCGCTGGCGTCTATGAAGCTGGGCCGGCCGGTCAAGTGGATAGAGGACCGCCGGGAGGCGCTCCAGGCCACGGTGCACGGGCGCGAGCAACTCCAGGAGTGGCAACTCGCGGCCAGCACCGACGGGAAGGTCCTCGGCCTCAAGGGCCGGGTGCTGAGCGACCAGGGCGCCCACCTGCACAGCGTGGGCATCGGGCCCGCCTGGGTGACGGGCGCCGCCGCGGTCAACCAGTACAAGATCGCCAACTACCACTGCGACGTGGTGGGGGTGGCCACCAACAAGACCCCGAACAGCACCTTCCGCGGCTTCGGAGGCCCGGAGGCCATGTTCGGCATCGAGCGGATGATGGACAAGACGGCGCGCAGGCTGGGGATCGACCCGGCCGAGTTGCGTCGCCGCAACATGATCCAGGCCGATGAGTTCCCCTACTTCAGCCCGGGCGGCGCCGTCTACGACAGCGGCAACTACCCGGCGGCGCTGGAGAAGGCCCTCGAGGCGGTCGAGTACGACAAGGTGCGGGAGGAGCAGCAGAGCCTGCGGGACCAAGGCGTGTACCGCGGGATCGGCATCGCCTCCTACATCCACGTGTCCGGCTTCGGCCCCTCGGCCATCCTCGGCATCCTCGACTACTACACCGGTGGTTACGAGGGCTCGACCGTCAAGATCGACCCCCACGGCAGGGCCACCCTGTACACGGGGATGATCCCGATGGGTCAGGGCACCGAGACCACGCTGGCCCAGGTGGCCGCCGATCACCTGGAGATCGACATCGCCAACGTGCGGGTCGTCTGGGGCGACACCGACCAGACCCCTTATACGGGGTTCGGGTCGGCGGGCAGCCGCTCCAACGTAGCGGCGGTGGCGGTCATCAAGGCCATCGAGGAGATCAAGGCCAAAGCGGTGCGGATCGGCGCCGGACTCCTGGAAGCGGATCCGGACGACGTCGCCTACGCCGACGGCCGGATATCGGTGAAGGGCGCCGAGGAGATGCGGTCCCTCACCCTGGCTGACGTGGCGCAGCAGGCCTACTGGGCCCACAAGCTCCCGGAGGGGGACCAACCGACCCTCGAAGCGACCTACGTCTACGACCCCGCCAACTTCACGACCGCCTGCGGGACCCATGTGGCCGTGGTGGACGTGGACGTCGACACGGGCAAGATCGACTGGGTCAAGTACGTGGTCGTGGACGACGCCGGGACGATCATCAACCCGCTCCTGGTGGAGGGCCAGATCCACGGGGCTCTCTCCAACGGGCTCGGTGGCGCGATGCTGGAAGAGTTCGTGTATGACGAGGAGAGCGGACAGCTCCTGTCGTCGACCCTCATGGACTACCTGGTGCCGTCCTTCACGGATCTGCCCGACTTCGAGATCCACCATCTGGTGACCCCCTCGCCACACACCGAGGGCGGTTTCAAGGGCATGGGCGAGGCGGGATGCTTCCCGGCCGCCGGGGCGCTGGCCAACGCGGTGACCGACGCTCTGTCCCACCTCGGTGTCGAGGCGGACCAGACCCCGGTCACGCCGAGCCGCCTGTGGTCGTTGATCGACCAGGCCGGCGGCTAGCCGTATATGTGACCGCTGGCCCGTGCGTCCAATGGCTGGGGCCCTAGTAATGGCGTGGCGGGTGGCCGCGGCGTGACGACGCTCGTCCAAGGAGGCCGGATCGTCACGGCCACGGACGACTACGTGGCGGACATCCTCATCGAGGACGGACGGGTCCGCGCCATCGGCGATTTCGAGGGCACGGAGGCGGACGAGACCATCGACGCCTCCGGTCACCTGGTGTTCCCCGGCGGCATCGACCCCCATACGCACCTGGACACCCCGGTGGCGGGCACGGTGATCTCGGACGACTTCGACACGGGGACCCGGGCCGCTGCAGTGGGCGGCACCACCACGGTCATCGACTTCGCCATCCAAGAGAAGGGCGCCGACCCCCGGTCGTCGTTGATGCGGTGGCACGGGATGGCGGACGGGAAGGCGGCCGTGGACTACGCCTTCCACCAGATCATCACCGACCTGCCCGACAGCCTGCTCCCGTCTCTCGACGGCCTGGTCACCGAGGGCGTGACCAGCTTCAAGCTCTTCATGGCCTACCCGAACGTCTGGATGCTGGACGACGGCGCCATCTTCAAGGCGATGCGGAGGACGGCCGAGAACGGCGGCTTCATCATGCTCCACTGCGAGAACGGCCACGCCATCGACGCGCTGGTCAAGGAGTCGCTGGCCCGCGGGGACTCCGATCCGATCTTCCATGCCCGGACCCGGCCGTCCCTCGCCGAGGACGAGGCGACCCGGCGGGGGATCGCACTGGCGGAGATGGCGGGCACGCCCCTTTATATAGTCCACATGTCATCGGCCGGTTCGGCTCAGGCGATGGCCGAGGCCCGCGAACGCGGCGTGCGCGCCTATGCGGAGACCTGCCCGCACTACCTCGTGCTGACGGACGACAGGCTGGCCGAGCCGGGGTTCCGGGGCTCCCAGTACGTCTGCTCCCCGCCGCTCCGCTCCGCTGACCACCACGATCCCCTGTGGGACGCGCTGGCGGCCGGGGACCTGCAAGCGGTGGGAACCGACCACGCGCCGTTCTTCTTCGAGCAGCGCATGGTGGGGAGGGACGACTTCACCAAGATCCCCAACGGCCTTCCGGGCATCGAGTGGCGCATGGGCCTGCTGTACCACTACGGGGTGGCCCAGGGCCGGTTCTCGCTCAACAGGTTCGTGGAGATCACCTCGACCAACGCGGCCAAGCTGTTCGGCCTGTACCCGCGCAAGGGCGAGATCGCGCCAGGATCGGATGCGGACCTGGTGCTGCTCGATCCTGCCGCTACCACGACGCTGGCCCTGGACACCCAGGTCACCAACTGCGACTACAACCCCTATGAGGGCACGGTCCTGCAGGGCGCCATCCGGGAGGTGCTCCTGCGCGGCCGGGCTATCGTGCGCGATGGCAGGTACGTGTCGTCAAAGCCGGCGGGGAGCTTCGTGAGGAGCGCCGAGTCCGCCGCACTCAGCAGCTCCACACTCGTTTCCTGAAAGGAGGTCCCCGGATGATCAGGACCGCACTCGTCCAGATGGGCACGGATTACGACACGGAGAGCAACGTCAAGCGGGCCGAACACCTGGTCCGTGAAGCGGCCGACCGGGGTGCCCGGATCGTCTGCCTCCAGGAACTGTTCCACGCCGTCTACTTCCCTTACGAGATGAACGCCCGCCATCTGGATCTTGCCGAGCCGATCGACGGGCCCACGATGGAGGCCATGCGCGAGTTAGCCCGCGAGCTGGAGATCGTGCTGATCGCCCCCATCTACGAGAAGGCGCTCGACGGCCTGCTCTACAACAGCGCCCCGGTGATCGGTCCGGACGGCGACCTGCTGGGCATCTACCGCAAGAGCCACATACCCATCGTCTCGGTGCCCTCCCTCACCGGAGTGGAGAAGTACTACTTCGCGCCTGGTGACACCGGGTTCATCACCTTCCCCACGCCCTTCGACGTGACCATCGGGATCCTGATCTGCTACGACCGCCACTTCCCCGAGGCGGCCCGCACCCTGGCGCTCAACGGGGCCCAGATCGTCTACGTCCCCACCGCCACCACCGGAATGAGCCGCTACCTGTGGGAATTGGAACTACAGGCCCACGCGGTCGACAACATCTACTACGTCGGCGGCGTGAACCGGGTCGGGGTGGACGAAGGAGGCTCCGACTCGCACTTCTACGGGTCGTCGATGTGGGTGGATCCCAAGGGGAGGATCATCTCGCAGGCCAGCGACACGGAGGACGAGGTCTTGGTCGCCGATCTCGACCTGTCGGTCATTCCCCAGATCCGCAACGACTGGGGCTTCTTCCGTGACCGCCGGCCGGACCTGTACGGGCAGCTGAGTACCTGAACCACACCGGATACAAGGAGCGAACCGATGGACCTGGGCCTGAAGGACAAGGTAGTTGTGGTGACCGGCGCCAGCCGGGGGATCGGGCGGGCGATCGCGCAGGCGTTCGCAGCCGAGGGCGCCCGGGTGGCCGCCCTGGCCCGGACCGCGGATGACCTGGCGCGCACGGTCGAGATGCTGGAGGGCGAGGCCGGCGCCCACCTGGCCCTGACTTGCGACGTGACCGATCCCGACCAGGCGGTGTCGGCCCTCGACCGGGTGCGGTCCGAGCTCGGGGGCCTCGACGTCCTGGTCAACAACGCCGGACGCCGCCAGAACTTCAGCCGTCTCGACACCCTCGAGCTGGAGGAGTGGCGCCTGGCGATCGAGGCCAACCTGTCATCGGTCTTCTACATGTCCCGGGCGGCGGCTACCTCGATGATCGAGCAGCGTGCCGGCTCGATCGTCAACATCTCGTCCATCGCCGGTCCGGTGGCGTTCGCCAACATCGGCGCCTACTCGGCCGCCAAGGCGGGGGTGATCGCACTCACCAAGGTGATGGCGATCGAGTGGGCCGAGTTCGGCATCCGGACCAACTCGGTCGCTCCCGGCTGGACCGAGTCCTACATGAACTACGAGCTCCGGACGGACCCCGCCAACCGCGAGCTGTTCGAGTCGATCCGCGACCAGGTCGTGATGAAGAGGTTCGCCGACCCGTCCGAGACCGCCAACGCGGTGCTGTTCCTGGCGGGCGACTCGGCCAGCTACATCACCGGCGACACCATCTTCGTCGACGGAGGCTGGACGGCCGAAGGCTGGACGGCGGGCTAGCCGTGGTCCGTTTGCGAGGTAGCGGCTTGGTATGCGCCAGCTACGGCGCAGGCTGCATAGTATCCACCACCGCGTGACACCGATCGATGGCCCAAGGCGCTATGGTCGTAGGGAACTAGGCTAGTGGCGTGAGCGTTTCGATAGAACTGTCCAATCTTGGTCCCCTCCGGCGGGCCCGGTTTGACGTCGCCGACCTCACGCTGCTCATCGGCGAGAACAATACAGGCAAAACCTTCCTCGCGACCGTGCTGCACCGAGTTCTTGACCCCTCGCCATTCCGGCCACGGTGGCGACACGATCGCGATTACAGGGTGCCGGCTGAGGTTGAAGAATGGGTCACGACTGTGATGGACACTCCGGAGGACGAGCTTCCGATATCTGACATGACCGATGTGAATCCCGGTAGAGACACTATCAACTGGGCGAGGAAAATCACAACGGAGACACTGCATGATTATGGTGCCAATGTTCGGCAAGCCATTGCTTACGCCTTCGGCGCGGAAGCCTCCCGCCTTCGAAGACGAACACCGAGTCGGCATGCTGCCGACTGCTACTTACGCATATCGAGTTCAAAGCCCGACTGGGGACTTGAGATCCGATTTGACTCGGAGAGGATATCTGTTGAGCCCCCTGACCCTGAACAGTGGCTGAAGTTAATTCTGAGACCTGACCAGATACGGGCTTCAACTCCACGGTTCTCACGCCCGGGTCGTATTCGGTCACGACACATCGGCGATATCCTCGGGTTAGGAAGCTCTCCGGGCACAATCAACCCCAATACCCGTGCTGGAATGTTCACGTCCTGGCCTCGCAATGCCATCCATCTTCCTGCTGATCGCACTGGAATAATGCAAAGTCATAAGGTTCTAGCGGGAGCCGCTGTGCAGCAGTCAGCCAGGGCGGGAATCCGGCCGATCGAAATAGAGACTCTGCCCGGCACCTCTGCCGACTTCCTTTCGCTCATCCTGGAGATTCTTGACTCTATGTCGCGTTTCAAACGCGATAGTTCTCGGTTCGCTCCGCTCGTACGCAAGTTCGAGAAGGATATGAGAGCTGAGATCGCGGTCGTTCCAGGGTCGGATGGCATGGACGCGATCATGGCGGTGACTTCCGAGGGCCGCTTCCCCATGGCGCGCACATCGTCGATGCTATCAGAACTGGCCCCGCTACTTCTCGTCTTGAAGTCCCCTTATCATTCAAGGTACGTAGACCACCTTACGATCGACGAACCCGAGGCACATTTGCATCCAGAGATGCAGGTACGCGTCGCGTCCTTCATGGCTACGCTGGTGAACAAGGGAGTGAGGATTGTCCTCACCACGCACTCAGATTTCTTTGTCTCTCAGTTCAACAATATGATGAGAATCCATGAACTGTCGGAGTTGTCAGGCACTACGTTATCCTCTAGTCTGCCGGTTCTAGACCGCTCACGAGTCGGAGCGTTACGGTTCGCGCGCGAGAGTCGCTGGTGTGTAGCCGACGAATCAGTGCCCGACTCCATTGATGGGGTCGATGAGTCAACCTTTACCGACGTAATGCGAACACAATTCCAAAAGACGGCTGAACTGGTCAACTCGTTGTTAGAAGTCGATGCTAGCAAGTAGCGGCGTATCTGTCTTCACTGATATCTACTATGCTTTGCTCTAGTCAAGAGTGTCAGGTGTGTCGACTTGACTTTTGCCTGACGCAAGAAGGAGCTGAACGCACGCCTTGGTCTAATCTGAATGAGCAGCGCTGTTATCTATCAGTGCGCGCCAGTAACGATCATGTCTGCATTTACGGACTACGCCTTGATGTGCCAGCTGCAAGATACAGGCAAGTCTCGAAGGGTGTAATCACGCGGATGTGTGATTTTGCCCTTCTAGCCGTCCTGGGTCGTACTGCAAAGGTTGTCGTGATAGAACTAAAAAGTGGAGCAGCTAGCCCTGACGACATCAAACAACTGTCAGAAGGGTTACGTGTTCTGCACGACCTGTTCCAACAGAACGGTCTTAAGGTCCGTCCCAGAGCTTACTTTGTGGTCGGCAAAGAAGCGGCGAAACTCGGGTTCTCTCTACGAGATAAGCTCACAAGTCTGCGATTTGGTGACCGACTAGTCCCATTGAAGATTCTAGATTGCGGTGAAGTACTGAACTTATGAGCGCTGAGCACCGTCCGGTCGGTGTGGGATGCGTCTGTGACGCTTCTGTATTCCTCTGCCCGGACTCGTGATGAGGCTGCGCGGAATGGTGGGGTTCGTGAGTTGAGTCCATGAATTCGGGGTCACCAAGGATGTCACCCCAACCCAGGCTTCCGCGCAGGGCCAGCTTGTGTCTATCGCGCCGTCACCTACGCGTCCGCCGCCGGACCCGGGTTTGGCGGGGTGCATGTGGTGTTGGCGAAGGGAAAGCTCGCTGACCTGGGGTTCCGCGACGCCGAAGACCAATCCTGCCAGGATTGTAGTGATAACATATCGTTGACCAGTAACCTGGGTCCTAAGCACCGTCCTGGCCGTGCTTGTGAAGACGATTCACCGCACGGTCGACAATGTGTACGAGTATTTGTCGTTGCTGAAGTCCTACCGCGAGCTCTCGAAGGTCGGGGGCAGAGCCGCACATGGGGCAAAGCCACCGCCGCCTAACCCCTGCCAGCGCCCGTCAACCATCCCATGTAGCGGGAACACCAAGCCACCGCGCCCCCTCTGACCAGGCAAAACGCGAAACACCCGCCAAACTCGGGCCGGATCTTCGCTGCCACCATTACATCGGAGCAAGGTGGCGGCCGCCAGGATTCTCAGCGCCGCCGTACGACGACTCCGCAACGAGAACCATCAGGACTCAGGACACTGGGGATGCGGTACTAGCGCCACGGGAGCCACCAGGATCCCGGCTGGGTGCAAACACCTCGATTATCTCCTCGTAGTTCTCGGTGATCGGGAGCAGGGCCGGGTAGATGTTGGGCCGGACCGAGTAGGCCGCCACCTGTTCCCGGCACTGGTCAGGTGTTCCCGCCGCCGTAAGGGATCTGACCACATCGACGGGTACCAGGGGCATGGCGGCCTCGATTCCCCCGTCGTTAGGCGGCCAGCCTCCCATGGCCTTCCGCACTTTGTCGAGCAGGTCCTGGTCGACGCCGCTGGCCAGGGCGATGTGGGGCTGCTGGCCCAGGTACATGGTCGTCATCCTGGTGGCCACCTCCAGCGCATTCTCCTCGTCCTCGTCCATGGCGATCACGATGGTCTGGGGCAGGTCCAGGTCGTCCAGCCGTCTGCCGCTCCGCCGGGCGCCCCGCTCGATGCGCCCGAGGGCGTCCGCCAGGTAGGTGAGGGAGGTGAAGCCGTTGAGCATCACCCCGTCGGCCAACTCACCGGACAGCGCCAGCATCTGCGGTCCGGTGGCGCCGACGTAGATCGGTACCCGCTTCGGGATACGGGCCACGCCGTGCCCGAGGTCGAGGCGCAGGTCGCGTACCGCCACCAGTTCGCCCTCGTAGGTGACCGTCTCTAGCGCAAGCAGGCGGCGAGTGACCTCGATGTACTCCCGCATCTGCTTGACGGGCTTGTGCCGGTCGATCCCCTGCTTCCACGCCAGGGGGTCCCAGTAGGCGCCGATCCCGAGCAGCATCCGGTCGGGGGCCAATTCGTCCAGGGTGGCAAAGGTGAGCGCCATCAGCGACGCTGGCCGGGTCCACGAGTTGACCACCCCGCTGCCCACCTTGATCCGATCGGTCGCGTAGGCGATGGCGCCCATGATGGAGACGGCGTCCCGGGCGGTGCGGGTCTCGCACACCCACACGGAGTCGAATCCCAGCTCTTCCATCCTGATGGAGAGCGCCACCTGTCGCCGAGGGTCCGGCCGGTCGAGAAAACACATTCCCACGCGTTGATTGATCACCGGACGATCATTCTCCCTAGACCAGAGCCGACCGATCCACAACTCTACAGGTCAACAGGGATGTCGAGACCTTCCCGTCGGGCGGCGTCATTGGGCCGGGTGTCGAAACAGACGAACCCCAGGCTGGTGGGATCTCCGTGCGCCGCGACGAGTGCGGCTGCGAGTTGGAGAGCGTCCGATGCTCGCAGCGGATGGAAGCTGGCGGACGTGTCCCAGAATCTCAGTCGTGTCCCTCCTGGTACTCGCTCTCTCGCTCGTCGAGCAGGGCGCCGAGGAGCCCGTGGCCGGCCGGCCAGGACCCCCCGAGTTGGCGCAATGCGCCCAGAGCGCCTTCGTCACGCCCCCGGATGGCTACACCCTCGGCAACGAGCCGCTCGATCCTCGCCCGGTCGCTGTCGCTTGACATCGGCGAGTTCGAGGTCTGATCCATCAGCGGCACGATGCGGGCTATCGGGGTCTTGCGTTCAACGATCAGTACGGTCTCACCTGCCTTGACCCGGCGCAAGTAGGCGCTGAGTCCGTTCTTCACCTGCGAGACAGTCGCGGTCAGCACGTTCCTACTTCCTATCAATCGGGATCCTTATAGCGAGTTTAGTCATAACAATAAGGATTAACATGGCTGCGTGTCTCACGTCCGTCGGCGCGAGCTTCATAGCGGGGCTGAAGGCCACCACCACCGGCCGAGTAGTCTCGCGTCAGCTCAGGAAAGGGTGTGTGGCCACCGACTTCAACTACACGGAAGCCCTCCGCCGGGTCAGCGACGAGTACGTGGCCCGGAATACTCGGTCCATGGAGATCGCCGAGCGGGCGGCGGCGGTGCTTCCCGGGGGTACCACCCGGACCACCACGTTCTTCGCACCTTTCCCGCCCGTCTTGGTGGCGGGGGAGGGATCGGAGATCGTGGACGCGGACGGTAACCGCAGGGTGGACTACCTCAACAACTACACGTCCCTGATCCTCGGTCACGCCCATCCCGACGTGCTGGAGCGAGCCATGTCGGTGGCCCGCCGGGGAACCGCCTTCTCGTCGCCTACGGAGCAAGAGGTTCTCCTGGCCGAAGTCCTCGTGGAGCGGGTGGCCTCAGTGGACCAGGTGCGCTTCACCAACTCCGGAACCGAGGCCACGATGGCCGCGATGCGATTGGCCCGAGCCTTCACCGGCCGTCCCGTGGTGGCCCGCTTCGAGGGTGGCTACCACGGCACGCACGACTACACGGCCACACCGGGGGCGGGGATCCCGGGCGTGATCGGCGACCTGGTGGTCACCCTGCCGTTGAACGACATCGCAGGTTGCGAGCAGAGGATGGCGGAGGTAGCCGGCTCGCTGGCGGCGGTCATCATCGAGCCGGTGCTGGGCGCCGGGGGCGTGATCGCCGCCGACCACGAGTTCCTCGCCTACCTGAGGGACGCCACCAGCCGGATTGGCGCCCTGCTGATCTTCGACGAGATCGTCACCCTCCGTCTGCACACGGGCGGCGCCCAGGCGATCAGCGGCATCCGCCCGGATCTCACCACCTTCGGCAAGATCATCGGCGGCGGGTTCCCGATCGGCGCTTTCGGGGGCCGGGAGGATGTCATGGCACTGCTACATCCCACGCGCGGGAGCATCCAGTGGGGCGGTACCTTCAACGGCAACCCGGTGAGCGCCGCCGCCGGCATCGAGACCCTGGAGGCGCTCACCGCGCCGGTCATCGACGAGCTGAACAGCGCCGGGGAGGAACTCACGGAGCGCCTAGACAAGGCCCTCCAATCCTCCGGACTCCCGGCCGGCGCGACCGGCTCGGGGTCCCTTTTCAATATCCACGCCACCGGCGAGGAGATCACCGACCATCAAGCGGTGCGGCGAGCCGATCCCGAGTTGACCGAACTCCTGCACCTGGGCCTGATGAACCGCGGCTACTTCCTGGCTCCACGCGGCATGGGCTGCCTATCCACCGCCATGACCGCCGAGCAACTGGACGGCCTCGTAGATGCCGTAGAGGACCTCGTCAACAGCTTGTGATAATCGTGGCAGCCGCTACCGGACTAGTTCCTCGGGGTCATCGAATGCCAAGCCCCAGCCGACAAGCCTTGTTCCCGACACCGCTGCCTTGTCAACAAGAGATTTCCACAGGGCCGAGAAATCACTCACTGAAGCTGGACTGGCAGTGTGCTTGTGTCGCGGGATTCGTCTGGGCTGACTGAGCCTGTGTGCGCTTCCTCTGCCTGGCCAAGCCGTCCCGGTCGCGATATGTTGTTGCGAGTGGAGTCGGCGTTCCATAATTCCCTGTTCAGTTGGCTACGGCGCACCAGGGCGTTGGACATATTTCGGTCGTACTGACACCGGTAGATTTTGACGTAAAGATCGGTGGCTGCCATAGGCCGGAAAGGAGATGAGGAATGGAGGTACCCTCTGGATGGGACCTAAACCAGTGGTTCTTGGATCTATATGCGACTCTTAACGACGCAGCATGCCGGGAATTAGACAGGATACCATCATTTGTTAATGTCAACAAACAAGATAAAGAAAGACTCAGAGAGTTTTGGACTCATCTTCATGGTTCGGCATATTTGGAAATGTACTTTTCAATAGCTGAAGGCGAATGGGGTAAGCGATTCTGGGAGGAGAATACACTCTCCAATAGTGATAAGAACGAACTCAGAATACTGTACTTGGTCAGAAATGCCTTAGTCCATACGGGCGGAGATGTCAGTGCAGTAAGACCCTACAAGCATCGGGAAGGGAACATACACGTCTCACTTGTGAATGAAATGGCCCCTTTTCTGGAAAGCCGCGTACCGAACAAAGGAGGAGCACCTCCGTTGGTTGGCATGAACTCACAGCGCCATCTCAGATGTACCAATGATAAGGTGACTCTTACACAATCATCCTTCGAGAGAATCAGATACTTGTTTACGAACCCTTGCCGACTCCTCCCCTAGAAATAGGGGACGGGGGCTGGTTGTAGACGACAGAGACGATGGAGGGATTACTGAGATAGCCAGAGCCGGATGGAGCGTCAATTTGTCCTTCCCTGTTGCCACCCCAGCATATAATAGAACCGTCAGTGCGTATTCCGCACGAGTGCTTGCCGCCGGCGGCTACTGCAGTGTATTGACCTGCGGGTGCCTTCGTCTCTCCGAACCAGTCGGTACCCCAGCATGTGATGGTGTGGTCTGTTCGCAATCCACATGAGTGCCAATCACCGGCGGATACGGCAGTGTATTGACCTTCGGGTGCATTCGTCGATCCGCGCCAGTCGGTACCCCAGCATGTGATGGTGTGGTCTGTTCGTAATGCACAGGAATGCCAGAATCCAGCGGTAACGGCGGTATATTTGCCGACAGGTGCATCTGTTTGGCCATAAAGGTTACTGCCCCAGCATACGATGGTGCGATCAATTCGTATGCCACATGAATACACATCACCAGCGGCGACGGCCGTATACCTCCCTTTCGGAGCATCTGTCTGTGTATTGGCATAATTATCATTACCCCAGCATGTGATGGTGTGGTCTGTTCGCAAGGCACAGGAATGCTGACTGCCAGCTGCAACAGTGGTGTACTTGCCGGCGGGTGCATTGGTTTGCCCGGAATCATTGTTGCCCCAGCATGTGATGGTGTGGTCTGTTCGCAAGGCACAGGAATGCTGACTGCCAG
>WTGW01000018.1:23520-31698 GCA_011523395.1 Acidimicrobiia bacterium
CTGCAACAGTGGTGTACTTGCCGGCGGGTGCATTGATTTGCCCAGAGTAGTTGCTGCCCCAGCAAACTACCGTGTCGTCGCTCCGAACCACACAGGAATGCTGGCTGCCAGCTGCTATGCGGGCCGATTCGGGGGGATCGGTGTCTATTAGTCCGAGCGCCCGAACCAGGAAGGTGGCGACTTCGGCTCTGGTTACTGATTTGTCTGGGCAGAACCTGGGAGGGTCAGTGTCGCAACCCTTGGTTATTTCGGCGGTTGCAAGCGCCTCGATAGCGCGGATGTCCGGGTGGTCAGCGGGAACATCGGCGAACCTACCCGTACCTTCGGACACCATCGTGAGGGTGGGGAGCAACCGGACTATGAACTCGGCGACCTCCGCTCTTGTTGCTGGGTCGCTCGGGCGGAAAGCACCCTGAGGGTCGGGCCAGGCCTGACGTGCAAACCACTCGACATGTCCGGCGTACCAAGCACCCGCACCAACATCGGAGTACACGGTGCCCGTAGCTGGTGGCAACGTAATCTCACCCTCGGTGGCGCGGACCAGCAGGACAGCAAGCTGTGCTCGTGTAACTGGTCGCTTCGGGCAGAACAAGTCGAAATCGGCGTCACACCCCGCGGTGATGGACTCCTGGGCGAGGGCTTCGATGTTGACCTCGTGGACGCTGCCGTCATCATCACGAAATGTCCCGTCGAACGGGGGTCCGATCACCACGTCGAATGAGTCCTCGACGCGGCGTTTCACTGTGACGACTCTCGTACCCTCCGTCCCGTCGCTATAGATGATCGGAATGCTCAGCGATTCGCCCGGTTCCAGCACATGCTCTGCGGCGCCGCCAAAGCCGTGCTGCCAGACTCTTCGGTTGAGGGAGATACAGGCGAGGTCGTTATCGCAGGCCTCCGATCGTTGGTCGACTCGATAGACCTCAACGCCCTCCTTCGGTATATCGAGGTCGTATCCGCCCCGGACCCGGGCGCCGAGCATGTCGAAGACACCGTCATCGGTGTAAGTCAGCGCCACCATCTGCTTCCCGTTTGTTGTGCTGACTCCGATCGGATCGATACGGAACTTGGTGACGCCCTTCGCCGAATACCATGTCGCCACGTCGTCAGGATCGATCCAACCCGCTGCGTAGCGGTTCACCGCCGTGGTGGCTCTCCACTCCCGCTTTCCGTCGTTGGTAGGCGACCCCATGACATCCATCGGGTTGTCGTACTCCCAAGAGGATCCGTGACTGAATGTATGCGGCCAATGCAGCCCATGTCCGATCTCGTGAACATAGGTGTCGGCGAACGCGTCGCCGCCCACGATCACCCACCGGTCGTTGCCAGGGAAAGAGCCGCATTCGCCGGCGCGGCACCACTCACCCGGACCGGCCAGACCCTCTTCGCTCGAACTCGTGTCAATGATGAGGGCGCCGTCCGCTCCCCCCGCCGACGCCTGCTTCGCGCGCTCAGCACAGTCGACCCACCGCCTGAACTGCCCAAAGTGGTTGGATTCCACAGTTCCGCCGACGCGGAAGGCCGGGCGGTACCGGTCACCTGAGAGCCAACGGAAATACGGGATCACGTCGGACTCTTCGTTCAGCCACTTAGTGAGCCGCTCAGGATCATGGATGTTTGCCACCAACTCTCCCGGAGTCCAGCAGACCCACACCTCCCACGTGTCCGTTCCGCTGCCGTACGCAGACACCCACGGAAGCATCGAAATCAGGCCGTGCGGGTCGAAGGTATAGGCATTCTCGTCGTACCAGTCCGGTGGCTGAGTCTGCGCCCCGACGGAGATGGACAACACAAACATCAACGCCGATGCAGCAACGAAAATGCTTATCCGTCGCACAATTTGGCGGCCCTGACCGTGCAGGAAGAGTGCGCGATCGCACGGACTAGTCAGAATGGAGCCTTTCAAAGAGCGATAGCATGTGCACAGCGTGTAGAAATCGGGTGTGCAGCCGTGTGTAGTGCAGAGATTATCAGGATACAGAAGGCGGGCGGTCCCTAAGCCGCCAAACTCTCCTGCGCGCTTATGCGGTCCAGCCTTCCAGGACGCGAGCTAGGTCTTCCAAGCCTTCGATGCTGTGTCCTGCGATGAGCTCGTCAACGAACGGCAGGGCTGCTACAAGCCCGCGGGCCAGCGGTTGGAACTTCGGATCGCCTGCCAGCGGGTTGACCCAAATGACGCGGCGTGCCTGGCCGGACAGGCGCCGCATGGCCCACGCCAGCCGGTCGGGCTCGCCCCGCTCCAGGCCGTCCGAGCAGATGATCACCGTCGCGCCCCGGTTGAGGCGGTGCTTGCCCCACCTTGTCACGTAGGCAGCCAGTGACTCGCCGATCCTGGTGCCCCCGTCCCAGTCGACCACCAGATCGGTCGCCTCGTCGAGGGCCGCGTTGGGATCGCGCACCCGCATGGCGTTCGTGAGGCGGGTGAGCCTGGTCCCGAAGCAGAACACCTCCACCCGCTGCGAGGCCCGGCTCATCCCGTAGGAGAACTGGACCAGGGCCCGCGAGAAGCCGGCCATGGACCCCGAGACATCGACTATCAGCACGATGGGCCGGGGCCGCTCCATCCGCCCGCGTCGGCGGAGGTGGACCAGGTCACCCCCGTAGCGAAGGGAGTGGCGGACGCTGCGCCGGAGGTCGATCCGGGGGCCTCTCGGTGAGGGGCGGGTGCGCCGGGTGCGCTTCTGCGGCAGCCGGAGGGTCGGTAGCAACCGGGCCAGCCGGCGGAACTCCTCCTCCGTCCATCGGTCGAAGTGCTTGGTCCTCAGGATCTCGGCGCTCGAAGCCCGCGGCCCTCCCGCGGCGGGCAGTTCCTCGTCGCCGGCATCGAGCACCTCGACCTCCTGGTGGTCGGTGCCGAAAGAGATCGAGGCCGGGTCCCCGTCACCGCCGTCGGCGCTCGCCAGCGGCATGATGGCAGGAGGGGAGTCGCCCTCCGAACCGATGAAGAAGGCGTCGAAGGCGGCGTCGTAGACGGCCAGGTCGGCCTGGTGGTTGACCAGAGTGATCCGGCCCGTCCAGTAGAGGTCGTCGATATCGGCCGGGTCGAGGTCGGCGACCGCCCTGGTGTAGGACACCACCTGCCCGGCGCCGACCTTGACTCCGTGGGTCCGCAACATCCGTCCGAATCGGACCAGTTCGCTGGTCGGTCCGGGCTTAGGTCCCATCCAGCATCTCGGTTGCCCGGCTCCGGACAGTGGACAGATCGTCGTGGTCCTTGATCACCGACCCCAGGCTGATGTCAAGGTTGTCGCCGGTCACCTCATCCTCACCGAGTTGGTTCAGCGCCCGGGCCCAGTTGATGGTCTCGGCGACGCCGGGTTGCTTCACCAGTTCCAGCCCGCGCAGCCTGGACACCACCCGGCTGGTGCTGCGAGCGAGGCGTGCGGGAACCTCGGGAGCACGCGCCGCCACGATCTCCACTTCCCTCTCCAGGCCCGGGAAGTCGATCCAGTGATAGAGGCAGCGGCGCTTCAGGGCGTCGTGCAGCTCACGGGTGCGGTTGGAGGTGATGATGACGAGGGGCGGGTCGGATGCCCCGACCGTGCCTATCTCGGGAATCGATATCTGGAACTCGGAGAGGATCTCCAGGAGGAATGCCTCGAACTCGTCGTCCGCCCGGTCGATCTCGTCGATGAGCAACACGCAGTCGGCGCCCTTGCGTATCGCCTGCAGCAACGGACGCTCCACCAGGAAGCGCTCGGCGAACAGATCGTCCGATCCGTCGCCACCAGCTTCGGCCTCGGCCGCACGTCGCAGGTAGAGGAACTGGCGCGGGTAGTCCCACTCGTAGAGGGCCTGGTTGGCGTCGATTCCCTCGTAGCACTGGAGCCGGATCAGATCCACTCCCAGTCCGCCCGCCAGCGCCTTGGCCACCTCGGTCTTGCCCACTCCCGCCTCGCCCTCCAGCAGGAGTGGTTGCGGCAGCGTGAGCGAGAGGTAGATGGCGGTCGACAGACCCCGGTCGGCCAGGTAGGCCTGGCCGGCCAGCATCTCCGTGACCGTGGCTATGTCACCCGTGAACCTGTCGGCGGATTTGGTCAAGGGCGCTCGAAGATCGCCGCCATCCCCTGGCCGCCACCGATGCACATCGTCACGATGCCGCGCCGGCCTCCGGTCCGCTCCAGGGCGTGCATGAGCTTGATGGCCAGCATCGTCCCGGTTGCGCCCACCGGGTGGCCGAGTGCTATGGCGCCACCGGAGATGTTGGTCTTCTCCGGGTCCAGTCCGGCGTCCCGTATGACGGCCACGGCCTGGGCAGCGAAGGCCTCGTTGAGTTCGATCAGGTCGATGTCGTCGAGCGTCAGGCTGGCCTTGCCGAGCACCGCTGGGATTGCAAGAGCCGGGGCGTAGCCCATCACCTCGGGGTCGATGCCGCTCACTGCCCACGCCACCAGGCGCAAGCGCGGTTCGGCGCCCCGGGCCCGGGCCACCTTCTCGCTCATCAGGACCACCGAGGCGGCGCCGTCGTTGATGCCCGACGAGTTGCCGGCCGTGACCGTTCCGTCCTTGACGAACACCGGTCGGAGCCGGCCGAGGCTCTCTTCGGTGGTGTTCGGCCTGGGGTGCTCATCCACCAGGAACGGGTCGTCCTTGGGGCGTTCCACCCCGACTATCTGGTCCTCGAACAGGCCCTCCTTGATGGCGACGGCGGCCCGGTGCTGGCTCTCGGCGGCGAACCGGTCCTGCGCGCTGCGGCTGACGTCGTAGCGCTCGGCCACCCGCTCGGCGGTGGTGCCCATCGGGTACCCACCGAAGGGATCCGTTACAAGGGAAAGGGTGCCGTCGATGGACTTGCGGGGGCCCAGCCTCCAACCGTCACGGGCCTGGTAGTCGAGGAACGGCTGGCTGCTCATGTTCTCGTTGCCCCCGGCGACCACGATGTCCGCGTCCCCCAGCATGATCTGCTGGGCGCCCGTGATGATCGCCTGCAGGCCCGACGAGCAGAGCCGGTTGACGTTCATGGCCGTGGTGTGCGACGGAAGCCCTGCCTCTAGGGCACACCGTCGGGCGTTGTAGGCGTCGGGACCCACCTGGCCGATCTGGCCCATCACCACCTCGTCCACCTCTCCGGCTTCGACGCCCGCCCGGCTCAACGACTCCTTGATCGTTATGGCGCCGAGCTTGTAGGAGTCGATCTTGGCGAGCGACCCCCCGTACGTTCCGATGGCGGTCCGAGCCGCCCCGACGACGACCACCTGGTCCATGTCAGCCATGCCTGCTTCCTTTGTACGACCGCGAGCGCCCACCCTCCGGGCGACAGACTCAGACCGGGCGAATGGACAGTCAGTGATGCTAGTGGTCGGGTACGCCGTCTTGCGGGTCGGTGGGCTAACGGCTTTGATCGATCAACTGGCCGGTGATGGCGTCAAACCGGTCGGCCACGGAGGCGTACTCGGCGACCGCCTCCCGGCGGGCGGTTCCGTCATCCGGTTTGGGGAGGCGGAGGCCATCGAGTACGTCTTCGGCCAGCGTGGCCAACTCGCCGGCCAGCTCGACCGGGCCTCCTGGTCCCGCGTGGCGGTCGGCCAGGTCGGCCGGGGGAGTCAGGTCGCGGACCGTTGCCTCGAGCGCTCGGGTCCGTTCGATGAAGTCGAGGACGGCCGCTTCGGTCTGGCGGAAGGAAGCTCCGATGTCCCGCTGCCCCTGCCAGGCCCGGTTGGCGTCGGTGAGGTCGCCGAGGAGCCGGGTGGCGGTAGCGGTCAGGCCCGACAGTTCTTCCAGATAGAGAGCGGCATCCTCCGCCAACCCGTCCCCTTCCGACTCCGCGGAGGCGACCCCCAGATCTTCGGCATCATCCCGAACCCGGTCGGCCAGGTCGTTGATCGCGGTGTTGAACTCCTCCGAGGCGGCGCTGTAGTCGGCGAGGGCGGCCCTGCGGGCGGAGCCGTCCTCGGGGAAGGGGAGCCTGAGGCCGGCCAGGACCGCCTCGGCCAGTGGAACCAGGCGGGCGGTCAACTCGATCGGTCCGCCCGATCCCCCATGAAGGCCGGCCAGGGTCGGCGGAACCTCCATCCCGGCCGCCCGGCCGGCCAGAGCCCGGACGCCGGCGATAACGGCACGGATGGCGTCGCTGGTCATCCCGAAGTCCGGTCCGGTCGAGTAGCGGTTGTCGAAGACCCGGTTGGTCGCCGTCATTTCCTCGACCAGGAGCGAGAGGGTCCGGCGCGCCTCGGCCAGTCCGGTGGCGTATTCCGGACGCGCCGCGTCGGCGAGGGTGGTGGTCGTCGCCACGGCGGTCGTGGTCGTGGTGGCCGCGGTCGTGTCGGCTGAGGCTGTGGTGGTGGTGGGCGTGGTTGTTGCGGGGGACGTGGTTGTTGCGGGGGTCGTCGCCGTCGGCGTGGTCGTGGTCGTGGCCTCGGTGGAGGGGGCCCCGGCCGTTGCGGTTGTCGTGGGATCGGAGGCGATCGTGGTGCCGGACTCGAGGTTGTCACCTGTATCCCGGTTGGCGATGACGAATACCAGGACCGCCACGAGTACCAGCCCCAGGATGACCTGGCCCAGCGCCCGTCTCCTCATGCCCGAACCCTCCGATCAGAATCCTGCCCCATGGCCGACCGTTCGAGCGCTTGGTGGTCGCATTCGGGTGCCCATGGGATCCGGAGTCCGATCCTATCCGGGTAACCGCGCCGGATCGCGCCAATCATCATTGTGCCGCCCCAGCGCTGCCTCGGGCCGGGCATTTTGATAGATTCGGCGGCGAGAAGCCGGAAGCCTGGAGGTACAGGGTGATCAAACTCATAGGGACGGCCTACAAGCGGGACGACTTCACGAAGGAGGAGTTCTTCGACTACTGGTTCGATGTCCACGCCCCGATCTCCGCCGGGCTGCCGGGATTGCGTGGTTACGTGGTGTCGGAGGTGGTGAAGAAGATCGGCGGCGAGTTGGAGACCGAGGCGTTCGTGGAACAGTGGTACGACGACGAGGCGGCGTGGGACCGGGCCTCGGCGACCGAGCGGGCTGCCGCCGCCTGGGAGGACGTGGGCCGCTACGCCAAGACCACCGGCACCTTCTGGGTGGTGAAGGAGCATGTCATCGTGCCACCGCCGGACCGGGGTCCCGGGATGGTCTCGACCTGGGAGGAGGGCTCGTGAGGAGGTTCGAGGGCAAGAACGTCTTCGTCACCGGCGCCGGCAGCGGTTTCGGGAGGCGCACAGCCCTACGGTTTGCCGAGGAAGGCGCCCACCACGTCTACCTGGTGGACTACAACCAGGAACGCCTGGACGCCACGGCCCCGTCCGTCGAGGCCCATGGAGCGGTGCCGCACAAGATCTGCCTGGACATGGTGGACATGGACAATTGCGTAGACGCCGTGGCACAGGCACTGGCGGTCGACCCCAAGCTGGACGTGATGGTCTCGAACGCAGCCGCCTGGCAGGACGCGCCGTTCATCGAGATGTCGACCGAGGAGTGGCGGCGGATCATGGCGGTCAACCTCGACGCCTACTTCGTGCTGGCGCGGGAGGCGGCCAGGGCCATGCGTAACACCGGGGGCGGCGTCATCCTGTTTACCTCCTCGATCGTCTCGCTCGGCCATGGGCGTGGCTTCACCGGCTATTGCGTGTCGAAGACAGCGCTCGTCTCCCTGGCCAAGGCCATCGCGGTCGAGTGTGCCGGGTACGGCATCAGGGCGAACTGTGTCAGCCCGGGGCCGGCCGACACCCAGCAGTCCGTGGACCTGGTGGGGGAGGAGCTGATGGACAAGTGGCGGCGGGAGGGCTTCCCGGTGGTTCCGGCCAACCGCCTGGCCGATGACATAGACATCGCCGAGGCGTTCCTCTACCTGGCCTCCGACGCCGCCAAGTACGTCAGCGGGGTCAATCTGATCGTCGACGGCGGTCTCACTGCCCAAACCTACGACGTCCCGGACAACTGAATCTCCCCTGAGCCGATCGATCCTGCCGGGCGACCGGCGGTCCGTCTGTACCGGGGATGGACACCGGCCCGCTAGGTCGAAGCCGGGCTGATCGGGGGAGCGTTCAAGGGTGGCTCGGCCACTACCCTGCCGACCGGTATGAGAATGGGAGCCGCCGCGCCACGCACGATCGCGATCGCGGGTGTGCTGACGGCGCTCCTGGCGGGTCTCGCGGGTTGTTCGGCGGACCAACCCACACCTCCGACCGAACCGGACACCACATCCTCGACGACCACCCTCCCCCCGGCCACCACCACCTCGACCAG
>WTGW01000108.1 GCA_011523395.1 Acidimicrobiia bacterium
ATGACGTGTATCAGGAGCATCCACAGGCTGTTGAGAACGAACCAGCCGGCGAGGCTGGCTACGGCAGCACCTAGGAGAACCGCCGCCATGCGGCGCCGACGGGCCAGCACCGTTTCTCTATGGGTGACCGGGCCGCCATCCTCGTCCGACCGGGCCAAGACCCGCTCGATCGGCCGAACGAATCCAGCTTCGGAGTTCGATCGCTGGAGGGGTCTGAAGTCGGGGCGTGTGGAGCCGGGACTCTGGTTGGCGCGATCGGCCCACCATCTCGGAATGAGAAACATCGCCCAAACAGCCGCGACTGCTAGAAATATGGCCCAAGGCATCTCCGAGGCTGTCTCCCGGATCGACTAAACCCCGCGAGAGAGCTTATATCCCGGCCCTGCCAATGCCAAGGATTTCCGGGCCGGGTGACCGCCTCTGGCGAGGGGGCGGGGGTGAGCTACTCGCCGGGCCCGGAGGCTGACCAGTCCCCCGAGCGCCCACCTGTCTTGTGGAGCAGATGCACGCTCTCGATCCGGGCACCCCGCTCCACCCCTTTGATCATGTCGTACAAGGTCAGCGCTGCCACCGCCACCGTTGTCATGGCCTCCATTTCCACCCCGGTACGGTCGGCGTTGCGCACCGTGGCCCGGATCCGGGCCGCCGAGGAGACCCTCTCTATCTCGACCGCCACCTCGGACAGCGAGATCGGATGGCACAGCGGGATGAGGTCCGAGGTCCTCTTGGCGCCCATGATCCCGGCAAGGCGGGCGGTACCGATGGCGTCGCCCTTGGGCAGGGCGCCCTCGAAGATCAGGTCGAGCGTGGCATCGGACATGGACACAAGCGCTTCTGCCACAGCCCGACGCTCGGTGACCGGCTTGCCACCCACATCCACCATCCTGACCCGGCCTCGGGCGTCGGTGTGGGTGAGGCCTCCCTCACCCATCGAGAACTTCCGAAGCGGTCCGAGCCTCCGGCGACCGGAACAGCTCGATGGTGACCGGGTCACCGGGATGCACCCATCCCGTGCCCACGGGAATGACCGCGAAGGCATCGGCCCGGGCCAACGCAGAGAGCACGTTGGACGACTGGCTTCCGCTGCTCCGAACCAGCGTCGCCCCATTCTCGATCTCGGTGACCGCCCTGGTGAAGACCACCTTGGCCGGATCGGTCCGCCAGGTCTCGGCGGCCCGGGCCACCGCCTGGGCCCGGAACAAGGCCCGGCAGCCCATCATCTGTAACAGGGCCGGGCGGGCGAACTGCTCGAATGCCACCATCACCGACACCGGATTGCCGGGCAGGCCCAGAAGCGGCGTCCCCTCGATGTGGCCGAAGGCGAAGGGTTTGGCGGGCTGCATCGCCACCTTCCAGAAGTCGATGGTGCCGAGTTCCCGGAGGATGATCTTCACCAGATCGTACTCCCCCATCGACACACCGCCCGACGTCAGCACCATGTCGGCTTCGCCTGCACCCCGCTCCAGGGTGTCACGGAGCACGTCGGCGTCATCTCCCACGATGCCCAGGTCGACGACCTCGACCCCCAGCTCGTCCAGCATGGCCGCCAGGAGCGGCCGGTTGGTGTCCCGGATCTGGCCGGGACCCAGGTTCCCGGTCTCCGGCGGCAGGACCTCGTCGCCTGTGGACAGCATCGCCACCCTGGGCCGGCGATGTACTCGCGGGCTCACTCCCAGCGACGCCAGCACGGCCAGATGCGGGGGCGTGAGCCGCTCCCCGGCGGGAAAAACCGGATCCCCGGCTGCCAGGTCGCCCCCGGCGGGGCGTACCGCCGTGCCGGTCGGCGTGGCCGCCATGATCCGCACTCCGTCCGGCAAGGGCTCGGTGTCCTCGACCTTGACCACCGTATCGGCGCCCTCCGGCATGGGCGCTCCGGTCATGATCTTGATGGCCGCGCCCCGGCGGACGGCCTGATGAGCGACATGGCCCGCCGGGACATCCTCGAGAAGCCGCAGGGTCACCGGCGCCTCCCCGACATCGGCGCCAAGCACCGCGTACCCGTCCATGGCCGAGTTGGTGAAGGGGGGAACGTCGTGCGGCGCCACCACCGGGCTCGCCAGGCCCAGCCCCTGGGCGTCCCACACGGGAAGCTCGAGCACCGGAAGGGACGGAACGGCGGCCAGCACTTCGCGTTGAGCCTTCTCTAGGGATCGCATGGAGTCATTCCACCAGAAGATCGTCGACTATGGAGCGGTAACCCTCACGGTAGGCGGGGTCGGCGAGGCCGAGCACGGTGTTAGCCCTTAGGTATCCCAGCGGGTTACCGACGTCGAGCAACTCGACATCGGCCACGTATGCCCGGCATCGGCCTGCCCGGGCGAGCGAGTCCACGGCATCGGTGAGTTGTATCTCGCCGCCGTAGCCGGGGGCGATGCCCGGCAGGTGATCGAACACCTCGGGCATGAACAGATAGCGGCCGTGGATCGCGTAATCGGAGGGGGCGCGGGCCGCACCCGGTTTCTCCACCGCCCCCCCGATCTCCATCACCGGATCGGAGGGGCCGGAGCGGGGAACGACCACTCCTTTCGCGCCCATCATCTCGTCGGGCAGCCTCCGGACGTACACCACGGAGGTGTCCGGCTCGGCGGCTCGAGTCAGGGGGCCGAGCAGATCCTGCTGCGGATGGATCAGGTCGTCGGCCAGCATCACGAAGAAGGGCCGCAGGCCGATGACCTCCCGGCCGGCAAGCACAGCATGTCCCAGCCCCTTTGCCTCCTCCTGGACGACAGTCCGTACCTTGATGCCGGAGAGGCCGGGCAGGAACCGCGACTCCTCGAAGTGTCGCTCGATGATCGCCCCGCCGTCGGGATCGACCACCACGACCACCTCGGTGACCCCGGCCCGGGCCGCTTCCTCCACCACCCACTGGATACTGGGACGATCCACGACCGTCAGAAGGGCCTTGGGAATGGCGTTGGTGGCGGGCCGCATCCGCGTTCCGCGGCCGGCGGCCGGGACCAGCGCAACGTCCACCCTCATCGCGGCATGACCGTACGGCGCATCAGGCGAGCCGGTTCTCGGTGCCGGAGCGGAGCCGGCTCAGGTTGGAGCGATGCCGGAAGACGATCAACGCCATTATCAACGCGAACCAGGCCACGATCGGGCCTGGCTGACCGGTGAGCAGCAAGGCCGGAATCGAGACCACCGCCGCCGCCAGGGACCCGACTGCCGAGATACGCGATAGCGCCAGCGCCGCCCCGTAGACGATCACCATGGCCACCATGACCAGGGGCGACACCGCCAGCATCACTCCCCCGGCCGTCGCCACTCCCTTGCCTCCCCGGAAACGGTGGTAGACCGGGTAGCAGTGACCGAGCACCGCCCCCAGGCCGGCCACGGTTCCGATGGTGGGCGACCAGGCGAGCGACCCGACCACGGCGGGTAGGAAGCCCTTCGCCAGATCGACCAGATAGACGACGGCTGCCGGGCCCTTGCCGACCGCACGCAAGACGTTGGACGCACCCGGATTACCGCTCCCCACCGTCCGGATGTCCACTCCCCTGGCCCGGGACACGACCAGGGCCATGTTGACACCACCCAGCAGGTAGGCGGCGAGGAAGAGGGCGACAGCACCGATCAGCATCTCCGGTGGAGTCTAGGAGGGTGCTGGTATGATCTCGCCGTTGCGGTCCATAGTCGCGGGCCGTTCCCCCAGTCCCGACCGGAGTCTCTGCGAATGCCCACCTATGTCTATCAGTGCAAGGAATGCGGTCACCGGTTCGAGATCTTCCAGAGCTTCTCGGCGGAGCCGCTCGATACCTGCCCGGAGTGCCTGGAGGTCGCCCTGCGCAAGGTGCTGTTCCCCGCCGGAGTGGTCTTCAAGGGGTCGGGCTTCTACGTCACGGACTCACGTTCCAAGCCTTCCACCTCCGGTAAGAGGGAAGGGTCCGGTGACAAGAAGGACAAGAAGACCGACGGTTCCTCCAACGGCGCCGCATCCAAGAAGGAGCCCGCCAAAGCAGGCGCCGAGAACGACGGCTAGTGCTGCCGGCCCGGTGCTACTCGAACGGGTACCGGTGATGTGAGTGAGGGGTGTGGTCGGGATCATCCTGGCGGGCGGGGAGTCTCGCCGCATGGGAAGCGACAAGGCCCTGGTCGAGGTGGGCGGCCGCCCGATGGCAGGATGGGTGGCGGATGCCATGGCCGGATTCGACCGGGTCGTGATGGTGGGACGCCGCCGGGGCGTAGCGGGTCTGGAGGCGATTCCCGACCTGCAACCCGGCCCGGCCGGACCATTGAGCGGGCTCCAGACCGCACTGGATGTCTTCAGGCGCCCCCTGGTGGTGGTGGCGGTCGATCAACCGCTGGTGCGACCCGGGACGCTGGACCGCCTGGCCGAGTGGGCGGCTAACGACCAGACGGCCGTCTGTGTCGACGAACGGCCGCAGGTGACCTGCGCCGCCTACTCCCCGGACTGCCTTGACGAGGCCACCCGGATCCTCCGCTCGGGAGGGTCGATACAGCAAATGCTCCGGTCGGTGCCCTGGACCCGGGTGGAACGGGAGGTCTGGTCGTCCTGGGGAGAGGACGGCCGGTCGTGGTTCTCCATGGACTCCCAGGACGCCATCACCGCCGCCGAGCGGCGCTTTCGAGTCAACCTCCTCGACTAGAAGGGCCCGGGCACCGGGAGGCACGACAAGCCTCTTCAATCCAGGCCGGAACAGCGATACGTTGCCGGGCGTGCTCTGGTTGACCCGTCCTCCGTACTTGCGCTGGTCGCTCGTCGGCCTGCTGGTCATCGTCAGCCTCTGGGTGGAGATTCGCCCTACCTCCAGCATCAGGCATCCCTACGTCACCCGTGACGTGGCCCGCGGGGAATCGGTGGAGGACGCTCTCGAGTGGCGGACCGTGGCAGGCGGCGTGCTCGAGCCCGTGCTCGGCACAGGGTTCGCCGACCGTGACCTGACGACGGGCCATCCGCTCCTGCCCGGCGACACCACCGACGCCCCGATCCTGGTTCCACCCGGTTGGTGGCTGCTCGACGTAGCCGTCCCAGCCGAGACCACCGCCGGGATGAGTGTCCAGTTGGTGATCCTCCCCCCGTCAGGCGAGCGGGCCCTGCCACCGATCGGCGGCCTGGTGACCAGCGTCCGTCCCGGTGACTACCAGAGCGACGGCCTGGTCGGTTCGGTGGCCTTCCCGCCCGACCGAGCGGCCACGGCGGCGGTGGCGATCGCCGAGGACCGCGTCTCTGTGCTGATCGAGGCCCGCCGTGACCGAGGCGGTTAAACGACCCCGACTATCGGGTCTTCGCGACCACCCCTGACCAGGCACTTCACTAACACTCCAGCGACCACGTCACATCTAGGACTCGGACGACGTCACCTCAACTCAGAAAGGTCAGAGATGTTTCTCCACCCGTAGCACACCTCCGCCACATCCCTCCCTCCTATCGCGACGGTCCCCGACTCGACCAACTCACCTCCGAGGGACTCGTAGAAACGGCGAGCCCCATGAAGGTCTCTAAAGGTCCAAACCAGCATGGAACGGAACCCGTCGGCTTGTACTTCCCTGGCCACAGCCGAAACAAGGCACCGGCCCACACCCTGGCGTTGGTATCCGGCCAGGACGTAGATGAGAAACAGTTCGCCCCGGTCGGTGGGATCGTGCTCCTGCTCGGGTCCTCCTCCCGCCAACCCGACCACCTCGCCGGCGTGAGTCTCGGCCACGAAGGTCTTCCTGGTACTGTTGCCGATGACACTGTGGCACCGCAATTCGGCTTCACGGTAGGAGAGGTCCTCCAGGAACTCAGACGACACGATTCCGGCATAGGCCGTGCGGCTCGAATCAACATGGACCCTTGCCATGGCATGGGCGTCCCTCGGCTCGGCTGCTCTTATTCGGACGTCCATTGAGTCCTTCTGAACCTCTTTGCTATCCACTCTATTCCGAGGCGGGGGCGGGGAACGGGAGTCACGAACCCCCCGAAGAGGTGGGACCACGTCAACACCGGCGGCGACCGGACGCACGGACGAGGGTTCCCGCAGCCAAGGGCTGCGAGTCACGGACGAAAACGAAAAGCCGAACAGACTCAAGGGCGGGGAGCCGCGCTACGGTGTCACTCTCCGGGGAGGAGCGTGTTCAGCGGGTCCAGACCGTGCCGAATGTCCCCCCCTCTCCCTTGAATCCCCTCCGGAAACGGGCGCGTAACCACAGGTCAGGGCTGGTGGCGAACAGCCCACTACACGGGTCACTGCCCACAGACCACCGACCACGACGCCCTGAGATCTTCCGGGTACCCTCCTGAGGCATGCTGGAAGCCGTGGTCTGGGGACTCGTCCAGGGCATCACCGAGTTCCTGCCTGTCTCGTCGAGCGGGCACCTACGGATCATTCCCGACCTCTTCGGGCTCGAGCCGCCTGATCTGTCCACGTCGGCGATCCTCCATCTGGGCACGCTTGCTGCCGTGGTCGCGTATTACCGCCGGGACGTCGCCTGGATGGTGGGCGGGCTCGGGAGGGATCCGGCCGCCCGGCGGATGGCGGCCATGGTCGTGGTCGCAACGGTCCCGGCCGGGATCGTGGGGCTGCTGTTCTCGTCCGCCATCGGCAGATTCCAGGAGTCCGCCTCCGGCGTGGGGGTGGCGTTGGTGGCCACCGGTGTGGTGTTGTTCCTGACCCGGCTCGTCGGCCGTGCTTCCGGGAAAGCGGAGGATCTGACCACCGGGAATGCCGCCGTGATCGGACTCTGCCAGGCGCTGGCCCTCCTGCCCGGAATCTCCCGGTCGGGAATGGTCATCACCGCCGGAATCCTGCGGGGATTGTCGCCCGAGGAATCCGGACGTTTCGGCTTCATCATCGCCATCCCGGCAATCCTGGGCGCCGGCCTGCGGGAGTTCATCGATTTGGGCTCGGCCTCGACCCTGTCGATCGAGGTGTTGGTCGCGACACTCGTAGCGGGCGTGTGCGGATACTGGGCTATCAAGTTCCTGATCGATCGCCTCGCCCGCCGGAGCCTCGTTCCGTTCGCCGTCTACTGCGTGGGAATCGGCCTCGTCACCCTGATCTGGCTCTAGCGCGGCGCCGAAACCGCTATGAACATGACCTGCGGTATCGACATCATCCGATGCGAATGACCCCGGTCAGCACACCCTTAGCCTTTCACGACGTGTAACGTTACAGTAGGTAAGTCAACCACTGGAAGGGAAAACTTGACTAACCAGACAGTCACCGAGTCTCTAGTGGATGCCAACGACGAAGCCGTTGAAGCCCGGATGGTCTCGAGGATCGCCCATGCCGTCGCCGACCTCCGCAAGGACATCCACAGTCAGACGCTATGGATCGTCGGCTGGGTGACTGTGGTCGGCGGTGCGATAATCGCGGTGCTGCGATGACCGTCAGGTGTAGCGATCAAGCCGCCAGCAGCGGCAATCCGACCTGCCACGGCTTCGTCCTGTGGCAATCGGATGGCTCAGACGACTCCCCCCTATGACATGATCATTCAGGCTCTCACCGGATGAGCGTGAAAATCTCATATCGACGAAACCCGGTCGAGGCACACGCTGGCTTTCCCCAGCTCTCAGGATCCTCCTAGCAGGATGGCCGGTCGCCTGACCGGTATATCACAACCCGGCGAGACTGGTGCAGGTCAGCCGATCCGAAGCTCCGGATGCATCCTGATGCGGGGTCGGGTCTCGACGAGACGGGCAGCCAGATCATCGAAGGCATGCACCGCCTCGCTGCCGGGCGCGGCCACCAAGACGGGGTCACCCCGGTCGGCGCCGGATCGCATGGCCTCCAGGATCGGTATCTGCGCCAGGAGGTCCACACCCGTCGCCTCGGCCAGGTCGGCTCCGCCACCCGATCCGAAGATCTCGTAGTGCTTGCCGTCGTCGCCCACGAACCAGCTCATGTTCTCGACCACCCCGATGACCTTCTGGTCGACCCGAT
>WTGW01000163.1 GCA_011523395.1 Acidimicrobiia bacterium
TCTCGGGTCCGGATGTCGAATCCCCGGATCAGGACATCAAGAGGGTGCTGAAACGGGCGGGATGGGTTGGCCCGTACTGACCTCTCCATCCGGAGTTCCGCTGTCGGTCTGATGGCCAACCGGACATGTTTGCTTACCCTCCTCACCGCCCGATACACGTACCGGCTCAGGCGGCGCGGATCGCAACCGGCGTGCCGGGTGTCACGTCAACGAGGTCGATTCCATTGATGGGCATGACGAAGCCCCTGACTCCATGCCGGAGCCGCTCCCGATCCTCGGCCAGTTCCCGGGCCGAGGCCTCGGGTCGGCCGGTCACAAGACGCGTGAACGCCACGCACGGCTCGGCCGCCTTGGCATCCGATAGGAGGATCGAAGCCTCGGGGGTCCCGATACGGATACCGGCATCCAATTCGGCCTCGGAGATGACCTCGTCACTGGAGACGATCAGGTTCTCGCCGCCCGCACCGAGCGGGATCGGGGTGAACCGCTTCCAGATGTTCTCGTAGTGAGAGGTGAACCCGATCGATAAGGCCCGGCCCGGCCGGTAGTTAGTGGCCTGCGGGTGATAGCGGTGGTGGCAGTCCACGATCCACGAGACGCCGTCGAAGCCGATCGGCCCGTCCGGGGTGAGCCGCAGGGTCGACACCTCGGCGAGGGGGCCGAGCCGGTAATCCTCACCGTCGCGCAGGGGTCGCCGGTGGATCTGGAGCTTGACGACCTGCCCGACCTCTACCCAGTCACCCATCACGTGGTTCCTTCCGATTCTCGTTGCCGTGCCGCTCGGCCAGGAGGGTCCGTAGCAGGTCCGGACGGTCGGTGATGAGACCGTCGACTCCCAGGTCCAGCAGTTCCTCCATTTCGGCCCGACGGTTGATGGTCCATACTATTAACGGAACCCCCAGCCTCCTCGCGGTTCGGACCGTCCTGGGGGTGACGATGGTGATCCCACGATCCTTGACGGGCACCTGGAAGGAGTCGGCCCGGGGCCGGTACGGCAGGTTGGTCCTCACTGCGGTGAGGAACCGCAGAATCTCGGCGGGGCCGGCCGAGATTGCCACCGGGCGGTCGACGAGCGACCGGAAGCGGCGTAGGCGGGACCCGCTGAACGAGCCGACGATCACCCGATCCCACAGGTCGAGACGGCGGATGAGTTCCACCAGGGCCGCCTCCATGCCGTCGCTCTTCAGGTCGAGGGTGAACACGCCGTCCGGATAGGTGGTGGCCAGCTCTTCGAGCGTCGGCACCTGGACTCCCTGTCCTCGGTGGCGGTAGTCGCCGTCGCGCTCGAATCGATAGCCCGCGTCGAGGGTCCGGAGCTCCTCGACGGAGTAGTCGGACACGAAGCCGGTGCCGTCGGTGGTGCGGTCGACCGTGTCGTCGTGGATGGTGACCAGCACGCCGTCCCGGGTGATCTGGAGGTCGGTCTCCAGGTATCTGTAGCCGAGATCCACCGCGCCCTGGAAGGCGACCATCGTGTTCTCGGGCCACAGCAACCCGGATCCCCGGTGCGCCATGGCGATAGGGTGCTCGTGCCCGAGCGCGGAGGGAAGGGACATCGACCGGGAGGTTACCCCTGATTCCTCGCACAGGCCCCCCGGTTACCTGCTGACCACCACCTCGCCTGCCTTGAGTACCTTCCAGACCAGGTTGGTGCCCGGCCGGTAGGGAAGGTGGGTGGGGCTGGGAGCGTCGAGAACGACGAGATCGGCCACCGCGCCGTGGCCCAGCCAGCCCCGGTCGCCCAGGCCCAGCGCCCGAGCGCTGCCCAGTGTCGCCGCCCAGATGGCCTGGTCGGAGGTCAGCCCCATCTCGGTCACGGCCAGGGTGATGGCGAGGGGTAGCGACTCCACCATTACCGGCGCCGGGCTGCAGTCGGTTCCCAGTCCCAACGGGACGCCTCTCTCCATCAGCCTGCGAAGTGAGGCGGGGGAGCGGCGGGCGCCGAGCACCGCAGTGGGGGTGATCACCACGCTGATACCCGTTTCGGCCATCTGCCCGGCCTGGTCCTGGTCCGGGAACCCTGCGTGGTCGACCACCGGGACCGAGGTCTCCAATGCCAAGCTGTACACATCGGGGGTCTGGCCTCGATGGTGTAGGCGGGTTCGGGTCCCGAGGCCTGCGGCAACCCCGATGAGGCGGCGTGCCTCCTCGGTGGTCAGAGCGTCGGTCCCGAGCGACAACCGCACCGCGGCTCCCAGCGTGGCCGCCACGGGAAGGTGCAGCTCGGCCACCTCATCCAGAGTCCTCGAGCGGTCGGATGCGGTGACCGGCAAACCCGACACGTCGAACGTGGGTACCAGATCAACCACGTGGCGCCGGCCCGCTTCGACCACCGTGTCGATGAGAACCAGCTCCCGTTCGTAGTCGTTCGAGTACCCGGCGGACGCTTCGACCGTGGTCACTCCGAAGTCGAGCATGCGGTTCAGCCGCCGGCCGATCACGTCGGCGATCCGGGAGGCATCCGCCAGGTGGTTGAGGCGGGCTGTCGTGGCGTTACCGGAGCGGGCAACCGCGCGGGCTTCAGGCGTGCCGGTGCTCCTGAGCACGAACTCCTCGCTCCGGTCGCCTGTGAACGCCAGATGGGTGTGGGCGTCCACCAGCCCCGGAAGCACCGCCCGACCCCCGCAGTCCAGGCTGGGAAGAGACCGTAGCCCCTGGGGTGTTCGTTCCGAGGGCCCGGCCCAGACCACCAGGCCGTTGCGGATCGCCACGGCCGCATTCGTTACGAGACCCAGCAAGCCGGGGAAACGCCGATCGTTGGTGGCCAGCGTGCCGATGTTGTCCAGCACCATGTTGCCTATCGGGGTGGCCTGCTCCCGCACGAGGCCCACCGCGAGGTCCACACAGGCATCGCAGATGGCGGCGCCGGCCTCGCCCATGACCAGGTTTCCGGCGTCTTCCGCCCGGGTCCCGCAGAAACTACAGATCATCGGCCGAGCCGGTACCGGCGACAATCCAGCATGAATGGGCTAATGGCGACTGCGACCACGACCTGTCTCACCGCCCAGGTAAGTTACTCGAAACGGCCCGGAACGCAGGGATCTTCGTCAACACCGAGGCGCCGGGCGCTGGGCTTCTCAAGCATCAACCTCGCGCCGAGCCCTCGGTTACGGCTGTCCCGAGCGCCTGTTGCGCCTGGCGAGAGAGGCCGCTCCGACCAGGACGGGCACAGCCATGACGAGCGCCGCCACCCTGACGTTGACGAGGGTGGCCACGGAACCGTCGATGAGGCTCGCCACGGGCCGGAGTCCCAGGAAGGCCACGCCCCACAAGGCCATGACCCGGCCTCGGTGGTCCTCCGCCGTGTTGATCTGCACCAGGGTTGTCGACAGGCTCACCGAGACGATGTACATGATCCCTCCGGCGAACAGCGCGGCGATACCCATGTTCGGGTGGGATGACATCCCGAATGCTGCGATCGACAGGCCCAGCCCGGTCATCCCCAGCGCGATGCTCCGGAACGAAGCCCGTATCCGGGTGATCACCAGGGCGGCGGTGAGCGCTGCGCCCAGGCCGAACACCCCGATGAGCACGCCGGTGAAGGTGTCGGGCCTCCCGTAGATCTCTACAGCGAACGCCGGGGTCAGGTTGCTCACCGGATCGACCGCTACCGAGACGGCGGCGATGGCGATGAGCAGCGGACCGATGATGGGGTCCCTTCTGACCAGGCGGATCGTCTCCCGGAGGGTGGTGCGCTCCGTTGGCCTATGGCGCCTGCGCGGGTCGACCTTGACGATCATCACCGCCGCGGCCAGGGACAGGTAGGAGAGGGCGTTGATCGAGAACGCCCAGGTGAAGCCGAGGGTCAGGATGACCCCCGCGCCTATCACCGGTCCGATGGCTCGGGCCAGGTTGAAGGTGATGGCGTTCAGGGCCACCGCAGCCTGCAGGTCCTTCCGCTCGACCAGCTGCGGCACCAGCGCCTGCTGTGCCGGGAGCACGAAGGCCTTCGTGATGCTGAACGCGAGAGCCGTACCCAGCAGCCACGCGGGGGTCACCAGGTCCAGATAGGTGACCAGCGCCAGCATCCCTCCGGCCAGCGTGGCCGAGACCTGTGTCAGGACGATCAGGCCGCGCCGGTCGAACCGGTCGGCGACCGAACCGGTCCAAGGGGCGAGGACGATGATGCCCAGGAACTGGGAGAAGGTCGTCATCGCGACCAGGAAGGTGGATCCCGTGAGCCGGAAGATCAGGAGCGCAAGGGCGATGTTCTGGATCCAGGTGCCCATGTTCGACATGAGGTTGCCGAGGAAATAGGGACCGAAGTTCCTCCCGAGGAGCAGGCGTAATGGCTTGCTCGGAGGAAGGTCCGGCTCGGCGATGTTCAGATCTGAGTCCATGACCCGGTCCAGACGGTCGATTCCAATGCTGACGACGCCGCGCCGTCAACGCACGAACACCGAGGGTTGTCTCGGTTACTCCGCCAGACCCAGTTCCCTCAACTGCGGGAGTACCCGGTAGCCGAGCAACTCGATCGACTCGAACCACCGGTCGAACCTGAGCCGGAGGTCGAATACGAGGTGCTCCACCTCGACGGCGGCGAACTTGACGACCTCCTCCACCACGTCGTCGGGTGACCCCGCTATCAATGAGCCCTCGATGTCCTCGGCCGTCTCGAAGACACCCGAGGGAGGCTTCACCCACCACTTGCCGCGTTCGTTCGCCCAGCGTAGAAGCCCGTCGATGTTGAGGCCATCGAACGCCTCCTCGCGGGTCTTGGCGATCGAGGTCGGGGGGATCACGGCGACCGTAGGCCGGGAGCGGCCTGCCTCGGCCGCCATCTTGTCCATCGCCTCCACCCGCTTGGCGATGGTGGGCAGGGTGGTCCTTCCCGGCATCCAGCCGTCGCAATAGCGGACCGCCCTGCGGGCCGAGGCCGGGGTCGACCCGCAATACCAGAAGGGAATAGGAGCGGGGGGTTTCGGCTCGATCGAGATCGCCTCCAGCTTGTAGTGGGCATCCTGGTAGTCGACCCGGTCCTCGGCGAACAGGCGCTTGAGGATGTTGGCGTTGGACTCGACCAGCTCGGGACGGAAGATGCCCGGCATCCCGATGGCCTCGAACTCGTGGTCGAAGGTGCCGGCTCCGTAGCCGAGGATGATCCGATCGCCGACCAGCTGGGCGAGCGACCCGACGGACAGCGCGGTGTGGATCGGATGGCGGAAGGGGATGAGGGATCCGGTTCCCAAGGTGATGCGGTCGGTGACGGCGCCGACCGCGGTGAGGGTGACGAGGGCTTCATAGAAGACGATGTTGGGGTTCTCAAGTTCTGCGTGTGGTTCGAACACCAGATGGTCCCGGACCCATAGCGAGTCGAAGCCCAACTCTTCGGCGAGCCGGGAACCGGTCAGGATGCGCTCGCGGTTGGCGTACATGCCGAAGTGAGGCAGGAGCAGGCCGAATTTCATGACGGTTCCTCTTCTAATCGCTGGGTTTCACGTGGCGCCCCAATCCTGGTCTCCCCTTGACCGTCCCGTCACCGTAGATCTCGACACCCCTCAGGAACGTGCGTTCCACCGCCCCGACCACCTGCCGGCCGTCGTAGGGGGTCCATCCGATCTTGGACAGCACGTCCTCGTTGCGGATGGTCCACTCCTTGGTGGGGTCGACGATCAGCAGGTCGGCGTCGAAGCCCGGCCGGAGGTATCCCTTGGAACCGATGTCGAAGCACCGGGCGGGCGCCTCGGCCGTCAGCTCGACCACTCGCTCCAAGGTGAGCTTTCCCCCGTGTACGGCGTCGAGCAGCAGGGGCACCTGGTGCTGGATTCCGGGAGTGCCGGTGTGGGCGGCCCACATGTCCTCCCAGCCCACGTCCTTCTCCGCCCGGGTATGGGGAGCGTGATCCGAGGAGACCATGTCGATCGTGCCGTCAGCCAGCGCGTCCCAGATGGCCGCCCGGTGGTGGTCGGGCACCCAGTAGGACAGGCAGTAGGGGCCTAGTTCGAGGACGTCTTCCCACGTGCCGAGGAACAGTGCCCAGTGGTTGACCTCGCCCGTGACCCGGACGCCCTCGTCCTTGGCCCGGCGGATCATCTCGATCCCCTCGATGGTCTGGACGTGGACGATGTGGAGGCGGCAGCCGGTGGCCTTGGCCATCCGCAGCAGGGTGGCGGTGGCGGTGTCCCAGATGATGCCGTCGTACGCGGCCAGGGTCTTGGCGTATGCCTCCGGGCTGCGATCATCCCGCTTCCAGTACCCCTGCTCGACGTGATCCATCAGGGCCTGGTCGTGCGGGTGGACCATGAACACCCGTCCCGTTTCCTCCACGTCCTCGAACATCTGCAGCAGGTGGCCGTGGTCGTGGATGCCCGTACCGGCCGGATGGGGGTAGGTGCGGCCGGTGTCCACCACCATGTACACCTTGAAGGCCGCCACCCCGGCCTCGGCCATGGCCTCGGTCTCGCCGTGGGCGGGCACCGGGTTGTGGTTGTAGTCCACGATGCTCCGGGCCGCGTAGAGGTCGAGGACCTCCTCGAGATGGGTCCTGGTCACGGTGGGGGGATCCAGGTTGGGCATCCCGAAGATGGTCGTCACCCCGCCTGCAGCCGCGGCCTCGGTGCAGGTGATCAGGTCTTCCTTGTGCGTATAGCCGGGCTCCCGGGTGTGGACGTGGACGTCCACCATGCCGGGCAGCACCAGCTTGCCGGTGGCGTCCACCACCTCCTTCGCCTCCAAGCCGGCTCCGTTACCGGCGGTCACCTCGACGATCCGCCCGCCGGAGACCCCGATGTCCGCCCGCTGCCGGCCCGAGCCGGATACGAGGGTTCCTCCGACCACCGCCAGGTCGTATGTCATGTCGTCGCTCCCAGGTCATGGTCGGTCGTCACGGGTTCCCGGCGCAGGTACGTGCCGAACCAGTCGGTGATCTGGGGAACCACCGTGTCCGCGTACTGCGCATAGGCGCCGTAATGGGTGGTGTGGCGTTGCATGAGCAGCTTCTTGGGAGGGCGGGCGCGCTCGTAGAGGGATACCGCGTGGTCGGTGGGCGTCACCGGGTCGTCCTCCACCCCGACGATCAGGAGGGGAGCGTCTTCGATACTGCCGACCACCTCGATCGGCTTGTAGGCGAGTATCCCGTCCACGCTCCGTAACTGCACCAGGGTGGGGACGCGGGAATCCACGTCCTTCTTCACCTTCGTCGTCCTCCGCTCCGGTGTCTGGAGCATGATGTCCTCGCGGGGATGGACGAGCCGGCTCTTGCCGGTCAGGACCCGCTCGGCCCGGTCGGCGCGGAGGGACTCCAGCAGCTCGTACCATTCGTACTCCCGGCGCATCCGCCGCAGCCAGTCCTCCCCGTCGGCCACCGGCACCTGCGAGACCGCGCAGCGGATGCGCGAGTCCGCCGCAGCCAGCATGATCGCGTTACCCCCGCCGGTCCCGCCGCTGCCGAAAGTGCCGATGCTGTCCTCGTCGATATCCGATCGCGACGCGACGTAGGTCACCGCGTTGACCAGGTCCTCCAGCTGGCGCGAGGGCAACAAGAGGTCACTCGCCCCCTCCGAGGACCCGAAGCCGCGGAAGTCGAGGATGAAGACCGCGATCCCGGCGGCGGTGAGGGCTTCGTGGTAGGGGAGGTAGAGCTGGGCGTCCTTGAGACCCAGCCAGCCGGGCCCTTGGACGACCGCCGGGTAAGGAGCGCCCTCGGTTCGGTCGGGAAGCCGGAGGATTGCCGAGACGCGATCACCTTCCGAGTAGAAGGAGACGTCCTCGACCCTCACAACCGACCTCCGGGAACCTCTTCGACTACGTGCTCACCGAGCGAGTATAGGGATCGGATATACGGTATACAGTGGGCAGTGGGCAGTGGGCAGTGGGCAGTGGGCAGTGGTTAGTGGTTAGTGG
>WTGW01000093.1 GCA_011523395.1 Acidimicrobiia bacterium
CGCAGCGCAGGGCGCCACGGTCCCGGACCCGGGCCAGGGTGCCTCCGGCGGGCGGTGTTGCCACGGTCACTTCCGCGACCGTTGTCGTCACCTCTCCCGCGGACGTGGCAGCGGTCTCCGCCGGTATCGTGGTAGCGGCGTCTTCGCCTCCCCCACATGCCCCCGCCATCAGCACGACGACCCAGAGCACCGCCGCGGCTCGCATCACCGGCACATCGAAGCCGTGTGACCGTACGGCGGGGGTCATGCGAAGAGGTACCGGTTCGCCAACGAGTCGGCCATCATGGCGCCGAAGAGCAGGGCCGGATACAGGAGCGAGTACAGGTAAAGGGCCTTGGCGCCATTGACTCCCTCACTGCTCGCCAGCCGGACCGCCCGGACGATGAACCCGGTACCGAGTGCGCAGGCGCGGAGCAGGTATACCCATCCGACGGCGCCGGTAGCGGCGAACGTGGCAGAGAGAATGTGGCATTGTTGATCCGCTCCGAAATTCGAACAAGGGTTCCTCTCTGCACGATCCCCCGCCCTCGGTCGCAGAAGGCTCCCGGAAGCCGCCGGATCGAATCCCACCCATTTTATCCGGTCCCGGTCACCGCCTGTTCGGCCCGAAGGTGCAGCCACCGGTCCGATTCACCGATGCCGATTGGTTTGCCCGGTGGCCAGGAAGAACCCGAATGCACAGGGTTTCTCTAAAATGTGGCGATGAACCCCATCGCAATCACCATCCGACCCCGGTGGTGGCTGCGGTGACCGCGAGATCGGGGTTCCCCGCCGCTCCCGAGTTGGCGGTCGCCCGCTGGTTCAACACCGGTGGCAGCCCGACACTGGCGGAGTTGCGCGGCGAGGTCGTGGTGATCGAGGCGTTCCAGATGCTCTGTCCGGGCTGCGTTTCCCACGGGCTGCCACAGGCCAAACGCATCCAGCACGTCTTCGGCGACGATGTGACCCTCCTCGGGCTCCACTGCGTGTTCGAACACCACGAGGCCATGACGCCGGTCTCGCTCGAAGCCTTTCTCTACGAGTACCGCATTACCTTCCCGGTGGGTGTCGATGCCCACGACAGCGGGTCGGCTCTGCCCGTCACGATGGGCAGGTATCAGCTGCGGGGGACCCCGAGCCTGGTCGCTATCGACCGGGCCGGACGCATCCGTCTCAACGCCTTCGGCCAGGTCGATGATCTCATCATCGGCGCAACCCTCGCCCGTCTCATCGATGAACCCCGGGCCGGGAGGGCGGAAGCGTCGCGTCAGTGAGGTCGCAGCCGACCGCCACATCTTCCAACCCACCACAGGCGACGCTCGGGCCGGTGCTTGAGTGGGTACGCTGGGCTGGTAGCAACTTCGGATGACCTATGAGCCTGCCCATCGCTGACGGACTGCTGGTGGTGGTCAAGGACGATTGCGAGACCTGCCATCTGGTGGTGCCCGTCCTGGCCGAACTCGCCGGCCGAGAGGACGGCGTGGCGGTCGTCTCCCAGGATCGGGCTGACTTCCCCGAAGGCTTCGATGCCATCCACGACCGGCAACTGGACATCTCGTGGCATCTCGGCACCGAGACGACCCCCACCGTCTACCGCATAGACGACGGCGAGGCGGTCGACGAGCAGGCCGGGTGGTACCGCGCCGGATGGGAGCGGGTGACAGGAATGACCGGTCTGGGGGCCGGGCTTCCGGAGCAGCGGCCCGGATGTGGCTCGGACACGATGCTGCCCGACAACTACCAGAGGCTTCTCCGGCGCCATTCGCCCTATCCCATGTCCTCCCGGCGCGTTGATCTGGGGACCGCCGAGGATCCCGTGGAGGCTGCCTACGCCCGGGGATGGACGGACGGTCTTCCCGTGGTTCCCCCGACCGAGGAGCGGGTGGCGCGGATGCTGGAGGGCACCGATCTTCCTCCCGGCCACGTGTTATGCACCCTCCCGCCCGATCTCGCCGAATGCACCGTGGAGAAGGTGGCGATCAACGCGGTGATGGCCGGCTGCCGACCCGAATACCTGCCGGTGGTGCTGGCCGCGGTGGAGGCGGCGGCCGGGCGCGGCTTCAACATCCACGGGGTGTCGGCCACCACCTACTTCTCCGGGCCCGTGCTGATCGTCAACGGGCCGGTGCGGAGGCGGATCGGGATGAACTCGGGGGTCAACGTGCTCGGCCAGGGCAACCGGGCCAACCTCACCATCGGGCGGGCTCTCAACCTGGTGGTCCGCAACGTCGGCGGCGCCCGGCCCGGAGGCGTCGATCAGGCGACCTTCGGCAGCCCGAGCAAGCTCTCGTTCTGCTTCCCGGAGGATGAGGAGGGTTCCCCGTGGGAGTCCCTGGCCGTCCAGCGGGGCTTCGGGCCTGAGGAGTCCACGGTGACGCTCTTCGCCGCGCACGGACCGATCGAAGTGGTCGACCAGAAGTCGCGCACTCCCGAGTCGCTCGCCAGGACGCTGGCGCTGCAGCTGCGGATGGTTGCGCACCCGAAGCTGGCGGGAATGTCCGAGGCGGTAGTGGTCGTGTCCCCCGAGCATGCCCGGCTGTTCCGGGAGGCGGGATGGACGAAGCCCCGGCTGGGCGAGGAGATCCACTCGCTGCTCACGCTCCCTGTCTCGGAGATGGTGGCCGGGGCGGGCGGGACGGCCGAGGGCATGCCGCCCTGGCTGGCGGACCAGCGGCAGGAGTTGACGAAGTTCAGCCCTGAGGGCCTGTGGTTCGTCCACGCGGGCGGGGGTGCCGGAGGATTCTCGGCGATAATCTCGGGGTGGGTCGGTGGCAGGGCCGGCTCGGAGATGACCACCGTGGCGATCGACCATTAGGGGTGACTCATGACGACATTGTTGGATCCGACCAGCGAGAGAACCACGGGGGAGCGGCCCATCAGTGCTCGCCCCGCCGACCTCGCGGATGGGACGGTCGGCTTGCTGGACATCTCCAAGCCTCGGGGTGACGTGTTCATCAGCAGGCTGGACGAGTTGCTGACCGAGATGGGGGTTGCGGTGCGACACTACCGCAAGCCCACCTTCTCCAAGCCGGCGCCGCTCGACCTGCGCTGCCAGATCGCCGCCGAATGCGGGGCGGTGATCGAAGCCCTGGCCGACTGAGGCTCCTGCGCGTCGTGCAGTGTGCACGACATTGTCGGTCTGGAAGACCTGGGCGTGCCGGGCGTGTTCGTGGCATCCGACCGCTTCGCGCAGGCGGCCGACGCGCAGGGTGAGGCTTTGGGAATGCATCCCATCCGGGTGCTCACCGACCATCCGATCCAGCAGCGTACCGACGAGGAGATGCGGGCTCTCGCCGAAGCGGCCTTCCCCGAGATCCTTGCCGCCTTGACGGCCGGACAACCCTCCTGAGGACGCCCTTTTTGGGGAGCGTCACAAGGCAATCAGATGCCCGTACTGGTTATCAACTGCGGTAGCTCGTCCATCAAGTACAAGCTGTACGCGCGCGGGCCGGAGGACCCTCTTGCGGGCGGGATCATCGATGGCGTCGGTGGGGACCGGCCGAGACACTTCCACACCGCGGGCGACCGGCAGTTCGAAGCGGAACTGGACGTAGGGGACTACCGGCAGGGGGTGGCAGCGATCGTGGAGGCCCTGGCCGAATGGGGCTCTCCACCGCCGATCAGCGACCCGGCCGAGATCGTCGGGGTGGGCCACCGGGTCGTGCATGGAGGTGACCGCTTCTCCGAGTCCGTGGTGATCGATTGCGCGGTCATCGAGGAGGTCGAGGCCCTTGGCTCATTGGCCCCGCTCCACAACCCGGCCAACCTGGCAGGCATCCGGGCCACACGCGACCTCCTGCCGGGAGCGGTGGGGGTGGCCGTGTTCGACACCGCCTTCTTCGCCACGCTTCCCCCGCACTCCTACCGGTACGCGGTCCCCGAGCGCTGGTGGCGGGACTACGGGGTGAGGCGTTACGGGTTCCACGGCATCAGCCACCGGTACCTGGCGGAGCGAGCTGCCCGGTTGCTGGAGAATCCCCGGCCCAACCTGGTGACCCTCCATCTCGGCGCCGGCGCCTCGGCATGCGCGATCCGGGACGGGAAAGCGGTGGACACTTCCATGGGGATGACGCCGTTGGAGGGGCTGGTGATGGGGACCCGAAGCGGCGACATCGATCCGGCGGTGGTGTTCCACCTCCTGGAGGCGGGGTTACCTGCCTCCGAAATCCGGCGAGGCCTGCTGCGGGAGGGAGGTCTGCTGGGCCTGAGCGGAATGTCGTCCGACTTTCGCCGGGTTGCCGACCGCGCCCGGGCCGGTGATCGAGCCGCCGCCCTGGCGGTGGAGACTTTCGCGCACCGGGTCCGCCGGTATCTCGGAGCCTTCCTGGTACAGGTAACGCCGTGCGACGGGGTGGTCTTCTCCGGTGGCATCGGGGAGAACAGCCATGAGGTCCGTCACCTCATCCTGACCGGTCTGGAGACGCTGGGCCTGGTCGTGGATCCCGCCCGCAACCGCGGCGAGGGGGAGAGGCGCATCTCCGCCGACACCGGCTCCGTCGACATATGGGTGATCCCCACCGACGAGGAGTCCCTGATAGCCCGGGACACCGCCCGTCTTGTGAACGCCCCCAGCCAGTTGTAGTCCATTCCACATAAGGGCGTGCTGTACTCGAGGTCAGCCTCGTCCGCCGACCGGACACCGGATCTCGGTAACGTGGTGGTGATGGGTTCGACGGCCCTTGCATGGTTCAGGCGTGACCTGCGCCTACATGACAATCCGGCATGGGCGGCCGCAACCGCCCATGACCGAGCCGCCGCCCTGGTGGTTATCGAACCTGCGCTCCTTGCCGCCGCCGGGCCTTACCGCCGCAGGGCGTACGTGTCGGCTGTGGCGGGGCTGGAGGGCTCCCTGAGGCATGCGGGCGGTCGTCTGCAAGTGGTGCGCGGGGACCCGGCCGAGGTCGTCCCGCGTGTGGCGGAAGAGGTCGCCGCAGAGGTCGTGATAGTCAACTCCGATGTCACCCGATGGTCCGAGGAGCGGGATCGCCGGGTCCAGAACCGGCTCGATCAACCGCTTGAGAGCCACTGGGGGACGGTGGTGCACCCGCCGGGCTCCGTGCTCACCAGGTCCGGGACCCTCTCGCGGGTGTTTACGCCCTTCTATCGCCGGTGGAAGTTGGAGCCGTTGCCGGTGGCGGCGCATCCGGGCGGGGCGGAGATCCTGCGAGGTTCTGGTGGCGCCACGCTTGGAGATGTGCTGGGCGACTCAGCCGATCCGCCGTGGGGAGAGGACGATGCACTGGAACGGCTCCGGACGTGGCTACTAGACGGGGTGGACGAGTATCACGAGAAACGGGACCGCTACTCGGAGGACGGGGCCTCCGGCCTATCCGCCGAGCTCCGCTTCGGCCTCCTCTCCCCGCGGGAGGTGGTGGCCGCCGCCGGCTGCGACACCTTGGGCCGGGCTGCCTTCGTGCGCCAACTGGCGTGGCGGGACTGGTATGCCCACCTCACGGCCGAGAATCCCGAGATCGATCGGGTGGCGCTACGGCCCGAGTACGACCGAATCGAGTGGGCCTCCGGTCAGAACGCAGAGGCCGGCTTCGAGGCGTGGCGGACGGGCCGTACCGGCTACCCCATCGTCGACGCCGCTATGCGGGAACTCGCCTTGACAGGGAAGATGCACAACCGGCCTGCGAATGGTCGCCGCGTCGTTCCTGGTGAAGAACCTGCTGATCGACTGGCGGCGGGGCGAGCGGTGGTTCCGGCGCCTGCTCATCGACGGAGACATTCCCCAGAATGCGGGCAACTGGCAGTGGGTGGCCGGTACCGGTCCGGACGCAGCTCCCTACTTCCGCATATTCAACCCGGTGACCCAGAGCCGCCGGTTCGATCCGCGTGGCGACTACCTGCGGTGTTGGCTCCCGGAACTGGCCCGGCTCGACAGCAAGGCCATCCATGCCCCCTGGGAGGCCGGACCGCTCGTGCTGGCCGCCGCCGGTGTCACCCTCGGGATCACCTACCCCCACCCGATCGTGGAACACAGCCAGGCAAGAACGCGGGCCCTGGAGACCTACCGCCGAGCCGTCAGGCCGACCCCACAGTAAGCCCCACCGGACGCTGTCCTAGATGGATGTACGAAGTCAGGATCATGGCGATACGTTGAAACGGCGCCGCCGACCCGGTCCGAAGCGGAAGACGCGGAAGTCTTGGTCCAGGGAGATGGCGTCGTGGATGCCCAATCTCTCCATCACGGCCCAGCTGGTCCGGTCCGATAGAGAGAAGTCTTGATCGGCGAAAGCGGTTGCGATGGTGGCCGCGGTGGGCGGCATCACCCTCTCGACCCGCTGGGGGGATACCTCTGCCCGGTCTGCCATCGACACCCTGGCCGAGGTGTCGACATAGCTTTGCAGAAAACGGCTCAACTCACCCATCGGAAGCGAGACGGGCTGTGGCCTCCTCGTTGATGCTCCTACCGTCACTCGCCATGTCAAAGGGGGATCCATCGACCATGCCGCAGATCGAGTCGATGTCACCCTGTGGCGCGGCTGTCGAGACTTCCTTCTCGAACACACCTGATCTTCGAGCCCACGCGTCGAACTCCTCGAGAAGCGACCGGCGCAGGGCGGGTTCGCACAGGGCGGCCGTGAAGGCGTTGCGAGCGATCCGGGCCAGATCCGCCGGTGCGTAGCCGAATCCGGTGGACAGCAGCCGGTACTCGTCGTTCAGGGTGTTCCCGAACATTGGTGGATCGTCGCTGTTGAGCGTGATCATCAAGCCCATCCCGTCGAGGTGCGGGAAGGGGTGGAGCGAGAGACGGTCGCAGACCCGGGTCCTCAGGTTGCTGGTGGGACACACCTCGAGAGGTATGGCGCGGTCCACCAACATGGCGAGGAGGTGGGGGTCCCTGATCACTCCGATGCCGTGACCGATGCGATCCGCTCCGAGTGCTTCGATCGATCCGCGAACGTGTCCGGCAGCCCAGGGCGCCAGCGACTCCCCGGCGTGGGGGACCCTTCCGAGCCCTTGACGTCCGGCCTCGCGGAAGGCATCCGCGAAGGGTTCCGGGGGGCGCCCCTCCTCGTTGCCTCCGATTCCCAGCGCCACCACACCGTTCTCCTGTCCCTCGAGTGCGTAACGGAGCGTGGTCTCGGCCGGATGGGGGTCGTAGACGCCGCCCGGGCCGGAGAAGCAGAAGTTGCGGGCGATGTCGAACACCCAACGCATCTCGACGCCGAAGTCCGCCTTGGCGTTCCTCCGCCCCTCGTCCAGGCCGGTGAGAATCGCGTCGATCGTCAGTCCCTTGTCGAAGATGTGGGTGTGGTTGTAGGGGGAGACCGTCAGCTCGCTGTAGCGGATGTTCTGCTCCGCCATGGCGGCGCCCGCCTGGTAGGCGACCAGCGCGAAGTCATCGGGCGTCCTGATCAGGTTCTGGACGGCCGTGATCACCCGGATGAAGTCCGCGAAGTCCGTGAACTCGAACCAGTCGGCGAGCCGGGCCGGATCGGTGGTGGGCAGGGTGTGGACGAGGTCGTGGCGCCGGGCCAACTCGACAGCCGTGGCCGGTTGGATGGACCCCTCGAGGTGGATGTGCAGCTCGGCCTTGGGCATCCCCGCGATCAAGCGGTCCAGGTCGGGGGAGGCCGTTCGGTCGCTCAACCTCAGGCCCGCCTAGGGAGCGGAATGCTCCGTGTCGTGCCTGACGATCGCCTCCAGCGCGATCGCGATGGCGTTCTCCCAGGCCTCCACGAGGCGCTGGTTGCCGTGCTCCCCCCGGTCGTAGTCGAAGTCGGCCTCCACCAGGCTCCCGGACACGCCGCACACCATCGCCGCATGGACCCCGCGGAGCTGGGCCACCGTGAGGATGGCGGAGCTCTCCATCTCGATGTTCAGCAG
>WTGW01000067.1 GCA_011523395.1 Acidimicrobiia bacterium
GTCAGTGGTCAGTGGTCAGTGGTCAGTGGTCAGTGGTCAGTGGTCAGTGGTCAGCTTACCAACTTCGTCGGCGTAGCCCAGAACATCCTCGAAGCGCTATCCGTCGTCCGTGACAACTTTTAGGGGTATTCGGCTACCGATGTAGGTGCTACGACGCGCCAGGTTTACAGCCGTTCAACTGGCCACTGGCCACTAGCCACTGACCACTAGCCGGCTTGGGCGGCGACTGCCGCCGCGGCGGCCGCCGCTACCGCCGGATCGCCCAGGTACCGGTCGCCGGCATACTCGAGGTCGTCATCCAGCTCCACGACCAGCGGGATCCCGGTCGGGATGTTGAGTCGGGTGATCTCCTCGTCGCCGATTCCTTTCAAGTACTTGAGCAGGGCGCGAATGCTGTTGCCGTGGGCGACCACCAGGACGCGGCGTCCCGCGGACAGGTCGGGCATGATCCCCGACCTCCAGTAGGGCACCGCCCGGGCGACCACATCGGCCAGGCACTCGGAGGCGGGGAGCTCATCGTCGGCAACGTCCCGGTAACGCCGGTCGAAGCGGGGATGGCGCGGGTCCTCCCTTTCCAGCGCCGGGGGCGGCACCGCATAGCTCCGCCTCCATTGGAAGACCTGATCCGCGCCATGCAGGGCGGCGGTCTCCTTCTTGTTCAGGCCCTGCAGGCCGCCGTAGTGGCGCTCGTTGAGCCGCCAACTCCGCCTGACGGGCAACCAGTGAAGATCCATACGGTCCAGGGCGAGGTTGGCGGTGCTGATGGCCCTTCGCAGCAGCGAGGTGTGGACGATGTCGAAACCCAGGCCCTCCTCGGCCATCAGAACGCCGGCGGATACCGCCTCTTCCTCACCGCCGGCGGTGAGAGGAACGTCGGTCCAGCCCGAGAAGCGATTCTCCAGATTCCAGGTGCTCTCACCGTGTCGCAACAGGACCACTTCGTTCGGTCGGGTCATGCGCGTCCGCTCCCTTCCCCTTCCCTCAGGTCCAGTACCTCACGCAGGCGGCCAGCATCCCGGGGTCGAGAGAAGCCCCCCCGATCAGACCGCCGTCTATGTCCCGCTTGGCCATCAGAGCGGCCACGTTACCCGGATTGATCGACCCGCCGTAGATGATCCGCACCTTGTCGGCGGCATCGCCGTGCCGCGATCGGATGCGGTCCCTCATGTACGAGATCATCTCCTGGGCCACCGATGGCCGGGCATGCCGGCCGGTTCCGATCGCCCACACCGGTTCGTACGCGACCACCAGGCGGGCCACCTGCTCGGACGGTATCCGGGCCAGAGCGCCCGAGAGCTGGCGGCCCACTGTCTCCTCGGCGCTACCGGCCTCGCGTTCCGCCAGGGTCTCCCCCACCGCCACGATCGGCACGATCCCTTCCGACAGCGCCGCCCGCGCCTTCCTGTTGACCATCCGGTCGTCCTCGCCGCAGTGCTGGCGGCGTTCCGAATGGCCGACTATGACGTAGCTGACGGCCAGCTTGGCCAGCATGCGGGCGGATACCTCGCCCGTGTAGGCGCCTTCCTTCGCCCAATGGACGTCCTGCGCCACTATGTGGATCGGAAGGCCGTCCATCTGGACCACGGTCTGGACCGACCGGAGCGAGGTGAAGGAGGGCGCGACCCCCACGTCGACCCGGTCGTAGTCGGCCGGATCGAGTTGGTAGCTCAGCGCCTGCACCCACTGCATCGCCTCGAAGTAGGTCCCATGCATCTTCCAATTGCCCACCATCAGAGGCTTGCGCGCTAGCGGATCCATCGTTCCAGTCCCTTCACGCCTGGCAGAGTCTTGCCTTCCAGGAGCTCCAGCCCGGCCCCGCCGCCTGTCGACAGGTGGTCGAGGTCGGCCTCGCGGCCGAGCATCCTCAGCGCGGCCACGGAGTCGCCGCCGCCGGCCACGCGAAAGGCGCTGGACCGGGCCATCGCATCCGCCACCGTCGCGGTTCCCGACCGGAAAGCCTCCCACTCGAACACGCCCATGGGCCCGTTCCAGAAGACCGATCCCGACCCGCAGATGACCTCGGCGAACTGTCGGGCGGTGGCGGGGCCGATGTCCAGACCCCAGGTGCCCTCCTCTATGGAACTCACACCAACCGCGGCGCCGTCGGCACCCTCCTCGAACCGGTCAGCCGTGACGATGTCCGAGGGAAGGACCAGCCGGTCTGCCTCCGGGGTGCTCAGGAGTTCGTCAAGCGAGTCGAAGTAGTCCGGTTCCACCAGCGAGTTCCCGACCTCGTAGCCCTCTACGGCCAGGAAGCTGAAGCACATGCCTCCGCCGACGAGCATGGCGTCCACCTTGGGCAGCAGCGCCCGGATCAGGGGAAGCTTGTCGGAGACCTTGGCGCCTCCCAGCACCACGGTGAACGGGCCGGGTGGGTTCTCCATGAGGGACCGGAACACGGCCAGCTCGCGCTCGAGCAGCGGCCCCGCCGCCGATCTGAGCAGGGCGGAGACTCCGGTGGTGGAGGCATGGGCCCGGTGGGCCGAGCCGAAGGCGTCCAGCACGAAGAAGTCGGCCCAGGCGGCCAACTCGGACGCGTAATCGGGATCGTTGGTGACCTCCCCGGGATGGAATCGGGTGTTCTCGAGCAGCACCACGTCGCCCGGGCGTGCCTCCTTGACCAGGCGCCCGGCGTCCTGGCCGACCGAGTCGGAGGCGTGCACGACCGGGAATCCGCCCAGTTCGGACAGGGCGACGGCGACGGGCGCCATCCGCATCCCGTCCGCCACTCGGCCTCCGGGACGTCCGAGATGGCTGCACAGAACGACTGTCGCGCCCGCGTCACGGAGCTGGCTGATGGCGGGGATGGCCGCTCGGAGGCGGAAGTCGTCGGCCACACGTCCGTTTCGCAGGGGAACGTTCAGGTCGGACCGCAGCAGGACGCGGCGCGCGGACACCGGAAGATCCGCGACGGTCAAGAACCTCTCCGCCATTTCCCGTCGCTACTCGACGTCCCGATGCCTGATGGTCGCGTGATACCCCTGGTCCTCCAGCCACTCCCCCAGTTCCTCGGCGATGGCCACGGAGCGGTGCCGTCCCCCCGTGCAGCCGATCCCGATGCTCACGTAGGACTTGCCCTCCTCCCGGTAGCGGGGGATCAGGAACGAGAGCAGGTCACGGATCCGATCCAGGAAGCCGCACGCGTCGTCGGTGCCGAGAACGAAGTCTCGGACCGGCTCGTCCCGACCGGTGAGGAGGCGAAGGCCGGGCACCCAGTGGGGGTTGGGGAGGAAGCGTACGTCGAACATCAGGTCATTGTCGCGGGGCGTACCGTTCTTGAAGCCGAAGGATGTTACCGCCAGCCGCATGGCATGCTCGTCCACCAGCGCCGAGAGGTGGCTCCCGAACCACTCGCGGAGCTGATGGACGTTCGTCTCGCTGGTGTTGATGTACATGTCTGCTCGAAGCCGGAGGTCGACCATCATGTCGCGCTCGGCGGCAATCGAGTCGGCCAGGGTGGGCAATCCGAGGGGATGGGGCCGGCGGTGCTCCTCGTAGCGGCGTATCAGGACGTCGTCGTCGGCGTCCAGGAAGACCAGGGTCATGGCGATACCGGACCGCTCCAACTCCTGGATGTGGGTCTCGAGTTCGGTGAGAGGAAAGCCGCCCCGGCTGTCCAGGACCACGGCCAGGTGCCGCCCTCTCGCCCGCAGGTCGTTCAACTCGACAACCTGGCGGAGAAGGGAAGGGGGCAGGTTGTCGATCACGTAGAAGCCCAGGTCTTCGAGGACTTTGGCGCCCGTGGAGCGACCGGCGCCGGAGAGCCCGGTGAGGACCAGCAACCGGGAGCCGGGGCCCGTCTTGGACGGTACCTGGGCGTCGGGCTCAGCCATGCAGGGTAGCGTAGAGGTTCTCGGCCACCCGTAGCGGCACCACCTCGGCCAGCTGGCTCACGCTGGCCTCCCTCATCTTCTTGACCGAGCCGAACGTCCGGACGAGCGCCTTCTTGCGAGCCGGTCCGACCCCGTCCACGTCGTCGAGTATGGAGTCGATCATCCGCTTCCCGCGGAGTTGGCGGTGGTACATGAGGGCGAAGCGGTGGGCCTCGTCGCGGACCCGTTGGAGCAGGTGGAGCGCGGGCTGGTCCCTGGGGATGACTATCGGATCGACCTGGCCCGGGACGTAGACCTCCTCCATGCGCTTCGCCAGTCCCGCTACCGGTATGTCGAGATCGAGCTGGGCGAGGACCTCGACCGCCCGGGCGATCTGCCCCGGCCCACCATCGATCAGGACGAGCGACGGTGGGTAGGCGAACTTGCCCCGTTCGGAGACGGGCTTGTCCAGGTCGGCGAGGTAGGCGCTGAAGCGACGGCGGATGACCTCCTCCATGGACGAGAAGTCATCCTGCCCCGTCACCGTGCGGATCCGGAACCTGCGGTAGTCGCCCCGCCGGGGCAGCCCGTCCTCCAGGACCACCATCGAACCCACGGTGTGGCGCCCCTGGATGGTCGAGATGTCGTAAGCCTCGATCCGGAGCGGCGGCTCCGGAAGGGCCAGGGCGGTCTGGAGGCTGCGCAGGTCCCGGGCCCGTGCGTTGTGGTCCGACTGGCGTCTCAGCCGATGCCGCAGGAGAGCCTCGGAGGCGTTGGTCTTGGCGGTCTCGAGCAGGCGGCGCTTGGCGCCCCGCTTGGGAGATCTGAGAGTCACCCGAGTACCGCGTCGTTGTGACAGGAGGTCCGACCACGGCTCGTCGTCCGGAGGTAGCGCCTCAACCAGGATGAGACGGGGCGGCGGTGAGGACTCGTCGTAGAGATCCCGGAGAACGGTGGCCGTGACCTGGGAGGGGGTCACGTCCTCGACCTTGTCGATGATCGAGCCCAGCCGACCCACGATGCGGCCGTTGCGCACCTTGAGCACCTGCACCGAGGTCTCGAGGTCGGTCTCGTCCGTGGCGATCAGGTCGAAGTCCTCGCGCCGCTCGGTGACCACCTCCTGGCGGGCCACCGCGCGCCTCACGTCCTGAGCCTGGTCCCGGAGGCGGGCGGCGCTCTCGAAGTCGAGTCTGTCCGACGCCTCGCGCATCCGGGCTTCTATGCCATCTATCAGGTCGTCGGCGCTGCCCGAGAGAACCTGCTCCAGGCCGCTCACGTACCCGGCGTAGGTATCCGGGTCGACGTAGCCGACGCAGGGCGCCGAGCATCGCTCGATCTCGTACTCGATGCATGGCCTGCCCTTGAGCTCGTGGCGCCGGAACACTGTGTCGGAACAGGTGCGGATCGGCAGCGACTTGAGCAGCAGGTCAAGGGTGTTACGGATGGCATAGGCATGGGCGAAGGGGCCGAAGTACTGGGTGCCCTTCTTCTTGGCACCCCGTACCACACGGGCCCGCGGCCACAGGTCGGACCTGGTAATGGCCAGGTATGGATAGCTCTTGTCGTCTCGCAGCCGGATGTTGAAACGGGGACGGTGCTCCTTGATCAGCGAGAACTCCAGGAAAAGGGCCGCTACCTCGCTGTCGACCATGATCCACTCCACCCCGTCGGACGCCTCGACCATGGCCTGGGTCCGCGGAGGCAGATCTCGGGTGAAGTAGGTCGAGACCCGTTTGCGGAGAGAGTTGGCCTTGCCCACATAGTTCACCCGTCCGTGCCGATCACGGAACAGGTAGGCGCCCGGAGCGTCCGGGATCTCGGCCGGAAGAGGGCGCTTCACGGGATGACTCTCATCGGTGGCGAATCCATCAACCGAAGCCGCCGAACCACCGGTCGTGGATCTGTTTGTAGGCGCCGGACTCGATGAGGTCCAGGAGGGCCAGATCGATCTCCTCGCGGAGCGCGATGTCGTCCTCGCTGACCATCAGCCCGTACTGAACCTTCTCGAACAGTGGACCGACCGTGGTCACCCTGCCCTGGCCCTGGCGCGCCACGTGGAACTGGAGAACCGGAGCATCGTAAACGACCGCATCGACCTCTCCCTGCGCCAGCAGGTCGTAGGCATGGTCGACCCCGTGCACCACGATCGGGCCGACTCCGAGACCGGTCAGGTAGTCGTACCCGGCCGAGTCGTGGACGGTAGCGATCCGGTGACCGGGAAGATCGGCGGGTCCGTCGATGGCGCCTCGGAGCTCGTTCACCGCCAACGACGAGGCGATGGCGGCCGTGAAGCTGGCGAACACCAGGGTCCCCAGAGCGATCCAGATCAAGGCGAACAGCCTGCCCAATCTTCCACGGGCCACCTTGTCCCCGTAGCCGACCGTGCTCATGGTCACTACGGACCAGTAGAACGAGTCCCAGATCCCTCGTCCGTAGGGCGTAGCGAAGTCCGGGTTGTGCGTCCGTTCCAGCCACCAGATCAGGTGGGCGGCGATCAGAACCGCAACCGCGAACACCACGAGCAGCCACGGCAGGTCCGAGCCCCAGATGGCCGACAGGAAGACCGAGATGCGGTCCCAAACCGCTTGGGAGCCGCTGGTCGGTATCATGATCGTGAGCCCGGTGTCGAGCAGGGGAAGCGAGAAGTCGATCGCTTCCTCGCGCGGGCCGGTGATCGCCACGCCTCCCAATCCCACGTCGGCCACCCCGCGGTGGATGTCATCCACCTGCTTGGCCACGGTGTCGACCGCGTAGATCTCGACCGTCATGCCGAGGTGGGCGGCGATGAGCTTCACCAGGTCGACCTCGAAGCCGTTATACGTACCTTGGTCGTAGATGACGAAGGGCGGGAGGGTACGGGCGGCAACCTGGAGCACACCGCCTGCGCCCACAGTGTCGGTTCCGACGCCGGTGTCGAGCGCGACGGCCCCTGGATCGGCGGCTTCGATCCACGCGGACACCACGCCCGAATTGCGCGCCACCCATTCCTGGGCGTGTTGCCGGATGTCCTCCGGATCACCGTGGTCACGGACCATGTGGGCGTTCTGCTCGGAGATGTCTCCGAGGGGGATCACCACCTGTTCGAGTAGCCGGCGAACGGCCGGGTTGGCCTCCAGAAAGCCGGAGTTGGCCACCGCCCGGATGTCGTTGGGGGGCCATCCGACCAGGCAGGGATCGTTGGCGCATCCCGGTATACCGAGTATCGAGGTCTGGTCGAGAAAGGCTGACTGGTCGGGGGGCAGGGAGGGGAACGGTGTCTCCAGCCACACCACGTCACGGCCGGGCACCAGTTCGCCGACCGTCCAGTTGGGAGTCCAGGTGTAGTACAGGACGGGCTGTCCTGCCTCGAACCGAGCGATCGTTTCCGCTATCAGCGGGGAATAGTCGCCCTGTACCTGTTCGACCGTGGCATCCAGTCCGAACGCTTCGAGATGGTGCTGGATGATGTGGGAACAGGTCCACCCGGTCTCGCAACCGATCAGGTCCGCCCGCCCGTCGGCGTCCAGGTCGAAGAGCGCGGCGACTTCGGGATCGGCCAGATCCCCGAGGTTGGTTATGCCGTGCGCCCCGGCCGTGGCCGCATCGACGAAGTAGCCCTGGAGAGCCCCGGCGTCGACCTGCGTACCGACCCGCTCCACGAAGTCCTCCTCGATGAGACCGTCGTGGGTGGGGAACCATCCGTTCACCCAGAGGTCGACCTCGCCGGCGGCCACCGCGCGGTAGAAGTCCGGGTTCTCCATGGTGACCGGGCCTTCCACGCGATATCCCAGGCGCAGTAGCAGCAGGCGGTATACCTCGGCCTGGAACCAGCCCGTGTCCCAGGTCGCCCTGGCCATCCGCACCGTCTTAGCTTCGGCGGGATCCTCCTCCGGCTGGCCCGAGGCAGGGACGACCGCCCCCACAGCCAACAGTGCGAGAGCCGACAGCGAACAGGCGATCAGGGTGCGGCGCACGATGGTCTCCGGTAGGGACTGCGCCAAGGCTAGCTATGTGTCCGCCCCTGCTCACCGAACAAAATACCTGGGTTTCCCCGACCCGAGCAGTGACCCTGTCCATATAGTGGATGGGCACAGGCCTGGGGCCAATAGCGGTCGCGGGTACTGGTCGGCGACTGAAGGGAGGCCCGTATGGTCAGCAGCATCGGGAGGGGGCGCCATGGCTGACGGCAAGGGCCACGACCAGGACCTCGACCTCACCGGCATCTCTGAGGCCTACGAGGACTGGGAGAAGGACCAAGAACGCCGCCGCGCGGCTGCCATCCGGGAACGTGCGCATTTCCAGGGTCTCCAGGTAGACCCTGACATCGACTTCTATCCCGAGGTGGCCGACCGGGAGCCCGGTGACAAGAACATAGTCAGGTGGGGATTCGACATACATCCCCAGGTGACGTTCTACGCCGCCGGATTCCTGGTGATCTTCATCGCGGCCACCCTGATCTTCCCGGATCAGGCGGGCGGGGTGTTCAGCGCCATCCTTACCTTCATCAACGAGAAGGTGGGTTGGCTGTACATCATCGCGTTCAACGTCTTCATCGGAGCCGCGCTCTACTTCGCGTTAGGCCGGTACGGCAAGATCCGACTAGGCGGCCCGGGGGCCCTTCCGGAGTTCTCCACCCCCGCCTGGTACGCGATGTTGATCTCTGCCGGCCTCGGCATCGGGCTGATGTTCTGGGGCGTGGCGGAGCCGATCTTCCACCTGACGGCGCCGCCTCCGTTGTTCGACGTAGAGCCCTTGTCGACGGGCGCGGCCAGGGCCTCGCTGGCGACCTCCTACCTCCACTGGGGGATCCATGGATGGGCGCTGTACGGCCTGGTAGCCCTCGCGCTGGGATTCTTCGCCTACAACCGGGGTCTACCGCTGACCTTCCGGTCGGTGTTCTACCCGATCCTGGGTCCGAGGATCTACGGCGGATGGGGCAACGCCATCGACATCCTCACCGTGGTGGCCACCCTCTTCGGTCTGGCTACTTCGCTGGGGTTCGGCGCCTCGCAGGCCGCCGCGGGGCTGAACAAGGTCTTCGGCGTACCGGATACCCTGCTGGTCCAGATCCTGCTCATCGCAGGTATCACGGGGCTGGCCACCATCTCGGTGGTGGCGGGGCTGGACGCCGGGGTCAAGAGGCTCAGCGCGCTCAACGTATGGCTGGCCGCGGCCTTCCTGGTCTTCGTGCTGGCGGTGGGCCCGACCCTGCTGGTCCTCTCGCTGTACGTGGAGAGCATCGGCGTCTACATCCAGATCCTGCCGGAGTTCTCGTTCTGGAACGCAGCCCTGCTCGACACGCAGTGGCAGCAGTGGTGGACCATCTTCTACTGGGGATGGTGGATCTCCTGGTCCCCCTTCGTCGGCATGTTCATCGCCCGGATCTCCAAGGGACGCTCGGTGCGGGAAATGATCATCGGTGTGATCGTCCTTCCCTGCCTGCTCTGCTTCCTGTGGTTCGCGGTGTTCGGCGGAGCGGCCATGAATCTCCAGATGACCGGAGAGCTGGACGTTGCGACGGCGGTGAACGAGAACGTGGCGACAGCCCTGTTCGTGATGCTGGAGGCCTTCCCATGGACCTTCTTCGTCTCGATCGTGGGCATCCTGTTGCTGGTCTCGTTCTTCGTCACCTCGTCAGACTCGGGATCCCTGGTGGTGGACCACCTGACCTCGGGCGGAAAGCTCGACTCGCCCAAGCCGCAGCGCGTGTTCTGGGCGCTGATGGAAGGCGCGGTGGCAATCGTGTTGCTGGCCGGAGGCGGCCTGTCCGCCCTACAGACAGCAGCGGTGGCGACCGGACTGCCCTTCCTATTCGTGCTCCTGATCATGCTGTGGAGCCTGAAGAAGGCCTTCGACGAAGAGCTCGACCTCTTGGAGAGCCATTACGACGAGGCCATCTTCCAAGCCCAGCACAGCGGATTGATCGAGCGGTTGGAGAGAGGAGGTGACAAGTGATCAAGAGATCGAGCACCACGATCGCCGCGGTTGCGGCGTTCGTGCTGATGCTCTCGGCCTGCGGTGTTCAGGAAGAGGAGGGCCCCGTGTCGATCGCCCGGGCCGACTGGAGTTCCGGCTACATGCAGGCTGCCATCTATGCGCAGCTGATCGAGGAGCTCGGGTACGAGGTCACCGATCCGGCGGCCGCCGAACTCAGGCCCTACTCGTTCTATCCCGCTCTTGCGGCCGGACAGTACGATCTGTGGGCCAACGGCTGGTTCCCCCTCCACAATCTGTTCCTGGAGGGCGAGAACGTCACCGGCCAGGCGGTCGAGCTACCCATCGAGCCGGTGGGCTGGCAGGTGCGCGGCGGTGGCGGCGAAGGCATCATGGTCGACAAGGCCACAGCCGACCGGCTGGGTATCTCCTCGATGGACGGTGTGGCCGCCAACGCCGGCGTCTTCGACAGTAACGGCAACGGCAAGGCCGATTTCATCGGCTGCAATGTCGGATGGGGATGCCAGATCGCCTTCAACGAGCAGATAGCCAACGAGAGCTGGGGTGCCGGCGTGGAGCAGATCTCAGGCACCTACGACCAGTTGATCAGAGGCGTGATCGACGAAATAGCGGCCGGCGAGCCGGCACTGTTCTATGCCTGGACGCCCAACTGGACCAGCACCGTCCTGGTGCCGGGCCAGAACGCCGTATGGGTGCAGTCCGACATCAACGACATCCGCGCCGTGGCCAACACCGACTTCCTGGACAGGAATCCGGACATCCGCCGCCTCCTCGAGGTGGTGGCGATCCCGTTGGCCGACATCGCGGCGCAGAACGCCAGGATGGCCGCCGGGGAGTACTCCGAGGCTGACATCGAGGCTGATGCCGAGGCTTGGATCGCGGACAACCGGGCCCAGGTCGACGACTGGCTGGCAACGGCAAGCGCCGCCGGCTGAACAGGTCTAGACCAAGACATCTAACAGCTAGGAAGACCCGGCTCCTCACCGATTCGAGGAGCCGGGTCTTCGCGCGGCGGGGACACATCTCTCGGGCCCGGGATACCTCCGGAGCCAGCGGAGCGCCATGAGATGGGGGATGTCGCCGTGCTGAGCAAGGATCGGGTCTTTGGAGGCGGCTCTTGAACCCACACCCTGCTCCAGCGCCGCCTCGAGTGACCACCCCGCCGTGGCCGCTTGGGTGAGCAGCGTTCCGACGGGTCGGTGGATGAACTCGACCGACCGGTCTCCGGCCGGCTCCCGGCTTCGGCCCGGGCTCAGGTATTCCCCGAACCTCCAGAACAACTCGCCGTCGCTCGGGTCCATCACCGGCCCGGACCCGGGCGCCGTGTAGACCGGATGGTTGATGACAACCACCAACGACCCACCGGCGCGGGTGACCCGGGCGGTCTCGGCGAAGAAGCATCCCGAATCTTCGAAGTGCTCCAGCGCCAGCACGGCGTAGGCGCCGTCCACCGCCTCGTCGCGTACGCAGGCCAGGTCGGGAAGCCGTTTGAGGAACACCGGGTGGCGATCGGAGGCCAGGCGGGCCAGCTCGAGACTGACGTCCACACCGACAACCCGGACGCCCTGCGCCGCCAACCCTTCGCCTATGCGCCCTTCTCCGCAACCCAGGTCCAGCAATACGTGCCCGCGCTGCGGCCGGAGCACCTGGAGGAAGAGCGGACTCACCTCTTCCTGGTAGGCCGGATCAGCGGCCTCGGCAAACCACCAGCCCGCTAGGTCGGTCCAATCGTCTGTCCGTTCATGTCTCCCGGGCGTTCCCATGGCCATCCAATTCTGATAATCTGATCTAAATAGTCTGCTTATCATGACTATACTGGTCACGATGAGTACGGTATCGGTTTCCGAACTGAAGGCCAATCTCTCTCGTTACCTTCGTGAGGTCCGGCGCGGCGGCGAGGTCCAGGTTCTGGACCGCGGCACACCTGTGGCCAGGCTGACGGCGCCCACAGAGCCTCCCGTCGGAACCCGGCAGAGGCTGGTCGGCATGGGACTCCTGCGACCGGGCAGCGGAAACTCGGCAGCCATCCTGGACCAAGCCCCTCTGGAACTCCAGACGAGTATCTCCGAGGCGTTGGACGAGGACCGTGCGGACCGTGTATGAGGTACTGGGACCCATCCGCGCTCGTACCGCTCATCGTTTCGGAGCCCACTTCCGGAGTGATGCGTTCTTGTCTCGCCGAGGACAGCGAGATCGTCACGTGGGTATGGACGGAAGTCGAGATCATCAGTGCGGTCGAACGCCGCACTCGTGAGGGGTGGCTCACCAGACCGCAAAGACGCCAAGTGCTCCGGCGGCTGGATGCCCTGTCCGATACCTGGGACGAGGTAACAGAGGTATTGGCAGTGAGGTCACGTGCCGGTTCGCTGCTGGCGCGGCACCCCATACGGGCCGCCGACGCCGCCCAACTCGGAGCCGCCCTCGTGGTGAATGAGCAACTTGCCGGCCCTCTTCGGTTCGTGTGCCTGGATCATCGCCTGGCGGAAGCGGCCGAGCGGGAGGGTCTGCGAATAGTGGAACAGGACGAGCGCTCTTAAGGGAGCACGTCCCGCAGGAACTTGCCGGTGTAGGACTCGGGTACGGCGGCTACCTGCTCGGGGGTTCCCGAGGCCACGATCCGCCCGCCCTCATCCCCCCCTTCCGGGCCGAGGTCGATGATCCAGTCGGCGGAGCGCACCACGTCCAGGTTGTGCTCTATCACCACGACCGTGTTGCCGGTGTCCACGAGGCGGTGCAGCACCTCCAGGAGCTTGCGCGTGTCCTCGAAGTGGAGTCCGGTAGTGGGCTCGTCGAGGATGTAGAAGGTGTTACCGGTGGCCCGCTTGCCCAGCTCGGACGCCAGCTTCACCCGCTGGGCCTCCCCGCCCGAGAGGGTCGGCGCGGGCTGGCCCAAGCGGATGTAACCGAGGCCGACGTCGCAGATGGTCTGGACGATCCGGGCGATCGGGGGCTGGGCCTCGAAGAACGAGAGGGCCTCCTCGGCGGGCATGTTCAGGACGTCGGCGATCGACCGGCCCTTCCAGAGCACCTGGAGGGTGTCCCGGTTGTAGCGCCGGCCCTCGCAGATCTCGCACAGCACGTAGACGTCCGGCAGGAAGTGCATCTCGATCCTGATGGTGCCGTCGCCCCGGCAGGCCTCGCAGCGCCCACCCTTGACGTTGAACGAGAACCGCCCAGGCAGGTAGCCGCGGGCCCTGGCCTCGGGGGTGGAGGAGAACAGCTTGCGGATCCGGTCGAACACCTTCGTGTACGTGGCGGCGTTCGAGCGGGGCGTGCGTCCGATGGGCGACTGGTCGATGTTGATCACCTTGTCGAGGTGCTCCACTCCTTCGATGCGGCGGTGCCTTCCCGGAACGGTGCGCGAGCGGTACAGATGGCTGTGGAGGCCCTTCGACAGGATTTCCTGGACCAGGGAGGACTTACCGCTCCCGGACACTCCCGTAACGGCGATCAGCTTCCCCAGGGGGAGGTCCACGTCAAGGTCTTGCAGGTTGTTCTCAGCGGCCCCGATCACCCTGAGCCACCGCCCGTCGCCGTTGCGACGGTGCTCGGGGGTGGGTATGCGCCGCCGCCCATCCATGTAGGCGCCGGTCAGCGACTCCGGCTCGGCCACGAGGTCGGAGAGGTCGCCCTGGGCCACCACGTGCCCGCCCCGCTCCCCCGCTCCCGGTCCAAGGTCGACCACATGGTCGGCGGTCCGGATGGTCTCCTCGTCGTGCTCGACCACGATCAGGGTGTTACCGAGATCACGGAGCCGGAGCAGCGTCTCCAGCAGCCGCCGGTTGTCGCGCTGGTGGAGGCCGATGGAAGGCTCGTCGAGCACGTAGAGAACGCCCACCAGCCCGGAGCCGATCTGGGTTGCCAGGCGGATGCGCTGCGCCTCGCCTCCGGAGAGGCTGGCGGCGCCCCGGTAGAGGGTCAGGTACTCGAGGCCCACGTCAAGGAGGAACCTGAGACGCTCCCGGATCTCCTTGAGCACCGGGCCGGCGATGGTCGCATCCCGTTCGCTGAGCTCCAGGCGCTCGAGGGCTTCGAGCGTGCCCCGGATGGACCGGTCGCAGACCTCGAAGATGTTGAGTCCCCCCACGGTGACGGCTAGTGACACCGGGTTGAGGCGGGCGCCGGAGCAGGTCGGGCAGGGTACCTGGCGCATGTATTCCTCGTACAACGACCGGGCCCGATCCGACTCGGTCTGCTCGTGGCGCCGTCGCAGTACCGGGATCACCCCTTCGTACTTGGCCCGGTAACGCCGCCGGCGGCCGAACCGGTTGGTGAAGGACACCTGGACCTTGAGGTCTCCGGTTCCGTACAGCACGGCCTGCTGGTGCTCGATGTCAAGCTCGCAGAACGGGGTGTCGACGTCGAAGCCCAGCGTCCTGGCCAGGCCGTTGAGGAGATGCTGGTAGTAGCGGTTGCTGTTGCTAGCCCACGGGGCGAGCGCGCCGTCCGCGATGGAGCGCTCGTCATCGGGCACGACCAGACGGGGGTCCACCTCGAACCTGGTGCCGATACCGGAGCAGGCTTCGCAGGCGCCGTAGGGGCTGTTGAACGAGAACGACCGGGGCTCCATCTGGTCGAACGAGATCCCGCAACTGTCGCACGAGAGATGCTGGCTGAAGGTCAACTCGGACCCACCGATGATGTCGATCACCGCGGTACCGCCCGTCAGTCCCAGGGCGGTCTCCAGAGAGTCGGTGAGGCGCCGGACACCGCCCCGGCCCGCTACCAGCCGGTCGACCACCACCTCGATGGTGTGGGTGTAGTAGCGGTCGAGACGGATGGACTCGGCCAGGTCGACGATCTCACCGTCGACCCTGGCCCGGCTGAATCCCTGGCGGGAGAGGTCCCGGAACAACTCCTCGTACTCCCCCTTCCGTCCGCGGACGATGGGCGCCAGCACCTGGAAACGGGTGCCCTCCGCGAGCCCGGCTATGCGGTCGACGATCTGCTGGGGCGTCTGGCGCTCCACCACCTTCCCGCACCGGGGACAGTGGGGCGTACCGATCCGGGCATAGAGGAGGCGGAGGTAGTCATGGATCTCGGTGACGGTTCCGACCGTGGAACGGGGATTCCGGCTGGCGGTCTTCTGGTCGATCGAGATGGCAGGTGACAGGCCCTCGATGAAGTCCACGTCGGGCTTGTCCATCTGGCCCAGGAACTGGCGTGCGTACGCCGACAGGCTCTCGACGTAGCGGCGCTGGCCTTCGGCGTAGATGGTGTCGAACGCCAGGCTGGACTTCCCCGACCCGGACAGGCCGGTGAAGACGATGAACCTCTCTCGCGGCAACTCGATGGAGATGTCCTGGAGGTTGTGCTCGCGTGCTCCGCGAACGATGAGCTTGTCTCTGATCATGGGCCCGGGCGGTTCGGCACAGGGGAAGCGGGGATACCGTCCATGCTAGCGGTCGCCCGTGACCAGCCACCATGACGGGCTACGGGCGGCCTGTCGCGTCGCCTCCCGGGCATGACGACGGGCAGGTCCCGGTCACTACCGGGTCACCTCGCTCAGTTCCTTCATCTCGCGTTTGAGCTCTGTCACCTCGTCCCTGAGGCGGGCGGCGTATTCGAAGCGGAGTTCCCGGGCGGCTTCCCTCATCTCGTCCTCGAGGCTCTGGATCAGGCGCCCGAGGTCCTCGCCAGCCAGCTCCACCGGGGAGCTCACCTCCATCGAGCCCAGGCTCCGGTCGCGGCGGCGCGATGACGGACTGCTCGATGACACCAGCTCGAGGATGTCGGACACCTTCTTGCGGATGGTCTGAGGATCGATGCCGTGCTCCTCGTTGTAACGCACCTGAAGGTGGCGGCGGCGGTTGGTCTCCCCGATGGCGGCCCTCATGGAATCGGTCACGTCGTCCGCGTACATGATGACCCGGCCCGAGACGTTCCGGGCCGCCCTGCCGATGATCTGGATCAGGCTGGTCTCGGAGCGCAGGAAGCCCTCCTTGTCGGCGTCCAGGATCGCCACCAACGACACCTCCGGCAGGTCCAATCCCTCCCGGAGCAGGTTGATTCCGACCAGCACGTCGTAGTCCCCCAACCGCAGCTCGCGTAGCAACTGGACCCGTTCGAGGGTGTCGATCTCCGAATGGAGGTAGCGGGCCCGGACCCCCATCTCCAGCAGGTAGTCGGTCAGATCCTCCGACATCTTCTTGGTCAGCGTGGTGACCAGTATCCGGTTGCCCAGCACGGCCTGGTCCCGTATCTCCCCGATCAGGTCGTCGATCTGGCCCTTGGCGGGCCTGACCACCACCTCGGGATCGACCAGCCCGGTGGGCCGCACTATCTGTTCGACGATGTTGTCGGAGTGCCTGCGCTCGAAGGGGCTGGGGGTGGCCGACATGAAGATCACCTGGCCGGTCTTCTCCAGCCACTCGTCGAAGCGCAGCGGCCGGTTGTCGAGGGCCGAAGGCAGGCGGAAACCGTGCTCCACCAGCACGTCCTTCCGGCTTCGATCCCCCTCGTACTGGCCATGGAGCTGCGGGATCGCCACGTGGCTCTCGTCGATGATGGTCAGGAAGTCGTCGGGGAAGTAGTCCAGCAACGTGTAGGGCGCCTCCCCCGGCTCCCTGCCGTCGATATGGCGGCTGTAGTTCTCGATCCCGGAGCAGAACCCCACCTCACGGATCATCTCCAGGTCGTAGGTGGTGCGCATGCGAAGCCGCTGTGCCTCGAGCAGCTTTCCCTGCTGCTCCAGCTCCGCCAGCCGTTCCCGCAGTTCGGCCTGGATGCCCACCATCGCCCTCTCCATGCGCTCCTCCGACGCGGCGTAGTGGGTGGCCGGGTATACCCACAGCTCCTTCATCTCGTCGATGATCTCACCCGTCACCGGGTTGATGCGGACGATCCGCTCCACCTCATCGCCGAAGTACTCCACCCGGGCGATGGTCTCCTCGTAGGCGGGGAAGACCTCAAGGGTGTCGCCCCTGACCCGGAACCGCCCCCGCACCAGGTTCACCTCGTTGCGCTGGTACTGGATGTCCACCAGCCGGCGGATGGCCTGGTGGAGCGGGAACTCGACGCCTCGTATCAGGCGCAGGACCTGCCCGGCGTACTCGTCGGGACTGCCCAGACCGTAGATGCAGGACACGCTGGCCACGATCACCACATCGTCCCGGAACAGCAGCGACGAGGTGGCCGCGTGCCGGAGCCGGTCGATCTCGTCGTTGATGGTGGCGTCCTTCTCGATGTAGGTGTCGGTCTGGGGGATGTACGCCTCCGGCTGGTAGTAGTCGTAGTAGGACACGAAGTACTCCACCCGGTTGCCGGGGAAGAACTGGCGGAACTCGGACGCCAGCTGGGCCGCGAGGGCCTTGTTCGGAGCGATCACCAGGGCAGGGCGCTGGGCCCGCTCAATGGTCCAGGCGATGGTGGCTGACTTCCCGGAGCCGGTTATGCCCAGCAGCGTCTGGAAGGCGTCGCCCCGCTCCACGCCTTGGGCGAGCGCGGTGATGGCGGCAGGTTGATCACCGGCCGGGTTGAAGTCGGAGACAACCGCGAAGTCCGCCACGCCGCTCGATCATAGGGGGGTCGTGTGACAACCGGCGGGAGGAGGTGATACGGAGGCAGCCGGACGGGCGCCGGAGCAGGGATGGTCTATCGTTCGTGGCCGACGATGGCTCGAGGGGCGATGCCTGATTACGGGAACATGCACGGATGGCACAGCGAGGAGTTCGTAGAACGTCGCGAATTCGATCTGCCCGCGTACATGGGGGCCACCACGTTCGCCAAGCTCCCCCTCGTGACCGACATCGGCCAGATCGCCGAGCGGGCCCCCGACGCGGTCATCGTGGGCGCGCCGCTCGATGACGGCACCACCTACCGGCCGGGGGCGAGGTTCGGGCCCAGAGCCATACGGATGGGGAACAACAACTACGGCGTGTTCTACTCCCTCCAGCTCGGGGTGGACCTCTTCGAGGTGCTGGACGTGGTCGACGCCGGCGACGCCAACATCGAGCCGGTGTGGCTGGAACGGGGCTACGCGATGATCTACCGCAAGGTTCGCGACCTGGCCGCGACGGGCACGGTGCCGATCGTCCTCGGAGGTGACCACGGCATCACCTGGCCGGCGGCCACCGCCATCGCGGAGGCCAACGATCCGGCGCGCATCGGGATGGTCCATTTCGATGCGCACGCCGACACCGGCGAGGTCTTCGGACCGATCGCGAACCACGGATCCCCGATGCGGAAGCTCCTGGAGTCGGGCGCGATCGCAGGACCGAACTTCGTGCAGGTGGGGCTCAGGGGCTACTGGCCGGACGGGGAGACGCTGGCCTGGATGGAGGAGAAGGGCTTCCGGACGCACTTCATCACCGAGATCGAGGAGCATGGCGCCGAGGCGGTGGTCGACCGGGCGATCGACGAGGCATTGGACGGCGCCGATGCCGTGTACCTGAGCGTGGACATAGACGTCCTCGACCCGGCCTACGCGCCGGGGACGGGAACGGCCGAGCCCGGCGGTATGAGTACCCGCGAGCTGCTGCGGGCGGTGCGGCGGATAGTCGGCGCGGTCGAGTTGGCGGGCATGGACGTGGTGGAGGTCTCCCCGCCCTTCGACCATGCCGATCTGACCGCGATGGCGGCCAACCGCGTGGTGATGGAGGCCCTCTCCGCGCTCGCCGTCAAGAAACGGTCGGGCACCTGCGTCCGGAGGTCTACCGGCCGGGCCGGGGGCGGGTCCTGATTCGTGCCAGGACGTCGTCGAGCGCCCTAGCCAGATGCTCCCGCGTGCCCCCGTTGTCGATGACGTAGTCCGCCGCTTCCAACCACGCCCCCCGGCCGGGCTGGGAGGCCAGGCGGGAGTCGATCTCCCCTTCGGACATGCCCCGCCCGCGGAGCCGTTTCCTTCTGAGTTCGAGAGGCGCTTCGATGATCACCCACAACCAGCTGTCGTCGACCAGGTCCGCCAGGATCGGTATCTCCACGGCCGCCGGACGGTCGCCTGCCTCCCGGGCCCATCGGGCGATGCCGCGGCGAATGGCCGGGTGGGTGATCGCCTCGAGTTCGGCGAGTTGATCCCGGTCGCGGAAGACGATGCGTCCCAGCGCGCGCCGGTCGATCGCTCCGCCGGTCACGGCGTCCGGCCAGCGCTCGGCAACCCTGCGGGCGACCGGATGGCCTGCCTCGAGGATCGAATGGCCTACCCGGTCGGAGTCGAGAACTGCGAAGCCCCGCTCGGCCAGCAAGCGGCCTGCCTGTGACTTACCGGAACCGATGCCCCCGCCGATGACCAACCGCAGCGGGTTCATGAGCGGCGCCGCCTGGGTTACCGGCGGCCGATCCCCCGCTCCTTCAGTTCCTGGAGGATCGCTTCCAGGGAGGCGTCCACGTCGAAGGAGGGCTGCTTCTCCTCCTGGGTATCCGCCCGCTCGAACTCGGACACGGCGGGGCGCCGGCGCCTTGGCGGACGATGACCCGACTGCCGGGCGCTGAACTCGGGTAGTGCCTGCTTGATCGAGAAACTCACCCGGCGGCGGCCCTCGTCCATCTCGGTCAGCTTGACCTTCACCCGCTGGCCGATGGAGAGTTCCAACTCGGGAGACTCGACCCGGTGCATGGCGATCTCAGAGACGTGGACCAGACCCTCGACGCCGTCTCCGACCGCCACGAAGGCCCCGAAGGGCACCGTCTTGATGACTTCACCCTCGAGCACGGTCCCGACCTCGTGTTGGCGGCTGAACGCCTGCCAGGGATCGGCGGTGGTCTGCTTGATGGACAGGGAAATCCGTTCCCGGTTGCGGTCGATCTCCAGCACCTTGACGGTCACCTGCTGGCCGACCTTGACCACCTCCGAAGGGTGGTTGACGTGCTTCCAGCTCAGCTCGGAGACGTGCACCAGGCCGTCCATGCCGCCGAGGTCCACGAAGGCCCCGAAGTTCACCACCGAGGAGACCGAGCCGGTGCGGGTCTCACCCACGGTGAGGTTGCTGAGGAACGCGCCCCTCTGCTCGGCCTGGGCCTCTTCGAGGTAGGCGCGCCGGGACAGCACGACGTTGTTGCGGTTGCGGTCCAACTCGATGACCTTGGCCTCGATGTCCTCGCCCACGAACGGATCGAGATCACGAACCCGGCGGAGATCGACCAACGAGGCGGGCAGGAAGCCGCGCAGTCCGATGTCCACGATCAGTCCGCCCTTAACCACCTCGATCACGGTGCCCCGGACGGTGCCCTTGTTCTCCTTGACCGCTTCTATCTGGCCCCAGACCCGTTCGTAGAGGGCCCGCTTCTTGGACAGGATCAGACGGCCGTGCTCGTCCTCCTTGTCGATGACTAGCACCTCGATCTTCTGACCGATCGAGACGATCTGGTCGGGGGTCACGTTCTTGCGGATCGAAAGTTCCTTGAGCGGGACGACGCCCTCGGACTTGTAGCCGATGTCCACGAGGACTTCGTCCTGGCCCATGCTGACCACGTGTCCTTCGAGGATGTCGCCCTCTTTGAATTCCAGAACGGTCTCGGCGATGGCGGCTTCGAAGTCCTCGGGGCCGAGGTCGTCCGGTAGGGAGCTGACACTGCGAGCCTTGATGGCGGGCGGCCCCATGACCGGGTTGTCGTCATCCGGATTGTCGACCATCTCGGTCGGCACGACGACGGGCGGGAGGGATACCGGAGTGTCGGGGGTTGCTTCCGGCGTGGCAGCGCCGGTGTCTTGAGCGTTGTCTGTTTTATCGGCGGGAGGTTCCATCTTTCCTATTTCTCTGCGGGAGGTCCTGGACTGAATACGAGCCGGGACGCATCACGCCTCGGCAAAGCTGATCGGGTCTGGTGTGGTTGGTAGTGGACCTCCGGGCAGGAAAGCCGTCTCGGCCAAGCGTTGCCGGTGACGGAACGGGCCGAAGAATAACACCTCCCCGCCCGGCCACGCAGACGCATCCTATGACGGTGTCCGCCACCACGTTGCCCGCTACCCCTTCACGGAGGCCAGGTCCGGTCCGATACCCACGTCGACGGTGAGCGGCACGTCCAGTTCCACCACCCCCTCCATCATCTCGCGCACGAGGTGGACGGTGGTCGCGACGGCGTCCTCACGGACCTCGAAGACCAGCTCGTCGTGGATCTGAAGCAGCATGCGCGCCTCTTCGGGCGCCAGGCGGCCGTCGAGTCCGATCATCGCCATCTTCATGACATCGGCGGCGGAACCCTGAACGGGTGCGTTCAGAGCCATCCGCTCCCCCATCTGGCGGGTCTGCCAGTTGCCCGACAACAGCTCGGGAAGGTACCGGCGACGCCCGAAGAGCGTGGTGGTGTAGCCGACCCGGCGGGCCTCCTGAACGACCTCCCTGAGGTACTGGCGCACGTCGGGGAACTGCCGGAAGTAGGTATCCATGTGCTCCCGGGCTTCCGCCCGGCCGATCTTCAACCGGTCGGCGAGTCCGTACGCCTCCATCCCGTAGAGGAGGCCGAAGTTGATGGCCTTCGCCCGGCGCCTGGCATCGGCCGTGACCGTGTCGGCGGTGAGCCCGAACACTCGGGCCGCCGTCTCCGTGTGGATGTCCTCGCCTGCCTTGAACGCGCCCAGCAGACCAGGATCCTTGGAGAGATGGGCCAGGATCCGGAGCTCTATCTGCGAGTAGTCGGCCACTACGAACCGGAAGCCCTCCTCGGCCACGAAAGCCCTGCGGATGGTGCGGCCCAGCTCCGAGCGAACCGGAATGTTCTGGAGGTTGGGCCGATCCGAGGAGAGCCGGCCGGTGGAGGCACCCGTCTGGTTGAACCGGGCGTGGATGCGCTGGTCGGGACCGATCAGCGGCAGGTAGCCGTTGACGTAGGTGCTCCGGAGCTTCTCCACCTCCCGGTAACGAAGGACGAGCCCGACGATGGGGTGGGCGTCCTCGAGCTTCTGGAGCACGGACGCGTCGGTGCTGGGCGATCCCCGAGAGGTCTTCTTGACCACGGGTAGCCCGAGGTCGCCGAAGAGAACCTTTCCGAACTGCTGGCTGGACTTGATGTTGAACGTCCGACCGGCCTGCTCGTATATCTCGGTCTCCAGCCCGGCTAGGTCGGCTCCGAGATCGGCGCCCATCTCCTCCAGGTAGCCCCGGTCGACCCCGATCCCGTGCTGCTCCATCCGGGCCAGCACCCGTACCAGCGGAAGCTCCATCTCCCGTAGCAGGGTCACCTGATCCCGGTCCGCCAGGTCCGCCTCCATGACCTCCTGCAGGTCCCGAACCGCTATCGCCCTGGCCCCGGCGGCCTCCAGGTCCGGTCCGCCCTCGAAGTCGAAGGCAGCCTGCCCGTCATCGTCGCCGCCGCTCTCGGTCGCGGTCAGGTCGACCGCCAGGTAGCGAGAAGCCAGGTCCTCCAGCTTCTCCGATCGACCGGCCGGGCCGATGATGTATCCCGCCAGCTCAGGATCGAAGCCCAGCCCTTCGAGCTCGTATCCGATCCGGTGGAGCTCCTGTGCGAACTCCTTCGACTTGTAGGCCGAGTAGGGCAAATCGGGATCGGCCAGAGCGGGTGCCAGGTGACCCAGGAGCGACACCGGCACGTAGAAAGCGGTCCCGGCCATGGCTCCGGACCCGCCGGACACCGGATCTGTGACGAGGGGAACGGCCATGAGCCCGACCAACTCGCCCGAGTCGTGAACGGGTTCCAGAGCCAGACCGGCCGCGCCCGCGAGCGTGGAGACCTCGGTCGCAGACCCGACCACCCGGACCTCCACCTCGATGGTCGCGTCCGCGGCCGGAGGGGTCTCTCCCTCCTGATCCCGCAGGCGTCTCCATAGGGTGGCAAACTCCAGGCGGTCGAAGACCTCCCGTATCGACGGCCAATCCAGATCTCCCCGGCGGAGCCGGTCCTCATCGACATCCAGCTCCAGGTCATCCACCAGCGCCATCAGCTCGCGGTTCAACAGGACCTGGTCCTGGTGGGTGGTGAGGTTGGTCCGTAGCCTCGGGGGGTAGCTCTCGAGATGCGAGAAGACCCCCTCCAGATCGTCGAACTGCGACAGGAGCCGGGCGGCGGTCTTCTCCCCCACCCCGGGGACGCCGGGCAGGTTGTCAGACGTGTCGCCCCGCAGGGCTGCGTAGTCCAGGTACTGCCCGGGCCGTACCCCGTACTTGCCCTCGACCCACTCCGGATCGACCACCACGGTGTCGGAAATGCCCCGGCGGGTGTAGACCACCCGCACGGTCTGGGACACCAGTTGGAAGCTGTCCCGGTCGCCCGTGACCACCAGCACCTGCCACCCGAGGTCGGTGGCCCTCTTCACCAGCGAGGCGATCACGTCGTCGGCCTCGAAGCCGGGGCGTTCCAGCTGGGGAATATCCATTGCCTCCAGCACTTCGCGGATCAGGGGGAGCTGGCTACGGAACAGGTCCGGGGTCGACTCCCTCTGAGCCTTGTAGTCGGCGTAGCGCTCGGTGCGGAAGGTGGACCGCCCCACGTCCCAGGCCACCGCCATGCCGTCGGGGCGGTGCTCGCCGAGCAGCTTGATCAGCATCGACGTGAACCCGAACGCGGCGTTGGTCACCTGACCGGTACTGGTAGCGAGGTCGGGGGGAAGGGCGTAGAAGGCGCGGTAGGCGAGGCTGTGGCCATCCACGAGGGCCAGAGTGGGCATGCGCTGATCGTAGCGTGGCAGTGGTCAGTGGTCAGTGGTCAGTGGTCAGTGGATGTTGTAATACAGAGTGAACCTCGGCAACCCAAAAGACCTGAGGGCCTAACGGCACCTCACCACTTCCCGGTCGCTCACTGGCCACTGGCAACCGGCCACTGCCAGGTACCGGGAATGGGACTCGAACCCATACGCCCTTGCGGGCACCGGATTTTGAGTCCGGCGCGTCTACCAATTCCGCCATCCCGGCGAGGGAGCACGATCTTACCCCTACGGCCCTACCTTGCGGATCGTATCCTCCTCACGGTCGGGTCCGCTCGCTAGCCTGCAGATCTCGGACCGGGTGAGTTCGCCATCCCGCGAAGCCCGCACGATCCGTCTTCGAGCACCGTCGCAGGTCATGGATCAATCTCGTATACGCAACGTCGCGATCATCGCCCACATCGACCACGGCAAGTCGACGCTGGCCGATCGATTCCTGGAGATATGCGGGGCCGTCGAGGCCCGGCGCATGCGCGCCCAGTACCTCGACAACATGGAACTGGAGCGTGAGCGCGGTATCACCATCAAACTCCAGAGCGTCCGCCTCGAGTACGGTCCGTGGAGGATCAACCTGATCGACACGCCCGGCCACGTCGACTTCGGATACGAGGTGTCCCGGTCGTTGGCCGCATGCGAGGGGGTGATCCTCCTGGTGGACGCCGCCCAGGGCATCGAGGCCCAGACCCTGGCCAACTGCACCCTGGCTATGGAACACGATCTGGCCGTGGTGCCGGTCCTCAACAAAGTGGACCTGCCCGCCGCCGACCCCGACCGGGTGGCCGAGGAGATCGAACAGGTGCTGGGATTCCCGGCCGAAGATGTCCTGGCGGTCTCGGCCAAGACCGGGGAGGGCGTCACCGCGCTCCTGGACGCGATCTGCCGGCGCGTGCCGCCCCCTGAGGACGATCCCGATGCCGAGTTGGCCGCCCTGGTGTTCGACTCCCATTTCAACACCTACCGTGGGGTCATCAGCTCGATCCGGATCGTGCGGGGCACGCTTCGTTCCGGCTCGCGGGTGCGTTTCATGCAGACCGGCGCCGTCTACAACGTCCAGGAGATCGGCGTACGCACCCCGGCAGCCGTGGCTGTGGAGCAGCTGGGCCCCGGAGAGGTGGGATACCTGATATCGGGGGTCAAGAACACGGCGGAGGCCCGGCCCGGCGAGACCGTTACCGATGCCGACCGTCCCTCCCCCACGCCCCTACCCGGCTATCGCGAGCCCAAACCCATGGTGTTCTGCGGTCTCTACCCGCTGGACGGTGATGAGTACCCCGAGCTGCGGGACGCCCTCGACCGGCTGCGCCTCAACGACTCCAGCTTCAGTTACGAGCCGGAAACCTCCACGGCACTCGGGTTCGGCTACCGGTGCGGCTTCCTGGGCCTGTTGCACATGGAGATCATCACCCAGCGCCTCGAGCGCGAGTTCGCCCTCGACATCATCGCCACGAAGCCGTCGGTGGAGTACCGGGTGCGGACTGCGACCGGGGACGAGGTACCGGTCGACAACCCCGCCAAAATGCCTCCTGCGGGAGAGGTGGTGGCCATCTCCGAGCCGATCCTGGCGGCCAGCATCATCAGCCCGGCCCGCTACACGGGACGCCTGATGGACCTCTGCCAGGGCCGCCGGGGGCGCATGAAGGGAATGGAGTACCTGTCTCCCGAGCGGGTGGAATTGCGTTACCTCGTCCCGCTGGCCGAGGTGGTCACCGACTTCTACGACCAGTTGAAGAGCCGGACCCGGGGTTACGCCAGCCTCGACTACGAGCCCGACGGGTACGAGGACGCCGACCTCGTGAAGGTGGACATCCTGCTGCATCACGACCCGGTCGACGCCTTCAGCGCCATCGTCCACCGGGAGGCCTCCTATCCCTACGGGCGCCGGATGACCGAGAGGCTCAGGGAGCTGATCCCCCGCCAGCAGTACGACGTCCCCATCCAGGCAGCGATCGGCAGCCGGATCATCGCCCGGGAGACCGTGAAGGCCTACCGCAAGGACGTCACCGCCAAGCTCTACGGCGGAGACGTCACCCGCAAACGCAAGCTGCTGGAGCGCCAGAAGGCAGGCAAGCGGCGTATGAAGGCGATCGGCCGCGTCGACGTCCCGCCCGAGGCCTTCATCTCGGTGATGAGGATGTCTTCCTAGTCTCTACTTCCTAGCTCGCGACTAGCTAGGAGAGGGCGACCGCCAGGGCGCGGGTGGCGGTGGCGATTTCCGGAATGGGGTCGTCCGATACCAGCGCCCGGCGCACCAGGGCCGACCCGACGATTATCCCGTCCACGTTCGGGGCGAGGGCAGCCGCCTGCTCGGGAGTCCCTATGCCCACTCCCATCACCAGGGGTGTCCCGGTCACCGCCCTGATCCGCTCTGCCAGACGGCGAGGTACATCCGACACATCCTCCCGTTCCCCGGTCACCCCCATCGCGGCCACGCCGTAGATGAACACCGGATCGCGGGCGGCGATCCTGGCGAGGCGCTCGTCATGGGTGGTGGGCGCGGCGAACAGCACCAGGCCGATCTCCGCTCCCTCGGTGGCCTCGATCACCGGCCCGGCCTCCTCGAGGGGGAGGTCGGCCACGATCAGTCCCGATGCTCCGGCGTCGGCGGCTCGGCGGGCGAACTCGTGCGGGCCGACCCGGAACACCGGGTTGGCATAGGACATCGCCAGCGAGGGCCGGCCGGTGGCCTCCACGACCCGGCGGAGGACCTCGAACCCACCACCGAGCGTCATGCCCTGCTCGATCGCCCGCTGGCTCGCCACCTGGATGGTGGGTCCGTCCATGAGCGGGTCGCTGTAGGGGATGCCGACCTCGAAGGCATCAGCCCCCGCTTCGGCCATCGCGACGAACGTCTCGACGGTCGCTCCCGGGCTGGGCAGTCCGGCGGTCATGAAGGGCAGGAAGGCGGTGCGACCCTCCCGCCGCACTTCGGCGAACAGCCTGTCGAGGCTCTCGCGGCTCATCGGATCACCTCATCCCGATCTTGGAGGCGATCATCTCTACGTCCTTGTCGCCGCGTCCCGAGAGGTTGATCAGGACCGTGCGGTCCCGCAACGCATCGGCCTCCTTGGCCACCCAGGCAATTGCATGGGCCGACTCGAGGGCGGGGATGATCCCTTCCGTGCGGGAGAGCAGGTCGACCCCACCCAGGGCCTCCTCGTCCGTGATGGACACGTAGCGGGCCAGGCCGGTGTCCGCGTAGTAGGCGTGCTCCGGACCGACCCCGGGGTAGTCGAGGCCCGCCGAGATGGAATGGGCCTCCAGTACCTGGCCCTCGTCGTCCTGGAGCATGTAGGTGCGGGCGCCGTGGAGGATGCCAGGTGAACCGGCCCCGATCGAGGCACCGTGCCGGCCGGTCTCGATCCCGTGACCCGCCGCCTCCACGCCGACGAGCTCCACCCCCTCCCGACCGGCGAACGGATAGAACATGCCGATGGCGTTGGACCCTCCGCCCACACAGGCGACCACCACGTCGGGCATCTCCCCTTCGAGTTGGGCGATGCTCTCGTCCCCGATCACCTTCTGGAACTCCCGGACGATCCACGGGAACGGATGCGGTCCCACGACCGAACCGATTATGTAATGAGTGTTCTCCACGGTGCGCACCCAGTCGCGCATGGCCTCGTTCACGGCGTCCTTCAGGGTTCCGGCCCCCGAGGTGACCGGGACCACGTCGGTCCCGAGCATGCGCATCCTCTGCACGTTGAGGGCCTGGCGTTCGATGTCCTTCTCGCCCATGTAGACCAGGCACTCGAGACCGGCGTAGGCGGCTGCGGTGGCGGTGGCCACCCCGTGCTGGCCGGCGCCCGTCTCGGCGATCAACCGGGACTTGCCCATGCGGGTGGTGAGCAGCGCCTGGCCCAGGGCGTTGTTGATCTTGTGGGCGCCGGTATGGGCCAGGTCCTCCCGCTTGAGGAGGACGCGCACTCCTATCTCGCGGGACAAGTGCTCCGCGCTCTGGAGCGGGGTGGGCCGGCCCGTGTAGCTGGCCAGCAGGTGGTGGAACTCGTTGGTGAAGCCCGGGTCCACCCACGCTTCGGCGAACCCGGCGGCCAGTTGCTCCAGAGCCGGCATGAGGGTCTCGGGTGCGAACATCCCGCCGTAGTCGCCGAACCTGCCCCGTTCGTCCGGCCGCTCCAGCCTCGGGCCCCGACCCGTCCCCGCGGCGACCATCATCGACTCTCCTCCATCCGCTTGGCATTCCTGACGAAGCTGCGGATCCTGGCGGGATCCTTCACTCCAGGCGCTGACTCTAGGCCGGACGAGGCGTCTACACCCCATGGACGGTGGCGCGACACCGCGTCCGCCACGTTCGAGGGGTCCAGACCGCCCGCCAGTACGTAGCGGCTGCCCGGCGGCGGGAGCCATTCCGGGGCGACCTGGCGGCCGGTCCCGCCCAGGCCATGCGGCGAGTAGCCGTCCAGTAGGGCGGTGTGCCCGGCAGGGATGGTCCCGAGGTCCACCGGACCTCGCATCCGGCGGGGCAGGAGCACGAAGGCGCCCGCGGCGGCCGCGGCGCGAGCGGCCTCGGGCGCGTGATCGCCGTAGGGCTGCACGCCGGCGGCGCCCACGCGGCCCAGGAGTTCCACGAGTTCGTGGGGACGGGCATCGACGGTGAGTATCAACGCGGGTACTCGCGACAGGGCGGCCAGGCGGGCGGCGGCGTCCACGTCCACGTACCGGGGGGTGCCCTGGATGAGATTCAGCCCCAGCGCATCGGCGCCGGCTGCGGCCGCCGCCTCCACGTCGCGGGCGGTGCGCATCCCGCAGACCTTCACCCAGGTCATGCCAGCCCCCTGAGCCCGCAGATGGCATGGGCCGGATCCGCCGACCTCGACAGGTACTCCCCCACCAGCAGCGCGTCGTAGCCCGCTGCTCTGAGCCGGGCGGCGTCCTCCGGGCCCTTCACACCGCTCTCGGCTATCCGTATGTCGACGCCTTCGAGCAGCGGTGCGATCCGCTCCGATGTGGACAGATCAACGTCGAAGGTCCGCAGGTCCCGGTTGTTGACCCCGATGACGGTGGCGCCCGCCTGCAGTGCCCGGCTCGCCTCCTCCCGGCTGTGGACCTCCACCAGGGCCGCCAGCCCCGCCTCCTCGGCGGCGCCCAGCAGCCGGGCGAGGAGAGCATCGTCGAGGATCGCCACGATCAGCAGCACGGCATCGGCGCCCATGGCCCTGGCCTCCCAGACGTGGGCGCTGTCCAGCGTGAAGTCCTTGCGTAGCGCGGGCAGCGAAGTCGCGGACCGGGCCGCCCGGAGATCCTCGGAGCTGCCCATGAAGTGATCCGGCTCGGTCAGGACGGACATGGCGGATGCCCCGCCCGACTCGAAGGCCGCCGCCCGCTCGGAAGGATCCATCCCCGCATTGATCACGCCCTTAGAGGGGGAGGCGCGCTTGAACTCGGCGATGACCGACAGTCCCGGGCCGGCCAGGGCGCCGGTGAAGTCCCGCGGCGGCGGCAGGCGCGCCACCGCTTCATGCAATTGATCCTGGCGCGCCCTCACCTCGGGCAGGCGGCGGCGGACCGAGGCAAGAACCTTGTCCAGCATGGGGGCGAAGGCTACTCGCGGCCAGGGCCTGTCAAGGCATACCCGCGCTCGGACGCGATCAGCCGGCGCCGAGGTTCAGGCCGGCCGGAACCTCATCCAGGCGGCCCGGTCATCGGAAGACCGTGTACCTCCGCCTCGATCTCGGCGCCCTCCCAAGTCACGGTGATCCGGCTTCCCGGTAGGGCTTCGCGGCGGACCAGAGCCAGTGCGACCGGGGCGTGCAGTGCGGGACTCTCTCCCACCGTGGTGAGTTGTCCCACCGCCTTCCCCTCGTAAGAGAGCCCGGCCCCCACCGGCGGGACGACCGGTCCAAGCATCCTTATCCCCCGTAGATGGCGGTTCACCCTGCCCCGGCTGTCGATGCGAGCTACCAGTTCCTGCCCGAGGAAGCAACCCTTCGTGAACGAGACCGCCTCCGGTACCAGGCCGGTCTCCTGCGGTATGGTCTTCCCGTCCACATCGACGCCCATCCTGGGTTCTCCGGCCTCGATCCGGAACGCGTCGACAACTCTGTCGTTGATCGGGACGGCGCCGAGCTTCTCGAGCGCCTGCGGCTCCAGACCGGCGACCAGGCGCCGCCGCACCGGCCCCTCGCGCAGTTCCGCGGCCAGCACCCCGTCCTCGTCCCGCCAACCGCCCGGCGCCGCGGGGACACGGGCGGCGGGCCCCCAGACGTCGTGGACCCGCCGGTCGTCCGGGCCGAACTCGACATCGACGCGCAGGCGCCAGCGCGAGAGCGAGGCGATGACCGCCGCTTGGCGAGCCGCGGCGGTGACGATCCCCACCCGGTCCTCGTCGCGCAGGACCCAGAGCAGGGCGTCCAGCTTCCCGCGGGGTTCCAGAAGGAACGACCTGGCCACCTGACCGGGGGCGAGCCCCTCGATGTCCTGGCTGAGGATGCCTTGCAGGTAGGAGACCGCATCCGGCCCGACCGCCCAGAACAGGCCGAGTGTGTCCGCCGCGAATCCCGCCACGCTGCGGGCATGGGCATACCCGGCCCTGAGGTCGCCGGACTGGCCGCGCAGGGTGGTCACAGCAATTCGGCCCCCGCCACGGCCGCCAGCGCCGCGGCCGCCTTGTCCTCGGTCTCCTGGAACTCCGCCGCGGGGTCGGAGTCGGCCACCAGTCCGGCACCCACCTGGACCCAGGCGGTGCCGTCCGCCACCACGACGGTCCGCAGGCAGATAGCGGTGTCCACGTTGCCGCTGAAGTCCATGTACCCGGCGGCGCCGGCATAAGGGCCGCGGGCCACCGGCTCCATCTCATCGATGATCTCCATGGCCCGCACCTTGGGCGCCCCCGACACGGTGCCATGGGGAAACACCGCCCGGACCACGTCGACCGGGCCCAGCCCGTCACGGAGCCGCCCCGACACGCCCGACACCAGGTGCATGACGTGCGAGTAACGCTCCACCACCATCAGGTCGTCAACCGTCACCGTGCCGTAGTCGCACACCCGGCCCAGATCGTTGCGCGCCAGGTCGATGAGCATGACGTGTTCGGCCCGCTCCTTCGGATCGGCCAGCATCTCCTTCTCCAACGCCAGGTCTTCCTCCTCGGACACGCCCCGCCTCCGGGTGCCGGCGATGGGACGGGAGAATACGGTGCCGTCCCTCACCCGGGTCATCAACTCCGGCGACGCGCCCACCACGGTGACCTCCGGGTGCCTCAAGTAGAAGAGGAAGGGAGAGGGGTTGATGAGGCGAAGGGCACGGTAGAGGCCGAAGGGATCGCCCTCGAAAGGCGCTCCGATACGGCGGCTCAGCACCACCTGGTAGGCGTCGCCCTCCCGGATGTAGTCCTTGACCTCGAGGACGGCCTGCTCGAAGTCCTCGCGGTCCAGAGTGGAGGCGATCGGCAGGTCGGGACGGGCGGAGCGGTCGGGCCGGGCCGCCGGGCGGTACCGCAGGGCCGTGCCGAGCCGCTCTGCGGCGTCGTGGAGCCGGGCCACCGCGTCGGCGTACGCTGCGTCGAGGTCGCCCTCGAGGTCGATGAAGACATTGCGGACCAGGTGCAGGGTCTGGCGGGGATGGTCGAGCGCCGCCAGGCTCCCGACGAACTGCCACATCATCTCGGGCAGGCCGCGGTCGTCAGGAGGCCGGTCGGGAAGCCGTTCGATGTACCGGACCGCGTCATACGAGAGGTATCCGACCGCCCCGGAGTGCAGGGGTGGCAGGTCGTCCATCGGGTCGGTTGCGTAGCGGGCGAGCAGCCCTTCGAGGACCGTCAGCGGATCCCCGTCCGGCATCCGGACCCGGTCATCGTCGACATGGCAGACCCCGTCCCGGCTGGTGAGGGTGAAGACCGGGTCCCACCCGAGGAACGACCAGTGCGCCCA
>WTGW01000105.1:0-27130 GCA_011523395.1 Acidimicrobiia bacterium
TGACTCCATTATCTCCCAACTAATCGAGTCTCCGGGGAAACCGGGGCGATTCACATCTTGTCCGAGCCACTCCTCTGTGAGGTCCGAGATTGTGTTACGCAAGCCGGGTCCTAGCAGGCTAAGGAACGCGCCCACGGCACCGTGCGGAACTCGGTTGCGCCAAGGCTCGAAGTAGTTCTTCAAAGTGTCCAAAACAGATTCACTGTGTAACGCTCCGGCAGGCCGCGGTTGTGGCGGCCGATCGTCATCGGTCAGTCGCAGCGCGGGCCGGAGTTCGTACACGACAAGGTGCTTCCGAGCAACGCCGGTCTCGGTTCTTGCCACCTCGCGGGCTGCATGCCAATTGCCGTCCTGGGTGGGCAGGTCAAGCCTCGGCAGGACTTTCTCGAAGAAACCGTTGGTCCCTACGAAGCAGCCCAAGAGTCTCCTGAACGTGCGCCCGCTCCGAGAGTCCTTGGCTGGTCTGGTGTCGGCAAGAAGCGTTAGCACTTCGATCTGGCGTTCCGGGGGAACGGGTCCGCAGAGCGATCTCGCCAACTTCACGAGCAGTTGACCATCCCCGTTGCCGAGGAGTTGGCGTACGGTGTGCAGCAACTTCCAGCCGGGATGGCTGCCGACGAGTGTCGTTTGGAGAACCGATAAAATCAGCCTCTCGTTGACCTGTTCCGGCCCCGAAAGCACCAGCCAAGCGCCATCCTCCGCCTTCGCAACGCGATCGGCAGCCAAGGCGTCGACTACCCGCTCTATCTGGCGTTCGTGGCCCGGTCGTCCCAGAATCTCTCGAACTACCGGTTTTGCGGCATGCCAAATCTGCGGATCGACGGCATCGGGCAGCCGCTTGTCTCCAAAGGCCCCATTCTCGGCTAGACCTGCAACGGCATGCAGCACTCCATCTGGAGCGATTAGAACGGCCTCCGGGGCAAGACCCTCACCATCGCCTTCCGGCAACCACGAGCTCGTTCTCAGCAGTAGGCGCAGGTCCCGATCACGCGGCAAGCTCATCTGACCATCGTTCGAACGCACCTGCGACATGATCCGCCCGGCGTAGCGCCACGGACGCGAGTCCTCCAACATCGCCCGAAGCATCCAGTCTCCGTCTAACACCGGAACGGAGCCGTATAGATTGGAGACCTCGAGGTCTGGGTCGAGGATCTGTTTGCCCTCGAGGAGATCCGAGGGAAAGTCGGTTTCGTCTGTCCTGCCGTTCGAGCGCACCGCGTGGTCATCGAACGCTCCGCGCGTTCCGTCGATGTCTCGGTGAAGGGGCATTCTGCGCCAGCGCTGCTGAGTCTGATGTTCCATGCCGTGTAGGTGCTCGAGTAGGCACCGTGCTTCCCCGCCCTTCAACTTCTTCCAGTCGACCGGGTTGATCAGGCATTCGTCGAGAAGGCCATGAAGGGCTTCTACGTCGGGCTGCAAGACGCAAAGGGCTTGGAGAGCGTTCTGTGAGAGCGCACCTGCCAACCGGCTGTCAACTGCACACCACGATCTGTCAAGCAGGCTCAACAGAAGGAGCAGGGCGTTTCGGTGCTCGCTACCCGTCCGGAAGAGATTGGTGTCACTTCCGACCACACCAGCAGGGCGCCCGGCAAGGAGAGCACGGGCAGACAATCGAACCTTGTCGCTCTCTCCTAGGTGCGACACGAGGCGACCTAGCAGAGGCGATCTAGACTCGGGGCCCGCAAACTCCTCGGCTTGAAGCACCGCATCGGCCAACGCCTCGGGTTCGGGTGTCGGTACATCTGCGGCAAAGGCCACCGCCTTGCGGTTCACCAACCAGACGGGTTCACCGAGCGCCGTTGCGAGATCCTCTACCGCGGCCTTGTGATCAGAGGCTCCTTCCGCCCGGCCGAAGACCCTACGCTTCTCAACCTGGCCCAGAAGGTCGGCAACGGACCAAGCTTCGTCCTTTTCTTCCGGAAGCCGGGTTGCTCGGAGAATCGGTAGCCTGCGTAGACCTTCATCCATTAGGCGCTCGGGACGTATGGAAAGCAGTGTCTCGACGAGGAGAAGCCGCGAGTCCCGCATTGGCTCTGATGCTCCGCCCACTTGCATCTGTTCTCCCAAGGCTGTCAGCGCCCGACCCAGCCGGTCGTGATCTAGGTTCAACGTCGGTCGCGACTCGCTTGGGCGACGCGGAATCGGCAGAAGGAACAATCCCTTCCCGATGACCCCATCACGATGGGTGAGTTCCACGACAGCCTGTCGCGTCCCCACGGGTGTCTCCACGAGCCAGCCTTCCGGTATGACCGCGCACAGATCGCGCCATTCCCTCCGCAGCTGGTCACGAGCCTCCTGCGACAGAGTTCGCCGAGTTGTAGGATCAAGCGCGCGTTCGCCAATCCGCTGGGCAAGCCATCGGATGAAGACTGCCACTCGAACGTCCTCGGGATTTCCGTCCAGGCCGAGGATGTGTTTCACGACCTCAGCGATCCACCCCAGTGATTCCACAGATTCGAATGCGCCTACGGGAATGCTGTCGAGAAGACGTTCCAGATGACCGACGGTCCAGTCGCCAAGCTCGCCCGAGAGCCGAGGCGCGGTTTCCTCAATGAAGACCGTATCGCCCGCGGCCTCGCTACAAGAGGCCAAGAAGCGCTCGCGAACATCCTTAGGCGCCCTGCTCCAATTATGGATGGACAAGACGGGGCTCGCGTCGCCGGCAATCGCCTTCCAATGCACGCGGTTGTTCCCAAGAACTGGCAGGAGCCAATTGCGCCGTGTGACGGATGGCATGCGGTTCTCGAGCATGTCTGATTTTTCGACCTGTTTCAATAGCGACCAGGCCGTGTCCTCTTCTATTCCGTCAACCGCTACGGCGAGTGCGCGTGGCAGTAGGGGAAGCAGCAGTTCATCGCATAATGTGTGATTCCATCGCTTACGCATGACGTCATCCCGTGAGCCGCCGCCCTCGTTGTATGTGACGCCGGGAATCGACCTGCGATCCTGCTTGGGCCAGAAGTAGCCGTGCAGGATGATCTCCCAGGCTGGCGAGGAACCGTTGCTCTCGACGATCGTGCTGGTTCTCGGATCGGGATGGTCATCAAGCGGGAGAAACACGGCCCAGCGCAGCCGCATTCCCATCGGGTCGACGTCGGCCTCGGTGGGCCGGAGTACCGTTACTGCTGCATGTGCGAGCGCCTTCCTTGGAATCCTCGCATGGCGACCGTTCCGATCGACAGTGACCAGTGGCCAATCTTCTTCGGATTGGAGGGAGCTCAGACTCTCGTTGCCAAGCGATTCAACTCCGATCACGGACCACTTCGACGTCATCGAATCAACCTCGCCGCAGAAGAGTCGTTCACTAAAACCGGGTGTTCCCTCTCGATACCGTCCTAACCATCCTTTGCCCCGGCGGGAGACGCGCATCAGTGTCGAGCTGTGATCCAGATTCGTAGGGTTTGGCGCGCGGCGCGCCTCAATGGTTCGGAGAGGTCCGCACTGTGCCAGTCGAAGCGCTGCGGCTGTTGAGTTTGCGAACCAGGCGCAAAGCTCTTCAGAGCTAGGCTGGTTACTGCTCAGCCAAGATTGGTAGCCATCCGTGCCCCGATCATGCTCGTCACGCCGCAAGGGAATCCACAGCAGCAGGCCATCACTTGTCTCCCCAAGCAGGCTTCTCATGGCAACGTGAAGCCTCTCCTGATCCTCTCCCAACAAACTGTCCCAGTCGTGAAAGAGCGGGTCTCCCTCCTCTCCGCGCTCTCCGGTGCCCCACCAAGGGTTCAGGACCCCAAGCCGCCATTGCGAGTCGGCGGCACCGATGTAGAGGAACGCTTCACAGATATGGAAGACGCTCTTCAGTCCGATCCCGAACGTGCCGATCTTGTCGACATTCCCCTTCTTCGATCCGCCAATCGCCTTGTATAGAGCTCTGCGATGTCTTCCGAGAAAGGGCCCATCATTGGCAACCAGTAGTGCGGGGCCACGGAGCAGACTGTTTCTCGCATCGTGCCAGCCCTCCTCCAGCACAGTTAGGGTGAGTTGTTGCGCACGGGCGTCGTCGGCGTTCTGAACAAGCTCGCGAAGGAGAGTGCGTCCGTCCCCCGCATCCGTATACACATCATCCAAGAGGGACTGGAGGGCTTCAATTTCGTCGTTTGAATCACGGACGTATCCACCGATCCTGGGCGGGCGTTCCTCTCGGCTCTCGGTCATGTCCATGGCTCACTTCTCGATCAAGGCGCACCGCATCATAGATGTGCAGAACGCGCTCCAAGCCTCAGCGCAAATGTGCACAACGGCTCATCCTCTGCGAGCAACATGCCGATGGACAACCGTTGCGTAGTCTTCGGCAAGCACCTTCCCCGAGTCACGGTGTCGTGTACGTCTCCGTTGTTGGGTCTGAGAGGAAGACCCTGCGATCGGGCGCGTTACTCCGGCCTGGTAATTGCGGCGGCCTTGGAGGCTCCCCAGGCCAGGTGGGCTTTCCAGGCGGCTTCGCCCAGGTCGTTCGAGGAGGCGGGCGCCAGGTCGAACAGGTCTCCTGGCAGTGCGTTCGCCACCAGTTCGTCGCGGGGCACGGGCTGGTGGCCGGCCTGCTCCAGTACGGCGGTCGGGAACCTGAGGGCCTCCTGGAACAGCTCCAGGGGTCCCCGATCCTGGCTCGCGAAGGGTCGTCCGAGGAGGTCCAGGAGGGCCGTCTCCAGCCATCGGCGGCCTTCCTCGATGGCATCGTCCAGACCCGGCGGAACCTCCAAGCCCAGGCGGGCAACCCTGCCGCGGACGTGCGGCTCGTAGGCGCCCACCAGTGCGGAGACCAGCTCGGCGGCGATGGGATCCAAACCGGCGGTCATCCGGTGAACACCTGCACCACCATCAGCCCGAGCGGACCGTCATGAACCGAGATCCCCACGCGGGTGAAGCGTGTCTCCAGCATGGTGGCGCGATGACTGGGCGATGCGGCCAGGCCACCATGGACGCCGTCCACGGTCGGGTTCAGGGCCAGGTTCTCCCCGGCGATCCGGAACGGTATGGCATGCGCGTCGAGGCGATCCCCTACGTCCCCTGTTAGTGGGGAGACGTGCGAGAAAAAGCCCTCCTTATACATCTCGACTCCGTGCCGGCCGGCGATCTCGGCCAGGGCCGCCGACCACGCGAGCGGTTCCTCACCTTCTTCGATCCGCAACAGGTTCAGCATGTCCAGCAAATCGGTGGCCAGATCGGGGCGACTCTCCAACAGCCCGGCCACCGGAGGTATGTCAACCCGGTCGTCGCCCTCGAGTATGACCAGCCTGTCCAGCAGATCGATGGCCGGAGGGACAACGTCCCCCACCGGGGTGGTGCCCGGGGTGGCATCCGTGGTGTCCGGGGAAGAGACTGTGGCATTCGGGGTGCCCGGGACGCTATCGGCTCGCTCGCTGTCCTCGAGCAGTGCCGGACCCTCCTCCGACAGTCTTATCAGGTTCAGGTAGGACTCAAGTATTCGGTCGCCCAGAAGTCGGCTGATGTCCGGCGTAAAGCGCGGCGCCTCGGATTTCACTAGGGCGGCAGTCCTCGACTGATCGAGCGCTTGCCCCACCTGCGACGGAAGGTAGGGCGAACTCGCGACTGCCAGTACCAGCAAGCCCGCCACCAGCGCGAACGCTGCTGCCGACACCAGCGCCCCGCCCACCTGATCGAGCAATCGCAGCGGCCCCAATAGCGCGACCAGCCGGCGGATCAGCAAGCGGCCCACTAGGTAAATGACTAGGAACACCGCCGCTGACGCAATGAACCGCGAGGTCAACGGGCTGGCGCCCGTCCACGACTGGACAACATCTTGCCCGGCAGGCCCGGCCCGGTATCCCACCACGATCCCGACCGCCAGAAACACCAGACCGGCGGCCGCGCTCAGCAATCCCCGCCGGTACCCGAGAACAAGAGCCAATCCCAGGCCGGACAGCACGAGGATGTCCAGCATGGGGTCAGCTATCCGTCAAGGAATCGGTATCGCCGGATCCTGTCCGATCCGGGTCGGCGATGTCACCATCAGCGGCGGCCAGTCCTCCCCCATCCTCTTCATCGGCCCTGCTCGCCTCCGCCCCACCACGACGGAAACGCTCCCGTAAGGGCTCCACCTCGTACTCCACCACCACGGCCGAAGCGGCCTGCTCCCAGGACTCCCCGAGCACCCGGGTGCGCCAGAGATGGCCGATGATGATCTTGAAGACCGCGGTGGTCGGCACGGCGATGAGCACGCCCAGCAGGCCCCCGATGGACCCGCCGGCCAGCAACGCCAGGATGATGGTGACCGGGCTCAGATGGACGGCCACCCGCAGCACCATCGGGCTCACGAAGTGGTTGTCGAACTGCTGGATGATGAGAAAGGCGATGACGACCCAGACCGCCCGGATCGGATCTCCCACGATCAGAGCGGTCGCCACACCGAGCGCACCTCCCACCCACGGACCGATGAAGGGGACGACGTTGAGCAACCCGGCCAGCAGGCCGACGATCAACCAGAACGGCAGGTCGAGGATCCACAGCACCGTGCTGGACAGGACTCCTACTATGGCCGCCACCACCAGCTGGCCCCGGACGAAACCTCCCAGGGCCTTGCCCACCTGGCGGGCCAGATGGATCACCTCGGCCCGATCGGCCGCCGGAATAAGGCGCTCCGCCGCCCTCCGGAGATTGTGCGCATCCACCACGATGTAGAAGGCCAGGACAGGAGCGAGCAGCACGACCACCACACCCTCGACGAGCCCCCTGGCGAGCTCTCCAGCCCGGGAGAGGCCCTCCAGGATCACCTCCCGGTTGGATGGATCCGAGAACCAGCCCACCAACTCGTCGGATACCGAGTCGACGCCGGCCAGCTCGACCGGGAGGTTGAGAGACGCGGCCAGATCGGCCACCACGTTGAAGGTGCTGTCGATGACGTCGGGGACTCGGTCCACCAACTCGACGGTCTGCCGGCTGATGATCGGCACGATCAACACTCCGATCAGCACGAGTATGCCGCCGAGCACCAGGTAGACCAGGAATCCCCCGCCCACCCGCGGGATCCTGTAGCGCTCCAGGAGGTCGATCAGTGGCTTGACCAGGTAGACCAGGAGCACGGCGAAGATCAGCGGCGCCCAGATGATCCGCACCTGGTAGACGGCCCAGGCCACGACGGCGATCACCACGAAGATGCCCACGATGCTCCAGGCCGCAACGCCTACGCCGCGCAGCCAGTCGTGCCTGGTAATCCGTTCGCGATCCTGCTGGTTCACATCTCGCCTGACCCTTCTCCGCCGGTCAGGTTACCGGCCCGCGGCCGGTGCCCGGAGTTCGTCATGCCTGGTTCACCACCACATCCGAATCCGGGTCGACCTCGATGAGGTAACGCCCCGTACCGTCACCTAGGTAACTCGCTCCCTCGCCGGTGGCCTCCCAACCCGGCCCGACCGTGACCGGTCCGGAGACTTCCACGGACACCTCTGCAGGAACTTCGACGACCAGGGCGCCGGCCAGCAACGCCGGTACGTCGCCCCGGGCCGGACCCAGCCGGACGACACCGTCAGCCTCCACTCGAAGCGACCTGAGCGCCAGGTCCCTGAGATCCGCCTCGACCTCTGCCGCCGCAACCGCCACAGCCCAGTCGCGGCCCGGGTTGAGCGCCAGGTTCCAGCCGGCGGAACCGAACCATCCTGCCTCCGGCCCTTCCCGGAGCCGTACCTCCAGGTCATCCCCAGTCAGAAGCTCCTCGCCCCGGGGAGGCGCCACCGCGCCTGCGGACGCCAGGCTGGACACCTCATAGAGGAGATCGGCACCCGCCTCAACCATCACCGCGCCCTCGATCCGGACATCCATGGCGGCCGTGGCGATCCGATCGGTCACGGCCGGACCCTCCAGCCGGTCGGCCGACGACGGCAGCATCTCCCAACCGGCCATGTGGAGGACCAATACGGCAACCAGCCATCCCGCCAGCGAGTACGGCAACACCGGCCCGAGTCCGTAGCCGGGAAAGCGTTGCCGGACTCCCGACGCCCACCGGTGGATGAGGAACAGGCCCGCTGTAAAGATCCAGCCCGGCCAGAACGAGACCAGGTCCAGGACCACCGAGCGCCTCAGCAGTCCCCCGGCCGCAACCACCGCCCCTAGCAGAGCGACGGAGCCCGCCAGGACGAGCCATGCGACCCGCGCCCGCCGCCGCCGGGCTCGAGCGTGAGGACCCCGCATCGACGGGTGGAAGCCCGGCGCCCCACCGCCGCCGCTCACTCTCGGTAGCTCGCGCCCAGCACTACGGTGATCGGCGCCCGTGGGGCGTCGCCGGGGAACAACACGAGCTCGGCATCCGGCGCCTGTTCGGCCACGACTGCCGCCTCCCGGTCGTATCCCTCCACGTACCAGATCACGGAGGAGTCGAGGTTCTCGGGATGGTTGTCCGGAGGAACGGTCCGGTAGCCCAAGGCGGCCAGTTCATCGGTGAAGCGGCCGGCCAGCCCGGCTACCGAGGTGGCGTTGAGAACGAGCACTCCCACTTGCGAGGGTGGCCGGACCGGCGGTCGAGGAGCCTCGGTGGTCGTGGTGGTCGGAACGGCTGTCGTCGTGGTCGTCAGGGCGGTTGTGGTCGGAGCGTCGGTGGCGAGAGGGGCGCCGGTCGTCGCGACGGTCTGCGCCGCCGCGGCGGCACCGTCCTCCGCAGGTTCGCCGTCCGTGGAGCCGCCGATCAGCGTCCGAGCCGCGAAGCCGGCGCCCATCAGGACCACCAGAACGCCTAGGGCGAGCAGGCCGAAGCGACGCAGATCGCGCTGGAGGCGGCGCCTATCGTCGGAGGCGTGGCGGCCTGGCATCGATCCCTCCAGCCGGTCCCTGCCCGGGAACGCGGGGGTACATCCGAGAGGCTCGACGACCGCTCACACCGTACCCACCCGGTATCCGGTCGCGTCCATGGCGCGAGCCCGGATGCGGCGGAGCCGGTGCACCGTCAGCGGGTCGTACGCCAGCGCAGCCGGATCGTCCATCAGAGCCCTCAGCAATCGGTAGTAACGGGCCGGACCGAACCCGAAGGCGACCCGAATGTCGCGCTCCTTGGGACCGGGCAGTTGCCACCAGCAACGCTCGAAGTCGAGGATGTGCCTCTCGAGGGACGTGAGCATTTCGCGCCCAGCGTATCGGCCAAGCGGTACATAGTGGTGCATTTCGTTCAGCCGCCGCCGTGGAGCGGAGCCGGGTACCGGAATCGAACCGGTGACATCTTCTTTACAAGAGAAGTGCTCTACCGACTGAGCTAACCCGGCCGAGATCTGATCGGACTCTACCCGACTTCACCCAGGTAGGCCTGTCGCATCTCAGGGTTGGCCAGCAGGTTGCGAGCGGTGTCGGCCAGGACGATCTTTCCCGTCTGGAGCACGTAGCCGTAGTCGGCGATCGACAGCGCCATGTTGGCATTCTGCTCCACCACGAACACCGTGGTACCGGCCTCGTTTATCTGACGGATGATGTCGAAGTTCTGGGCCACGAGCACCGGAGCCAGACCCATCGACGGCTCGTCCATCAGCAGGACCCTGGGGCGGGCCATCAGCGCACGGCCCACGGCCACCATCTGCTGCTCACCGCCTGAAAGAGTGCCGGCTCTCTGACCCAGCCGCTCCTTGAGCCTCGGGAACATGTCGAGTATCCGCTCGTAGTCAGCCGAAGTGTCGTCTGTGCGGAGGTAGGCGCCGATCTCCAGGTTCTCCCTGACCGTCATGCGTTTGAAGAGCCGGCGGTTCTCGGGGACCATCGACACCCCCCGCGCCACGATCCGGGCGGTGGGCCATCCGTTGACCACCTCGCCTTCGACCAGCACCTCTCCCGCCGTCGGCGCCACCATGCCGAGGACGGTCTTGAGGGTTGTCGTCTTGCCGGAGGCGTTGCCTCCCAACAGGCAGACGATCTGTCCCTCGTAGATCGACAGGCTGACGTCCTTCAGGATGTGGACCGGCCCGTAGTGGGTGTGGACGTTGCGAAACTCGAGCAGAGGCCGGCCCGGCGCCATCAGCCAACCTCTGCCGGGCGCCCGAGATATGCCTCGATGACCGCCTCGTCGGAGGACACCTCGTCATAGGAACCCTCGGCGATCTTGGTGCCGTGGTCGAGCACGATCACCCGGTCGCTCACGTCCCGCACCACCCGCATGTCATGCTCGATCACGACCACGGTGAGGCCCCTCTCGTCACGGAGCTTGCGGATCAGCCCTGTCAACTCGGCGGTCTCGCGCGGGTTCATCCCGGCCACCGGCTCGTCGAGCAGCAGGAGCTTGGGTCGGGTCGCCATCGCGCGCGCTATCTCCAGACGCCTCCGGTTGGCGTAGGACAGCGACAGGGCCGGCTGGTCGAACCGGTACCCCACCAGCCTGGTCCCGAAGAACGCAAGGATCTCCTTGGCGCGGGCCTCGATCTCCGCCTCCTCCCTCCGCAGGAACGGGGTGCGCAACACCGCGCGGAAGGCGCCCGCCCGGGTCCGGCAATGCTGGGCCACCATGACGTTCTCCAGCACCGTCATGTTGAGGAACAGCCGGACGTTCTGGAAGGTCCGGGCGATCCCTGCCTCGGTGATCTCGCTCGACTCGAGGCCGACGATGCTCCGCCCCTCGAACATGATGTCTCCCCCGTCAGGGGGGTAGAGACCGGTCACGACGTTGAAGAACGAGGTCTTGCCCGCCCCGTTCGGACCGATAACCGACACGACCTCCCCCTCATCAACCCGCAGATCAACGCCGGCCAGGGCGTGCACACCGCCGAACGACTTGTGCAAGCCCCCGATCTCCAGCATCGCCTCAGCCCCCCGCCGGCCGGGCATCGACCTCAACGTCCCCGCTCGAGCGGTCAAGCCAGGCGTCCTGGGACAGTTCCTCGCCGCGGAGCTCCCGGGACCGCCGGACGCTGGGCAGGAGCCCCTCGGGCTTGCGCAGCATCATGAAGACCAGCAGGGCCCCGTAGATGAGAAGCTTGAACTCGGCGAACTCGGCTAGCAATCCGGGCTGGGTCGGACCTCCCAGGACCCCTATCAGCAGGACGGCTCCCACCGCCACCCCGGGGATGTTGCCCATGCCTCCGACGATCACCACCACGAGGACGATGATCGAGACCAGCAACTCGAACGAACTCGGGAAGATCGACCCCACCTTGGCGGCGAACAGCGCTCCGCCCAGCCCGGCCAGGATGGCGCCGACGATGAAGGCGTTCAGCTTGGCCCGCACCACGTTGATGCCCATCGCCGCGGCTACGGTCTCGTCCTCCCGGATCGCAGTCCAGGCCCGGCCGAGCCGCGACTCCTGGAGGGCCCACGAGACCCACGCCGCCACCAGCACCAGGCCGAACGCGAAGTAGAGCACCCCGACCGGCTGGCTGCCCCGGACCTCCGTCACGCCTACCGGAATACCGGGCACGTTGCGGACCCCCTGGGCGCCGCCGAAGACGGGCGCCAGCCAATCGGACAGGAACAGGATGCGGACGATCTCCCCGAAGCCGAGCGTGACGATGGCCAGATAGTCGCCTCGCATTCGGATGACCGGCGTGCCGACCAGGACCCCGGCCACCACCGACATGAGGATGGCGACGGGCAGGGCCGCCCACCAGGACCATTCCAGGTCGAAGCGGGGCGAGATGGGCGAGGTGAGCACGCCGACCGTGTAGGCGCCCACCGCGAAGAAGGCCACGTAGCCCAGGTCCAGCATCCCGGCCAGACCCACCACGATGTTCAGACCGAGGCCCATCAGCAGGAACAAGCCCACGTTGGCCAGCAGTTCCGACAGCAGGCTGCCCAGCAGCTGCGGGAGGATGATGAGGAAAGCCAGCACAGCCAGGGCCGACCAGATCGAGTTGCGGGTGCGGCGCACCGCGTCGGCCGCGAACAGGTACCCCTTGACCCTGCCCATCCCTCCGCGGGTTCGCTCGGCCAGGAGGACTACCAGCGCCGCGATCACCAACGCCGCCCACCACTCGAGGGCGCGGCGGGTGAAGATGATGTTCCCGACCGCACCCAACCGGAGCTGCCTGAGCACCTGAGAGAACACCTGCTCGAGAAGAGCCATCACCAATGCCCATTCGAGCGCGAGGATCAGCCGGCGCCGGACCGACGCGGACACGAGGTGCAACATTCCCCCCGCCATCCCCAGCAGGGCGGGCACCCCCACTATCAACACCAAGCCTCCGGGAACGCCCCATCCGTGGGTGAGAAGGTCGACCAGACGAACCGACAGGCGGACGAATACGTCGCGCACGTCGAAGGCATCTACCACGACGGTGAACACCCCTGTCAAGAACCCGCCCGCGAGCCCGGCCACCAGCCCGGCCATGACGTTGTGGAGTCCCTTCGACGGCGCCTCCATACCCTCGAGCACGGGCTCGTTGGTGGCCTGGTAGCCGGCCAGAGGGATAAACCAGAGCAGCAGGACGTGACCGAGGCTGAGGAAAGGGTATACGAGCAGGCGATCCTCGAACGCCTCGAACAATCCGACCGCGCAGGTGAACACCATGACAGCCCCGGCGAGCGAACCCCACCGCAACGTCCGCCGAAGGTCCACCGGGGTCACGCCCGATCCTCGGCCGAGAGACGCTCACCGAACAGTCCCGTCGGCTTGAAGATCAGCACCAGCACCAGGGCGGTGAAAGCCACCACGTCCTTGAGTTGCGACACGCCCGGGATACCGAAACCGGCCAGCACCAGCTGCGGGCCCACTCCTTCGAACAGACCCAACAGGACGCCGCCCGCCATTGCCCCCGGGAGGTTGCCGATCCCACCGAGCACCGCGGCGGTGAAAGCCTTTATGCCCGGGAGAAACCCGGTGATGAAGGACACCCCGCGGAACAGGAGTGCCCACAACGTGCCCGCCACCCCCGCCATCGCTCCTCCGACGGCGAACGTGGCCACGATGGTGCGGTTCACGTCGATTCCCATCAAGGCCGCGATCTCCTTGTCCTCGGCCACCGCCCGGATCGAGCGTCCGGTCCGGGTCTTCTCCACGAACAGGTACAGGCCGACCATCGTCGCGACCGCCACCACGATGACCAGCAGCTTGGAACCCTCGATCTCGAGGCCGAGAAGGCTGATCCGGGACCGGAGGGAGTCGGGGGGCGGCGGATAGTTCTTGACGGCGACGCCGAACAGTCCCGCGAACGTGTACTGGAGGAAGAAGGAGATCCCGATGGATGTGATCAGCGGAATCAGGCGGGGGGAGGCGCGCAGCGGCCGGTAGGCGATCCGCTCCACAATCACCGCCACCAGGGTCGAGGTGAGGATGGAGGACAGGAGCACCAGCAGGATCGCGAGGACGAAGTTGGTCTCCCAGAGCCCGACCTCCCACAGGTAGTTGGCCACGAAGAAACCCACCATCCCCCCCGACATGAACACCTCGCCGTGGGCGAAGTTGATGAACCCCAGCACGCCGTAGACCATCGAGTATCCGAGGGCGATCAGACCGTACATGGCGCCCTGGGCGATCCCGGCGACCACCAGATCGCGCCACGCCTCACCGGTCGGGCCCCGTCCGCTCAGGCCCTGGACGACGGTCCCCGCCACCCCCCAGATGAGCAGGATGATGGCGCCGACCCGGACAATCCAGAGAAAGGTGTCCACCCATCCGGGCCGCTTTCTTCGCGAAGAGGGAGCAGAAGACGCCGCGGAAGTCACGGGTTCCGACTCTAGCTGTTCGTCACCCGTCCCAGCGCACAGACACTTGTCTCAGTTCACGGCGCGTACTCGAAGACGACGTTGTTCTTGCCCGCCTCGACGTCCCGCGAGTCGGTGTGCTCGACCACCGCAATCCTCTGAGCCCCGCAGTCACCGTATTCGTCGCACTTGATAGAACCGGTGATGCCGTCGAAGCTGGTCCTGTCGAGTTCCTCGCGCAAGGCCTGACGATCGACGTGCAGCGTCCCCTCGACATCGATCGCCACCCGATCGATGGCCCGAAGCAACATGATGGTGGCGTCGTACGCGTGCGCCCAGAAGCCCGTCGAGGGCTCCTCCCCATACGCTGCTTCGTACGCGGCCAGGAAGTCATCCGCCGACGCGCCCGTAATGCTGTTCCGGTTGGATCCGTATCGCAGATCAGGACCGGACAGGAACGCACCCTCCGACTCCGGCAATTCCATGAAGTCATCCACCAACAGGGGCGCGGCGCCCACCAGGGTGACCCTCTCGAGGCCCGACACGCCGCCGATCTGCTGAGCGATGAAACCGCCCTCCGGCATGAAGATGGGCAAGAACACCGCCTGGGGCGATCCCGGTCCCACTCCGGTCAGCACCCCGATCATGTCCGTGTCGCCCTTGTTCACCGCCGCTACCGCAGTTGAAACGCCTCCCAACTCCTCGAACGCATCCGCGAACGACTTCGCCAGACCCTGGGTGAACGCATCGCCATCGTGGATCGCCGCCGCCCGGTCGAAGCCGAGATAGTCACGGACGAAGGAAGCCACCGCCCTCCCCTGCACCAGACCGTTGTAGCAAGTGCGGTAGTAGCCCGGCAGGTAAGCGCTCCCAACGTTCCCCGCCATGTCCGAGGTCAGCCACGGGGACGCATTCGACGGCGAGATCATCACCATCCCCGCGGCCGAGATCAACGGCATCGCTGCCGCCGCCGAGGAGGAACACGTGGTCCCGATCACCCCCACCACGGTCGGGTCGGCCACGACCGTCTGGGCAGCCGCCTGACCCCCGTCGGGCGAGCAGAAGTCATCGAGCGGCGTACCCAACGACACCGAACGACCCGCAATCGGCCCGTAGTCGGCGATCGCCAACTCCACACCACGCTGATTCGGGATGCCCGCGAAGGCCGTCGTACCGGTGATCGTGTTGAGTGAGCGGATCTGAATCTCCTGACCCGGCGCCACCTCGACCGCCCCCAGAGGGCCCGGCAAGAACTCGGAGACTTCCGGCGCGGCCCGGTCAGTCTCGACAGAGTCCACCGCCGAGGTAGCGGAAGGCGGATCGTCCGATCCCGGTTGCGACTGGCCCTGGCCGCAGCCTACGGTGACCAGGAACAGGTACAACGAGACGAGACCAATCCTACGCACGCCAATCATCGAAGACCTACTAGCAACTAACAACTAGTAGCTAGCAACTAAACCTAGGGTGCGTATTCGAACACGACATTGTTCTTGCCGGTCTCGATGTTGCTCGGGTCGGTGTTGTAGAGCACGGTCAGCCGCTGGGTGCCGCAGTCGCCGAACAGGTCGCAGTCGATCGGGCCGATGATCCCGTCCATACTCGTCCCGGTCAGCTCGTCACGCACCTGAGCGCGGTCGATATGGAGCGTCCCGTCGATGTCCACGGCCGCCCGCTCGATCGCCCTGAGCAGCATGGTCGTGGCGTCGTACGCATGCCCCAGATACCCGCCCGACGGCGCCTCCCCGTAGGCGGCCTCGTAAGCATCCAGGAGTTCGACCGCTGTACGGCCCGTGATGCTGTTGCGGTTGTCCCCGAACCGTAGATCCGGTCCGGAGATGTAGACACCCTCGGACTCGGGCAGCTCCATGAAGTTGTCCACCAGCAGCGCCGCCGACACGATCAGGGTGATGTCCTCGAGACCGACTACGCCGTCCACCTGCTGGACGATGAACCCTCCCTCGGGCATGAAGACCGGGAAGAACAAGGCCTGGGGGCGGCCGGCCGCTACTTCGGTCAGCGCCGCGATCATGTCGGTGTCGCCCTTGTTCACCGCCGTGAAGGCCGTGACCATGCCACCCAGTTCCTCGAACGCGTCCTTGAAGGCCTCCGCGAGGCCCTGCGTGTACGGGTCGCCGTCATGGATGGCGGCCGCCGTGTCGAATCCGAGGTGGTCGCGCACGAACAGGGCTACCGCCTTGCCTTGGAAGAGGTCGTTGTGCGCCGTCCGGTAGTAGCCGGGATGGTACGAAGGACTGGGATCCCCGGCCAGATCCGACGTCAACGCCGGCGAAGTGTTGGAAGGGGCGATCATCACCATCCCGGCGTCGGAGATCAGCGGTGACGCCGCGGTCGCGGCGGACGAGCAGGTGGTCCCGATCACCCCGATCACGCTCGGGTCGGCCACCGTCGCCTGCGCGGCCGACTGACCGCCGTCCGGCGAGCACAGATCGTCCAGAGGCGTACCCATCGACACCTCCCGCCCGGCGACCGGGCCGTAGTCTGCGATCGCCATCTCCACCCCGCGCTGGTTCGGAATACCTAGGAAGGCGATGTCGCCGGAGATGGAGTTCAGTGATCGGATCTGGATCAGCTCGCCGGGCGCGACCACCACGGCGCCCAGCGGACCCGGCTCGAACTCGGCCGCATCGGTCTGGTCCGAGTCTGTCGGCGACGCGGACCCGCCACAGGCCGCCACCAGCAGGACCGAGACCGCGAGCAGCCGTCCTGCCCGTAAATGCCTCTTCATACTGTCACCGGTGACCGCGGTCAGCGGCGATCACGCTCAAGGCGCGAAGCTGAACACTACGTTGCTCTTGCCGGACTCGATGTCCGTGGAGTCGGTGTGGTGCACGAGCGTAACCAACCCCGGACTGCAGTCACCGAACTCGTCGCATCCGACGGAACCGATGAGCCCGTCGAACTCGAGGGAGTTCAGGTCATCCCGGAGGGCTTGACGGTCGATGTACATCGTGTCACCGTCCACGACGGCCACGTTCGCGATTGCCTGCAGCAACATGGCGGTGGCGTCGTAGGCGTGGGCCCAGAAAGCGGCTGACGGCTCCTCCCCGTAGCTCTGGCTGTAGGCCGCCAGCACGTCGCTGGCCGAGCGTCCGGTGAGCGAGTTGGTGTTGTTCCCGTACCGTACGTCCGGGCCTGACAGGTACATCCCCTCCGACTCCGGCAACTCCATGAAGTTGTCGACCAGCAAGGCGTCAGCCGAAAGCAGGACTACGTCCTCCAGCCCGGCGATGCCGCCGATCTGCTGGACCACGAACCCGCCCTCCGGCATGAAGATCGGGAAGAAGATCGCCTGCGGGTTGCCGGCCGCCACCTCGGTAAGCACTGCCGACATATCCGTGTCACCCTTGTTGACGGCGGTGAGCACGGGCACAGTGCCCCCGAGCTCCTCGAAGGCGTCCTTGAAGGCCGTGGCCAGCCCGTTCGTGTAGGGGTCGCCATCATGGATGGCCGCCGCCACGTCCAGGCCCAGTTCGTTGCGGACGAACAAGGCCACCGCCCTGCCCTGGATCAGGTCGTTATGGGCCGTCCGGTAGTAGCCCACGTGGTAGTCGGTGCCCGCTGTGCCTGCCATGTCCGAAGTGAGAGCAGGCGAGGTGTTGGACGGGGAGATCATCACCATGCCGGCGTCGGAGATGAGCGGGGAAGCCGCCACCGCCTCGCCGGAACAGGCCGTACCGATCACGCCAACCACCTGCGGGTCGGCCACGATGGCTTGTCCGGCCGCCTGACCACCGTCAGGCGAGCACAAGCCGTCCGCCGGCGTACCGATGCTGACAGTCCAGCCCTCGATGGCTCCGTAGTCGGCGACCGCCAACTCGACCCCCCGCAGGTTGGGTACGCCGAGGAACGCCACATCACCGGTGATCGGGCCGATCGAACGTATCTGTATCTCCTCGCCCTCCGCGACTTCCACGGCGCCCAACTCGCCTGCCTCGAAGGACTCGCCACACGCCGCCACCAGCGTCAACATTGCTGCGAGGAGCGCTGCAGTACCTGCTCTACGCATTGATGCCCCCTCTCTCTTCCCTGTCGTCTTGATACGGGACAGGGCCGGCGCAACCCGGCTGTCCCTCTGGCCGCCTGGCCCGGCGACCCATCACTGCAGACTACCACCGGAGGCCCGCAGGCGACTTGTCTCGAAGCAGGCCAAGGCTGATGCCGTGGCGGCGTTCAGGCTGTCGGCCCGGCCGTCCATAGGGATGAACGCCGTGACATCCAGGCGCGCCCTGACCAGGCGAGACAGGCCTGACCTCTCGGAACCCACGAACAGGGCCACCGGCTCGGCGAGTAGCTCCAGCCCGAAGATCGGCCGCTCCCCTTGTGCCTCCAAACCCACCGACCACACACCCGCCCGGGCCGCCCGGGCCGCACAGTCAGCTATCGAGGACACGGAAGCGACGGGGAGGTGCTCGAATGCACCGGCGGCCGCCTTGAAGGCAAGAGCCGACAGCGGGGCGGCGCGGCGGCGCGGGACGACCATCCCCGTCATCCCGGCTGCCAGGGCGGAACGAGCGATAGCACCAACGTTGCGGGGATCCTCGAGATGGTCGAGCACCACCAGCGCAGGTATCGGGAGACCGTCCGGAGGCTCTAGGAGACCCTCCAAGGGTGCGAAAGGAATGGGACGGGCCCTCGCCACCACGCCCTGCGGCGACTCGGTCTGCGCCAGGGGCCGGACATCGTCCACCGTCTCCACCGAGGCGCCCGCCGCCCGAGCCTCCGACACCAGATCATCGAGATCGCGGCGGGAACGCTCGACGGTGACAACCCTGACACGGCCCGCGGCCAGGGCCGCCCGAACCGGATGGAGGCCCTCGACGCTACCGCCGATACCAGCGGACGCCATCGGCCGAGTCCTCGATCACGATCCCCGCTCCCGCCAGGTCATCCCGGATGGCATCGGCCCGGGACCAATCGCGGGACTCGCGAGCCGCGGCGCGGGCGTCCACGAGCCGGCGGACTATGTCCTCGGCGCTCCCGGCCTCCACCTCGTAACGGGTCGCCAACCCGGTGAGCGGTTCCACCAGGCCTTCCAACCCGGCGCTTTCCAGGTCGATTCCGAGCACACCGGCGACTTCCCTCACGGCCGTGATGAGCGGGCCGGCATCCTCACCTCGATCCAGTCTGGCGTTGCCCTGGCGGACCGTTTCGAATACCGCCGCCAGAGCCTCCGCCGTGTTGAAGTCGTCCTCCATGGAGGCAACGAAGCGCTCGATGGTGTCCACGTCCGGCCTGCCGGCCGACGGAGCTCGCCTGACGAAGGAGCGCAACCGATCAAGGCTCGCCCGCGCGTCATGGAGAGAGTCCTCGGAGTACTCGATCGGAGACCGGTAAGAAGCCCTGAGGAGGAAGAGGCGGATTACCGGGCCACCGTAGGTCTCGATCGCCTCGGCCAGGTCGACAATGTGCCCGGTGGACTTCGAGAGCTTCTCCCCGCCCAGGTTCACCATGCCGTTGTGGAGCCAGTACCGTGCGAACAGCCCGTCCGTCGCACCCTCTGATTGCGCGATCTCGTTCTCATGGTGGGGGAAGATCAGGTCGGCGCCCCCTGCGTGGATGTCGAACGGCAGGCCCAGATACTTGGCGGACATGGCGGAGCATTCGATATGCCACCCGGGCCTTCCATCTCCCCATGGGGACGGCCAAAACGGCTCCCCCGGCTTGGCGCCCTTCCACAGCGCGAAGTCGAGCGGGTCCTCCTTGTCGATCCCCGGCTCCACCCGGGCGCCGATCCGGAGCTCGTCCACGTCGCGGCCCGACAGCTTGCCGTAGCCCTCCAGTGCTCGCACCCTGAAGTAGACGTCGCCCCCGCTCGGGTATGCCAGACCGCGGCTCACCAGGCGGGCGATCAGCTCGATCATCTCCGGGATGTGGCTGGTGGCGGCCGGGGTTCTGTCCGGGTCGAGCACCCCGAGCCCGCGGTACGAGGTGAGGAACCGCTCCGTCATCTCCGCCACCAGGGCCTCGGTGGTCACGCCCAACTCGGCTGCCCGGTTGATGATCTTGTCGTCCACATCGGTGATGTTCTGGACGAAGAGGACGTCCCACCCTCTCCACATCAGGTAGCGGCGGATCACATCGAAGGCGACCGCGCACCTTCCGTGCCCTATATGGGGCGCCGACTGCACCGTCGGTCCGCACACGTACATGCGGACGCGGCCGTCTTCCAACGGCTCGAAGCTCTGGCGCACCCTGCCGAGCGTGTTGTAGACCGTTAACACCGGAGACTCCTACCCGACAGCGTTCTGTATACCGGCCGGACCGGGAACCGCGGGCAAGAGTACCCCGTCAGCCCGATCCACCGGAAGACGCGGGCTCGACCAGGAGCACCGACGCCCAAGCCGCCACGCCCTCGTCCCGACCGGTGAAGCCCATCCCGTCAGTGGTGGTGGCCTTGACGGATACCCGGTCGCGGCCGAGCCCCAGCGCCGCCGCGAGCCGGGTTCGCATCTCGGCACGATGGGGACCGATCCGCACCGTCTGCGCCACGATGGTGATGTCCAGGTTCGATACGGCCAGGCCGTCCGATGCCACCGATCGCACCACCGAGCGCAGCATCTCCATGCTGTCGGCATCCTGCCAGCGCGGATCCGAGGATGGGAAATGAGTACCGATGTCGCCCTTCCCGGCCGCTCCGAGCATGGCGTCGATAACCGCGTGCGCAGCCACATCCCCGTCCGACGTGGCGATGAGCCCGCGACCGGAGTCGACCACCACGCCGGCCAGCCTCAGGGGAGGGCTACCGCCGAAGCGGTGGGCGTCGACGCCGAGACCGGTACGGAACGGGCCGGCGGTCATGGCCCTCCGGGACGCGAGCCATGACGGAGAAGTGCCTCCGCGAGCACCAGATCCTCGGGATACGTGATCTTCATGGCGGATCGTTCCCCGGTAACGGCCAGTACCCGACCTCCCAGCGCCTCCACCATGCCGGCATCGTCGTGAGGGGCATCCCCCGAGGCATGGTGGGCGTGAGCCCGGCGCAGCACCTCGGCCCGGAACACCTGGGGAGTCTGGGCGCAGGCGACATCCCTACGGTCGATCGACTCCAGGATGCGGACCCGACCGGAGTCGACCCGCTTCAGGGCATCGGCGATAGGAACCACCGGCACCACCCCGTCGGCGCCGCTCTCCGCCAGCAAACGGTACATCCGCTTCATCAAGGCCGCCGAGGCCAGGGGGCGGGCGGCATCATGAACCGCGATCACAGCGGCCTCCGCGTCCACCTCCGCGATCCCTCGGGCCACCGACAGGTGGCGCTCCGGCCCTCCTGTAACACCGCCGGGCACATCCCCGACAACCACCACTTCGCGAACGCCGCTCTCGAGGAGCGCGTCCCGTGCCCACTGCCAGAGGGGCTTGCCGGCAAGTCGCGTGGCGTGTTTGCGGGCCCCGAAACGAACACCTTGCCCCGCCGCGACCACTACACCCCAGATCTCCACCCGGTTCGGGGCCAAGGCTCAGGCACCGGTGCCGGGAGAGCGCCAGGATCGGCGGTAGGCCCCGGCGAGGCTGCGTCCGCTCACTCCTCCGGCGTCTCCGGCTTGGGAAGGGCCAGGTCGATCCGTTCGAGGGCCTGATCCGGGGTGATGCGAAGCGCGAACGCCAACTCGCTGGACAGCGTGGTACGGGCCTTGGAGAGCATCCGCTTCAGCGCCGGAGAAATCCCCTTGGCCTGCTGGGCGTGGGTCAGATCACGAACCACCTCCGCGACCTGGAAGATGTCGCCGGACGTCATCTTCTCGTTGAGCACCTTGTACCACCGGCTCCAGTTGGCGCCGGAGTCCTGAGGATCCTCCTTGAACTTCAACAGCACCCTTCCGGCCGCGGTCTTGGTGATCACCGGACGGATGGTCTCGTCAATCGTGTCCACCGGGATCAGGACCTTGAGCGATGACTCGGTGGCGATCTCGAGCTCGAAGTAGTAGCGAGACTCCCCGGCCAGGTCGAGCTTGGAGCGCTTGACGATCTCCGCCGCACCGTGATGGGGGTGTACCACCTTGTCCCCGACCCGGAAGGAGGTCTGCTTCTTCTTCCCCGCCGCGGACTTGGCGGCGCCGGCGCGCCGGCGCGCCCGCACCCGCTTGGCGGGAACCTTCCGGCTCCGCGCCTTGGCCGGGGCCTTCTTGGCGGGAACCTTCTTCGGCTTGACCTCGACCTTCGGCGCGCCCGGATCGGTACCGCTCGGGGCGGCGTCGTCCGCTGCAACGGACGCCGTCGGCTCCTCGGGCCCCGTCCCCTCGCCGGCGGGCGTCTCGCCGGACCCGGCCTCCTCGTTAGCGAGCGACGGGTCGGTCCGCTCTTCGGAAGCCGTGGAGCTGTCTCCCGTGCTGTCAGTCAGCGTTGCCGCCTCGGAGATGGTGCCGGATCCGGTCTCGGTCATCTGCGTAATCAACCGGCCAGCCGCTGCCCGGCCGGGTTGACCCTCGTGTCCGCGGGGCCCACGCCGAGGATGAGGCACAACCGCTCGGTGTCGTAGAGATCCTGCAGGGGCCGGTCCTGGAGCACTTCCATCCCTTCGGACGCGAGATCACCCCGGTCCCAGAAGTACTCGCGGCTGACCTTCGCACCGAGCTCTTGAACCCCTTCCATGATGTCGGAGAGCTGTAGCTCCACCATGTGCCGTTCATCACCCAACCCGACTGCCAGGTTCTCCACCCTCATGCCGATCCGTCGCAACAACTCGGCTCGCTGCAGCACCGTGAGCGCGGCCCCGAGGGTGACCTGACCCGAAGCCTCCAGCCTGTCCAGATACTCCTCCGCCTCGGCCAGGCGGCCCCTGAAACGCTCGAGCGTCTGGAGCTCCTGGTTGATGCGCACCATGAGTTCGGTGGCGCTCCGTAGTGGTTGCTTCCGGTGCCCGTAGAAGACGAAACCCTGGCGCCGCTCCTCGCTGATGGCGATCACGGGGCACCCTGTCGACCGGGCCAGCCGCTCGGCCGTACGGAACCGGGCACCCGTCTCCTCGGTCGCGATGACGGGATCGGGGAGCATGTGGACGTTGGCTCGCAGTATCTTCCGCACGTCGGTGTCCACGATGATCGCCCCGTCCATCTTGGCGAGCTCGGCGAGCATCGCCGGCGTGAAGTCGGCGTCTCGGAGATCGATTCCTCCGGCGGCGATCTTCTCGATGTGGGGACCCGATCCGACCACGACCAGCGCTCCGTTGCCTTGCTGGATGATCCGTTCTACCGCGGTGCGGATGCCCGTGCCGGGCGCCATCCGCGACAGCACCTCGAGGAACTCCTGGTCCTCGGTCTCCCACCTCCTGGGGGATCGGCGGTCAAGCATGGAAACCATCTACGCGCAGGTTACAGGGATACGACACGGTGTGGCACGTCCAGGGAACGAGGCTCGCGATCACCGGCGATCTCCGGTACGGAAGATCCTCCAGAGTCCGATAACGACCAGACCCGCCAGCACCGATCCGGCCAGTTCCGAACCGATCGTCCATGGCTCGACCTCGCGGATGGCAAACTGGACCAGCGTCCCGCGCGCGGCAACTATCATCGTGCGTGAGTGTAGTTACATAACCAGAAAGGTCCGTGTTGAGCGACCGCGATCGGAACGGATCCCGGGGTTTTCCTCCGGACGAGGGCGATCCGCTCGGTAATATCAGCTTCGAGGAGTTCCAACTCAGAGAGCCGTCGAGTTGGGAGGAGGCCGAGCACCGGCCGAGCATGGAACCCGAGGCGCACCTGACGTGCCCCTCCTGCTTCTCCCAGCAGTCCCCGGCCAACCGTCATTGCCAGGAGTGCGGCGCTCGCCTCGGAAGGCGTCGGATCGCGGTGGCGCCCATGCCGATACGGTCGGTGACAGCCGGCAACCGGGCGGTCCGGGTGATCATCACCGGCGTGGCATTCGTCGTGATCTTCGCCCTGATCATTCAGGCGATGAGGGGTGGCGATGAACCGGACACCTCGGTCGACGGGACCACCACATCCACCGAGGCCACCGAGCCCACCATGGTCCTGGGCCCGCTGGAGGAGATAACCCCGATCTCCATCACCTGTTCGAGCGAGTACAACGCCGGCCTGGCATGCGAGAACCTGATCGACGGCGACGAGGCCTACTGGAACGATGCGAGCCGGAGGGGTGAGGACGCCCGCATAACGGTGACCTTCGTGAACCCTGTAGCGCTGGAGCAAGTCCAGATCATCAACGTCGACAACCTCGAGAAGTTCCGGCGCAACTACCGGGTCCGAGGCGTGGAGATCTTCGCCGATGACTTCCCCGGGGTGCCGTTCGTGGACGAGATACCGGACGCCAACGACCGGCCCCACGGCATCCCCACGACCACCAACCACACCACCGTTCTGGAGATTCGGGTCACGTCCACCTGGCCTTCGGAGGCCCTGGGCGGCGAAGCATTCGACGAACTGGCCATCCAGGAGATCAAGTTCTGGGGCCGGGTACAGGACACCAGTGCCACGGAGCTCGTCGGCGCCTCATCCGGGTGATGTCCCGGTTCTTCGACCCGGCCGATCCCGACTTCATCGCTGACCCCTACCCGACCCTGAACGCACTGCGGGAGCGAGGACCCCTGCACTACGACGACGGGTTCGACATCTGGTTGGTCACCCGGCACCAGGATGTCCGGACGGTCCAGCTCGACCGGCGGTTGGGCCGGGTGAAGGACGGCCATGCCCGCCCGCTCGACCTTCGCCCCATCCGGGAGTTGGGGCTCGAAGGTTGGGAACCCTACTACCAGACGGAACGCCACTCGTTGCTGATGCTGGAGCCTCCCGAGCACACGCGTATCCGCGTCCTGATCAACCGCGCCTTCACGCCGCGGCGAGTCCGGGAGCTTCGCGAGCCCATCTGCTCCATCGCCGATCGCCTACTGGAGGCGCTACGCGACCGGGACACCATCGATCTGCTGGCCGACTACGCCCAGCCTTTCTCGGTGCGGGTGATAGCAACGCTCCTGGGAGCACCAGTGGAGGACGCCGACCTGATGCTCGACTGGTCCCACGCCATCGTCAAGATGTACGAGCTCCATTGCACCCGTGAGCAGGCGGAAGCCGCCATCGACGCGTCCGTGGAGTTCCTGGCCTGGGCGTCGGCGTTGATCACCTCCCGGCGCGCCGACCCCAAGGATGATCTGATCACGGCCATGTGCCTCGCAGAGACGGACGACGGCGGCCTGACCGACGCCGAGATCGCATCCACCGTGATCCTGCTGCTCAACGCCGGACACGAGGCGACTGTCAACACCATGGGCAACGGGATCGTGGCGGCCATGAACCACGAGGGAGCCTGGGCACGGCTGGCCCGCCGGGAGGTGGCGCCGGCGGTGGCCATCGAGGAGATGATGCGCTTCGACCCTCCGCTCCAGATGTTCGAGCGCTACGTGCTGGAGGACGGGGTCGAGGTGGCCGGAACCGTGCTGCCCCGGGGCGAGAAGGTCGCGGTCCTGTTCGGGGCGGCCAATCGTGATCCCCGCCGCTACGAGGATCCCGACACCTTCCGGGTCGACCGGGGTGACGCCGACCACATCACCTTCGGGGCGGGCGTTCATCACTGCATCGGGGCCCCGCTGGCACGCCTGGAGTTGGAGATCGCGCTCGATCGCCTGATCGACACGTTCCCCAGGGCCTCCCTCGCGGATCAGCCGGTCCGGGAGGACGGCTTCGCCATCCGCGGCTACCAATCCGTCAACCTGTCAACCGGGGGCTGAGCCATGCAGATGATCATCGATACCGACACCGCCTCCGACGACGCGGTGGCCCTGGCGATGGCCCTCAACCACCCCGACGTGGACGTGGTGGCGATGACGACGGTGGCCGGTAACTGCCCGCTGGAGGACACCACCCGCAACGCCCTCTACACCGCCGAGCTGTGCGGATCGGCCGTACCCGTCTACGCGGGCGCCGACCGTCCGCTGCTGGTGAAGGCCCGAGAGGCCACGTGGTTCCACGGGATGGACGGGCTCGGTGACCAGGGATACCCACCCCCGTCCCGCTCCGCCGAGGAGGAGGACGGCGTCAGCGCCCTCATCAACCACATACGGGGCAATCCCGGCTCCACCCTGGTCACCCTCGGGCCGCTCACCAACGTCGCCCTCGCCCTGGCGCAGGCGCCCGACATCGTGGGCCTGGTGGGCCGCTGCGTGGTCATGGGAGGCACCGCCAACAAGGTCGGCAACGTCACCCCCGCGGCGGAGTTCAACCTGTGGTTCGATCCCCACGCCGCCCGGATGGTCTTCGCCTCCGGCCTTCCGATCGAGATGGTCGGCTGGGAGATCTGTCGCTTCGAGGCCGGCCTGGACGCAGCGGAGCAGGTCGCCCTCAGAGCGCTGGACACTCCCCTGGCCCACTTCTTCCTGGACTGCAACTCCACCGCGATGGAGGCCGCCCACCGCCAGTCCGGCACCCGCCGGCTGGAGCTTCCGGACCCGACCGCCATGGCGGTGGCGATCGACAAGGGCCGGGTTGTGACCCGAAGCTCCCGCCACTACGTGGAGGTAGAGGCAGAGAGCCCGCTGACCAGGGGAATGTCGGTGGTCGACTCCCTGAACGTGACGGGCAATCCTGTCAATGTCGAAGTAGTCAACGCCATCGACAATGACCTCTTCAAACAGATGGTCTTCGACGCCGCCGGCGGCTAGCCCTGTTCACATCCCCCGAGTAGGTCTTCAGGCCATCTCCGCTGCCGTTCGCCGAGGCTCTCGACGGGAAAGACCGACCTCACCAGAGCTTCCATGCGAGCCCATATGTATTACCATATGGTTATGGCCCGTCGTGAAGTCCTGGTACAACTCGATGACAGCCTCGTGGACCAACTGGACCGCTTGGCCAAGGCATCGGGCACCAACCGTTCCGAACTCCTGCGCCGTGGAGCACGGGCGGTCATCGCAGCCGAGGAAGACATGGCCGCCGACCGCGAACTGGCCGAGGCCTACCGACGCCAGCCTCCGGACCCGGCGCTCGTACGATCAGCGGCCCGGCTCGCAGCCCGAACCGTCCCCGAGTGGTAGGTGGTCTCGAGAAACGAGATCTACTGGGCCGACCTCGGTCCACCTGCGGGAAGGCGACCCGTGTGCGTGGTTACGCGGAATGCAGCGACCGCGGTGCTCAGATCTGTCATCTGCGCGCCCATCACCCGTACGGTGCGGGGTATCAGGTCGGAAGTAGAGGTAGGTCCAGACGAAGGATTGCCCGAACGCTGCGTTGTCAGCTGCGACAACCTCATCACCGTCCCGATCTCGTGTCTCGACTCCAGTCCGGTGGGACGGCTCGGTGAGTTCAAGAGGGCCGTGCTAGACCGGGCTCTGCGCTACGCCCTCGACATCCAATACTGATGTGGTCAAAGGTCATAGATATGGCTCCCTTCAAACAGATGATCTTCTAAGCAACCGGGTAATCAACTCGTTGTTGGTTTATGCTTGATTAACCTGACCACTGACCACTGACCACTGACCACTGACCACTGACCACTGAGGCCTACGTTTCGCCCTTTCGGAATGGGAGGCCGTCGGCGGCGGGTGGGCGGAGGCGGGAGGTGGCGAACAGCAGGACCACGAGGACCGCGATGTGGGGGGTGATGGCGGGGA
>WTGW01000105.1:27230-31210 GCA_011523395.1 Acidimicrobiia bacterium
GAGGTGGCGAACAGCAGGACCACGAGGACCGCGATGTGGGGGGTGATGGCGGGGAGCTGGTTGGGCACGCTGGTCGAGTTCATGTACCAGAAGCCGACCGCGATCGCCACGACGGCCAGCTGCAGAGTCCCGGTGTATCCCCTCCGCTTCAGGATGCGCCACAGCAGCAGCAAAGCGATGGCGAACACCACCAGTAGCAGCAGGCCGTGGGCGGCGTTCTCGTCCCGAAGGCGGAGGGTCTCGGTGAAACCGAAGAGCAGCGCACCGCGGGCTGTTCCGATCGGGTTCCAGTTGCCGAAGATCATGGTGGCCAACCCGATGTAGCCCTTCCCCTGGGTCTGGCCCTCCTTGTACAGCCCGGACAGCTGGATGGCCAGGAAGCCGCCCCCGAGCCCGGCCAGGAAGCCGCTGATCACCACGCCGTAGTACTTGTACTTGTAGACGTTGACGCCGAGCGAGTCGGCCGCGTGCGGGTGCTCGCCGCAGCTTCGTAGCCGTAGCCCGAAGCGGGTCTTCCACAGGACGATTATGGCGATGGGTAGGGCCAGGTAGGCGATCATGGTTAGCCATGACATCTGGAACATGAAGCCGCGCAGGATCCCGGCCAGGTCCGAGATGAAGAAGATTCCGCCGCGCTCTATCGCGCCCAGGATGTCCGGGCTCTCCCAGCCGAAGATCGTGCCGCCCGCCAGGATGGGCAGCGTGAAGTTGCTCACCCCGGAAATGGTCGGGGACTGGGTTATCGATCCGCCGCGATCCGAGAAGTGCAGGTCGGAGAGGAACCGGGTCAGGCCGGGCGCCATGAGGTTGATGGCGACCCCGGCGATGATGTGATCTACGTTGAACCCGACCGCGGCCACCGCCATGACGAGACCCCCCACCCCGCCGGCCACCGCCGCCAGGAGCATTCCGAACCAGGGGCCGCCGATCATGGTGCCGAAGGCCCCGAACCAGGTACCCAGGATCAGCATCCCCTCCAGGCCGATGTTGACCACCCCGGAGCGTTCCGAGAATATCCCGCCCAGTCCGGCCATGAGGATCGGGACCGACCAGGCCAGGGCGATGGCCCACGTTCCGCTCGAGGTGAGGTCGTCAGTCGGCAGGGAGGCGAACTGCTGGGTGGAGGCGAGCAGGAGCACCGCGCCCAACCCGTAGACGATCCAGCGACGATTCCCGCTCACGAGGTTCGCCCCGAGGCTCATCGTTGGTCGCTCGCGCAGGGCACTCACGTGTCTGCCTCCCCGGCTCCGCCGGCGCTCTCGACCTGTGCGGATGCGGCTGCCGCCGCCTCGATCCTCCTGCGTCGCTGGGCCAAGGCGTAGGCGATCACGGCGAACAGGATGATCACCGCCACCATGATCGTGACGATCTCGCGCGGGGCGTCACCACGGACCTCCAGCACGCCCGACGCCCGCTCCAGCCAGCCGAACGCCACCGCCGCCACGGCCGCCCCCACCGCGTGGTTGCGCCCTAGCAGCGCCACCGCGATACCGGCGAAGCCCAGCCCCTGCGGGAACCGGAGGCTGTAGAAGTGCTGGTCTCCGAGCAGGTCCGCCATGCCGACCAGCCCGGCCACCGCCCCGCTGAGGAGCATGGCCAGGACGATGGTCCGCTTGGGCGGCACGCCGCTCGCCTCGGCGGCCCACGGGTTGGCGCCGGTGGCGCGCAGGTCGTATCCGAGCCGGGAGCGGTTGATGATGAGGTGGTACGCGACGCCCACCAGCGCCGCCACGAGGATGAAGCCGGTCAGCTCGACACGCTTGATCTCGCGGGTCGCCAACTCCACGATCGGGTTGAGGCTGGGGAACCAGCCGGTGGTGGCGATGTCACCCAGTCGGGTGTCGAGCGACTCCGACTCGATCTTCCACCGGCCCAGCAGGAACGACACCAGCCCGGACACCGCGATGGCGTTGAGCATGATGGTGGAGATGACCTCGTGGACGTTCCGGGTCACCTTCATCCAGCCCGCCAGCCCCGCCCAGGCGGCTCCCACGATCATCGCCGTCAACAGGATGATGGCGATGTGGAGCGGCGGGAAGAGCGAGCCCACGCCGGCTCCGACGTAGGCGGCGAAGAACGCCGCCAGGATGTACTGGCCCTCCACGCCGATCTGGAAGAGGTTCATCCGCATGGCGATGGCGAAGGCGATGCCCGACAGGTAGAGCGGGGTCGCCCGGTTGAACGACTCGATCACCGTCTCCAACCGGCTGCCGTACTCCCATATGTTGCCGAAGGCCACGAGTGGATCGGCCCCCGACACCACCAGAACGAGCGCGGCCACCAGGAGCGCCAGCCCCACCGCGGCCAATGGCGGCCCTACCACACGGCGCACACCGGTCCAGCTCACGCGGCCGCCCCCGTCATGTAGGCGCCCAACTCCCTCGGCGTGACCCTGGCCGGGTCCAGCCTGGCCACGATCTCACCGCGCAGCATCACGAGGAGGGTGTCGCTCAGGCCGATCAACTCCTCGAGGTCGGCCGAGATCAGCAGCAGTCCCAGGCCTTCCGCCCGGGCCCGGCGCAGGTCCTCCCAGACGGCGGCCTGCGAGCCGACGTCAATACCCCTCGTGGGGTGGGCCGCGATCAGCGGGTTGCATTCGATGGCCAGTTCCCGGCCCACCACCAGTTTCTGCTGGTTGCCGCCGGAAAGGGCATGGACGGGCGTGTGGACACCGGGTGTGCGCACGTCGAAGCGTTCGACGACATTGGAAGCATGGTCCCTGGAAGCCTCATCGTCGATCCACACCCGGGAGCTCAGGAAGCGGCGCCGCGTCTGGTGACCCAGGATGCTGTTCTCCCAGACCGGGGCCGGAAGCAGCAGTCCCCGCCGGTGGCGATCCTCGGGGATGTACCCCATTCCGGCCTCCCGGCGCTGGCGTACCGACCAGCCGGTCACGTCGTCGCCGTGCAGGTGGATGGAGCCCTCGGACACCGGGATGATGCCCAGGATCGCCTCCACCAACTCGCCCTGGCCGTTGCCCTCCACACCAGCCACCCCTACGATCTCCCCGCACTGGACAGAGAATCCGACGTCCCGCAGCCGCGTCACCCCGGCCTCGTCCACCACCGAGATCCCCTTCACCTCGACGGCGGTCCGGTCGGTGATGGTCGCCTCACGCGTCTCGGGAGTGGGAAGTTCCGAGCCCACCATCAACTCGGCCAGATCCTGGGCGGTCACGTCCTCCGGCTTGACCCGCGCTACCGACCGGCCCTGGCGGAGCACCGTGATCGTGTCTGCTATCTCCAGCACCTCGTCCAGCTTGTGGTCGATGAAGATGATGGTGTGTCCCTCGGTCTTGAGTTCCCTCAGGTTGCGGAACAGCTCCTCCACCTCCTGGGGAACCAGCACCGCGGTGGGTTCGTCCAGGATCAGGATGCGCGCCCCGCGGTAGAGGATCTTGATGATCTCGATCCGCTGCCGCTCCCCCACCTCCAAGGTCCCGACCGCGTCATCGAGGTCGAGTGCCAAGCCGTAGGCCTCACCCAGCTCCCTCAGCCGGGACCGGGCGGTGGCGAAGTCGATCAACGCCCCCTTGGACGGCTCCGCACCGAGGATCACGTTCTCGATCACCGTGAGGTTGTCGGCCAGCATGAAGTGCTGGTGGACCATCCCGATACCCACGTCGATCGCCTCCCTGGGGGAGGAGAAGGTGCGCTCCTGATCGAGCACCTCGATGCTTCCCTCATCGGGAGCCTGCATCCCGTAGAGGATCTTCATCAGCGTCGACTTACCGGCGCCGTTCTCGCCGCAGATGGCGTGGATCTCGCCTGCCTCCACGACGAGGTCGATGCGGTCGTTGGCCAGCACACCGGGGAATCGCTTGGTGATTCCCTTCAACCGCACCGCGACGCTCATCGGCTCATCATCCCCTCGTCAGCCGACGCTCGTCACCTTGTCTCCCGATCAGGCCTCCGTCAACCCGCGTAGTCGGCGGGGTCGCGGCTCACCACGATCTCGCCGGAGACGATCTTCTCCTTGAA
>WTGW01000171.1 GCA_011523395.1 Acidimicrobiia bacterium
GCGCCGCCCAGGGCATCGGGGGCGCCCTGCTCGAGGACTTCGCCTACGACGAGTCTGGCCAGCCCCTCGCGGCCACGTTCATGGACTACCTGATGCCGACCATCACCGAGATGCCCGAAGTGGAGGTGCTGCTGCTCGAGGAAGCGCCCAGCCCGCTCAACCCGCTCGGCGTCAAGGGCGCGGGTGAGGGGGGCATCACGGCTGTGGGGGCGGCCATCGCCAACGCCGTGGCTGACGCCCTGGGCTGTCCCGAGGAGGTGACCCGCCTGCCGTTGAACCCCGAGCGGGTCCGCCGGCTCGCCGCCGACACAGCCTGAAGGAGTCTTCAGGTCAGGGAGACTCGGACGGGTGATGATGCCCGAACCAGCCGTTACCTCGTCCACGAAGGTGCGTGCCCGGCCGATTACTCGGCAGGCTCGCCAGGTCGGAGCGTGAGGATTATTGCCGGGATTCCCAGCCGTGGTCTGTCTGCCGTGGCTAGTGTCCGCATATCGGATAGGGATTCCGGTAAATGGGCACATCGGCGGGCGCGTCCCGGGTTCGTGGCTGGTAGCGGGAGTTCGGTTCGATGCGTACTGGTACGAGAAGAGATAGCTCGGGCCCGGAGCGGAGCCAAAGCAGGCACGGGTAGGAAGGAGAGGGCAACAGATGAACAAGCACAGTTCATGGCTACGCGTGTTGGCGGTAATGGCCGTCCTGGTGGTGATCGCCGCCTGCGGCGAGGACGCGGAGGAGCCGGCCGCGACGACCGCGGCGCCGACGACCGCGGCGCCGACGACCACAGCGGCGCCGGAGCCGCAGGAGCCTATCAAGCTGGGAACCATCTGGTTCAACTCCGGCGTGGCGGTCGGGCTGGGCGACATCATGCGCAACGGCTTCGACCTGGCGGTAATGGAGCAGAACGCGGCCGGCGGCCTGCTGGGACGCGAGATCGAGGTCATCGACTACGACGAGGGCTACTCGGCGGACGAGTCGGTTGCCTCGGCGCGCAAGGCCATCGCGGACGGAGTAGCCGGAATCGCCGGTGGCAACGACGCCACCACTTGTGTGGCGATGAAGGATGTGGCCGCGGAGGTCGGCATCCCGCTCGTGGTGACCGCCTGCGGGTCCGAGTTGATCACGGCCGAGGGCTACGAGGGCGTGGTGCATATCCGAGCCCCGGTCAAGCAGAGCCAATCGGACAGCAACGCCCTTTCGGTGCTGGCCCGCTGGATGATCCAGCAGGGATACAAGAGGGTCCAAGGCGTCGGCGTCGACTCCGACTGGGTGCGCCTCACCCACGATGAGTTCACGCGCATCTTCGCCGAGGAGGCACCAGGCGACTTCGAGTACACGGGCATGGTGTACTTCCCGTACGGAACCGCCGAGGCCAGGGTCGAGGTGACGAAGGGCGTCGGGAACGAGCCTGACCTTCTGTACCTAGGACTCTGGGGCAAGGACGTGGTGGTCAACGCCGTTCAGGCCGCCCGGGAGATCGGCTACGAGGGCGACATCATGATCAACGAGGTCGTGTTCACGCCGCCCGAGGTGGAGGCCCTGGGCGATCTGGCTGAAGGCGTCTACAGCTCGACGGGGTGGATCCTCGACGAGTCGATCCCGGAGGCGGCCGCCTTCTCCGAGGCGTACGAGGCCGAGTTCGGCGCCGCTCCGGACTGGTGGTCGGAGCTCGGCTACACGGCGGCCAAGCAGCTGATGGCGGCTATCGAGGCGGCTGGTTCCACCGACTACGCCGCGGTTGCCCCGCTGATGAACGACGAGCACGGTTTCACTACTCCGCGCGGCAAGCCGCTGCGCTTCAACGAGAAGGGACTGCGGCTCGTAGACGACTGGATCATCATCCAGGCGCAGGGCGGCGCTCTATTGCCCGTGGACGCCGTTCCGCTCGCCGGCTAACCGACATTCCGTAACTTCAGGTGCATCGGTCCGCGCCCGTTCAACCGGGCCGGACCGGTGCACCGTCCGAGGACGAGGGGAGTTCAAGAGTGGAGCGCGCTTACACACCGGTCGAGGAGTCGCTCTTCGAGGCCATAGGCTCCCGGAGCCGGTGGAACGATGTGGTCAGGGCAGGCAACACCCTGTGGGTGACCGGGCAGTTGGGTTGGGACAAGACCACCGGGGTCTTGGCGGACACACTCGAGGGCCAGGCGGAGCAGGCTCTGGAGAACCTCAAGAGCGCTCTCGAGCGCGCAGGCGCCACTCTCGCCGATGTGGTCCTGACCAGGGTGTATCTGGTCGATCATGACCATTACCACCGGTACGAGCCCATCTATGCCCGGTACTTTCCGAGTCAGCAGCCGGCCCGCGTGTCCGTAGTGGTGGCGGAGCTTATCCACCATGCCCTGTTCGATATCGAGGCTGTGGCTGTGATCGGCGACGATGGCTGATCATTGCGCGGCTCGGCCGCCGGGTGGGTCCGGGAACGTGCGCGGTAGGCGCAGACGGTACCTCATGGACTCGATGCCGGCTGGCGTGCCGGCCTGGGAACCCCCTGTCCAGCACCCTCCTGAATCCGGATGGAAGGAGGAGAAGCCTTGATCAAGACCGTGACGCTGCTGGCGAGGAGGCCCGACCTCACCAGCGAGCAGTTCCACGATCACTGGAAGAACGTTCATGCTCCCCTGGTCCTCGCTATGTCCCGGGTTCGCCGGTACGTCCAATGCCGGCCTCTCGTAGTCCCTGGACGGGAGGCGCCCTGCGACGGGATAGCCGAGGTCTGGTACGACAGCGTGGAGGATTTCCTGGCCACCGCCGAATCTTCTGAGTATGAACGGCTACTGGATGACGAGAAGAACTTCATGGGCGCCAAGACGCAGGACTCGGTGTTCGTGATCGTTGAGGAGGACGAGATCCTTGGCGGATAGGCTCACCGGCCAAGAATGACCGCACCTCCGACCCACGACCGGGGGTCGCTCTCCAAAGGTCTCCGGATCCTGGCCGCCTTCGACGAGAAGTACTCGGCGCTCTCCGTCGCCGAGATCGCTCGCCGGACCCAGATCAGCCGGGCCAGCGTGTACCGGCTGACGGGTGTGTTGGAGGAGCTGGGGTACATCCACCGGACCGGGCGGCTCTTCCGGCCCTCCAAGAAGGTCCTGCATCTGGGAGTGGCCGCGGTCGAGTCGCGGGAGTTCGTCGACCACATCTACCCCCACCTGGATCAGATGAGCCAGGAGTTGCCTGATGTGACCGCCGTCAACTACGGCGTCCTCGAGGACGCCGAGGTCGTCTACCTGGCGCGACGGCACCGCGACGACATCATCACCATCAACCTCCGGGTCGGGAGCCGGCTGCCGGCTCACCTGAGCTCTCTGGGAAAGGCCATCCTCGCGGCCATGCCGGAGCAGGATGCCGAGGCAACGCTGGAGAAGATGACGTTCGAGCAGCGGACCGCCACCACGATCACCAGCGCGGCCGACTACCGGGCGGAGCTAGAAGAAGTGCGGCTCAAGGGAATCGCCGTCAACGATCAGGAGCTGACGGTCGGGTTGCGGTCGGTGGCCGCCCCGGTGTTTTACAGGGAAGAGGTCATAGGGGCGGCCGGAGTGGCCACGCTTGCAACCAGAGCCGATGTCGAAACGCTCGAGAGCCTCTACGGGCCGGTTGTCAAGTCCTTCGCGGAACGCATCAGCGAGGAGGTGTCGGCCATGCGTTTCGACGGCAGAGTGCCGATCCACGGCTAGCCATGAGCCGGTCGTCTCCATCGAGGCTGTTGGCCGCCGACCGAGCGGGATCCCGGACGTGAACTGGGACATCGTCTTCCAGCAGCTCTGGAACGGCCTGCTCAACGGCTCGATCTACGTGATCTTCGCCGCCGGCCTCAGCCTGGTGTTCGGCGTGATGAGGGTGATCAACATGGCGCACGGCGAGCTGACCATGCTCGGCGCGATGCTGCTGTTCACCATCACCAGCGGGCTCGGCCTCGGCTACTTCACCGGGGCTGCGCTGGTCGTCATCCTGATGGCTCTGGCCGGCTTTCTGGTCAACCGTGTCACGGTCCGTCCCTTCCTGGGCCACTCGGAACTGGTGGTGATCCTGTCCACCGTGGCTCTCAGCTTCATGCTGCTCAACGGAAGCCTGGTGGTGTGGGGATCGGAGCCCAAGGGGGTCGAAGAGCCCTTCAACGAGATCGTCAAGGTGGGCGGTGTCTACGTCACCACCGCCGGCATGCTGCTGGTTGGCGTGTGCTTCACGGCGGTGTTGGGGCTCTACCTCATGCTCACCCACACCAAGCTGGGCAAGAAGACAAGGGCCACCGGCCAGAACCTGTTGGGAGCGCGCCTGATCGGCATCAATACAACCGCGGTCTATGACACGACCCTGATAGTCGCCTCCGGCCTGGCCGCCCTAGCAGGCGTGCTGATCGTGCTGGTATCGGCCGCTTCGCCCAACCTGGGTCAACCGCTGCTCATCACGGGTTTCGCAGTCGTCATCGTGGCCGGGATGGGGAACGTGGCGGGAGCGGTGGCGGTGGGGCTCTTCCTGGGGGTAACCGAAGCGTTGTTCGGCCAGTTCATCTCCACCTATTACCGACAGGGCTACCTCTACGTGGTGATGATCATCGTTCTCCTCCTGCGGCCGCAGGGCCTGTTCGGGAGGAGGTGAGGTGAGGTGAGGTTGTCCTCGGGTATCTGGGTGGGAGCGCCGACCCTGGTCGCGGCCCTGCTGCTGCCCTTGGTGCTGTTCACGAATCCCTACAACCGCGGCCTGCTGGTCCTGATCGTGATATACGCGGTGGCCGGGCTGAGCCTCGACTACATCATGGGCGAGATGGGCCAGTTCTCGTTCGGGCACGCCGCCTTCTGGGGCTTCGGCGCCTATGTGTCCGCCAAGCTCGCCCTGGACCTGGGAGTCTCTCCATGGATCGGCTTCGTAGCGGCGCCGGTGGCCGCGGGCCTGGTGGGCCTCCTGATCGGCTACATCGCTTTGCGCCGCACGCGCGGGCTGGAGCTGGCCATTGTCACTCTGGGTTTCGGGGTGCTGGCATGGACTGTGGCGCTCCGATGGAGGCCCGTCACCGGAGGTCCCTCCGGCCTGCGCCAGGTACCTCCGCCGAGTATCTTCGGTTGGGAGATCCGCTCCGAGCTGGCCTACTACTACTTCGCGCTCTTGCTGCTGCTGGTGGTCGTCTTCGTCTTGTCGAGGTTGCGGAGATCACGCTTCGGGCGGGCGGTGCGGAGCATCCACGAGAATGAGGACCTGGCCCGCTCCGTGGGGGTGTCGGCCACGAAGTACTACGTGATCGCCTTCGCGTTCGCGTGTTCGCTGGTGGGCTTCTCCGGAGCCCTGTATGCCCATCACTTCCGGTTCGTGAATCCCAACCTGCTCGGTCTCCAGTACATGTTCATCTTCCTGATAGTCGTTCTGGTCGGCGGGACGGGAAGCCTGTGGGGACCGGTTCTGGGAGCGTTGATATTCGTGCTGGTCAGCGAGTGGTTGCGGGTTCTCCAGGAATACCGGTTCCTGATCTTTGGCGTGGTGTTGCTGCTTGTGGTGTTGTTCATGCCGACCGGCGTATTCCCCACCATGCGCAGGGTCATCCGGCGGGTGGTTGAACGGCGGGGCTCCGACCGAGACGCCAACGCGCCGGACGCAGATGGCCGGGCGGACCGGACCAGGACGGGGTAGATGGCGCTTCTGGAGACGACCGGATTGACCAGGCTCTTCGGGGGCCTGCGCGCCGTGGACCGGCTGGATCTGCGGGTGGAAGAGGGTGAGATCATGGGCCTGATCGGGCCCAATGGTTCCGGGAAGACCACCGCGCTCAACCTGATCACCGGTTTCATCAAGCCCACCGAGGGAGCGGTCACCTACGAGGGTGAGGACGTGACCGGCTCGCCGCCTCACGATCTCGCCGGCCGCGGGCTCGTGCGGACCTTCCAGATCACGACCCTGTTCGAGAACCTCACCGTGCGGGAAAACGTCCTGCACGGGAGCCATCTCGACAACCCCACCTCCCTGATCGGCGCCCTGACCCGTTCACGCAGGCATCGGGAACAGCACGCCGCCCTCGATGCGCGAGTCCGGGAGACCCTGGCGTTCGTCGGTCTCGAGCGGCGCATCGACGCGGTGGCCCGCGACCTCTCGGCGGGAGAGCATCGCTATCTGGAGATTGCCATCGCCCTGGCGGCCAAGCCCAGGATGTTGTTGCTGGACGAACCCGCCACCGGCCTGAATCCGGAAGAGGCGGCTTACCTCATGAACCTGATCAGGACGCTGCGGCGGCGAGGCGTCACGGTGCTCCTGATCGAGCACAACATGCGCCTGATCACCAACATCTGCACCCGGGTTACCGTGCTCAACTTCGGCGCGAAGATTGCCGAGGGCACTCCGGAGGAGATAGTGGAGAACGAGGCCGTGGTCACGGCATACCTGGGGAAGCGTCGCGGTGCTTGAGATCGACTCCCTCAACGTGAGCTACGGGCGGGTGCAGGTGCTCTTCGACGTCTCCATCAGCCTTGGCGAGGGCGAGCTGGTGACCGTCATCGGAGCGAACGGTGCCGGGAAGACCACCTTGCTGCTCACAGTCTCGGGGGTGCTGAGACCGCAGACCGGAACCATCACCCTGGCAGGTGAGCGGATCGACAACCTGCGACCACACGAGATAGTCGGGTTGGGAGTGGGTCACGTGCCACAGGGTAAGGAGCTCTTCCCGGCCATGACCGTTCTGGAGAACCTGGAGATGGGCGCCCATCGGGTCAAGGCGGAGAGAGAGTATCGAGAACGGCTGGAGCGCGTCCTCGGCTACTTCCCCCGGCTCTCCGAGCGGGTCCGTCAACGCGCCGGAACCCTGAGCGGCGGGGAGCAGCAGATGCTGGCGATCGCCCGGGCCCTGATGGCCGCTCCCCGCCTCCTGTTGCTGGACGAGCCCTCGGCAGGTCTGGCGCCCATCATCGTCGACCAACTGGCTGAGATCATCCTCGACCTCAACCGCGCCGGCTTGACGGTGTTGCTGGTGGAGCAGAATGCGTTTCTCGCCCTCGAACTGGCCCGCAGGGCCTATGTGATGGAGTCCGGCATCGTGGTCGAGAGCGGGGAGACGGGCTCGGTTCTAGAGAGCGACCTCGTCCGCCGGGCCTACCTGGGGCTGTGATGGACGGCTTGCAGATCGGCGTCGACATCGGAGGGACCTTCACCGACTGGGTCATGGTCGGCCGGGATGGCGGGGTGCAGGTGGTCAAGACTCCCACCACACCCGTCGCCTTCACCGGAGTGTTCGACGCCATGGACGCGGCCGGCGTGACCGGGGACAGGATCCGCTCCTTCGCCCACGGGACCACCCTCGGCACCAACGCGCTGATCGAGCGACGTCTGCCCCGGGTCGGGATGATCACCACCAAGGGCCTGACGGCGGTGTTGACCCAGGCTGCCCGGGGCGCCAAGGAAGACATCTGGGACATCTATCACGAGTCACCCCGGCCTTCGATCGTCAAGCCCCGAGACCGTCTGGAGGTCACCGAGAGAACGCTCAGCTCCGGCGAGATACGCACCCGGCTGGCCGAGGACGAGGCCCGGAAGGCGGCCCGGATTCTCGCAGCACGAGGAATCAGCACGGTCGCGGTGTGCTTCCTCCACTCCTATGCCAACGGCCGTAACGAAGCTCGGATGAAGGAGATCATCCTGGAGGAGCACCCCGATGCTCTGGTGCGCACCTCCCACGAGACCATTCCGCGCATCCTCGAGTACGAGCGCTTCACCACCACCATCCTCAACGCCGCGCTGATCCCCCTCATGATCGACTACCTGCTCGCGCTGGAGCAGGGCCTCCACGATCGAGGCTATGAAGGGGACGTGCTCATCGTTCAGTCGGCGGGGGGTCTGATGGGGGTGGAGGGCACCACCGAGGTTCCGGTCAGGACCGCCAACTCCGGTCCTTCGGCGGGCGCGATCGCGGCGCGCGAGTTCGGGTCCATGGCGGGCTTTCCGAACGTCATCGGGTTGGACATCGGAGGCACGAGCACCGACGTCTCGGTGACTCTGGAGGGGGAGGTCCGGACCACCCAGACCTGGGAGGTCGAGTGGGGCCATCCGATCATGTTCCCCGCGGTCGACATCATCACCGTGGGCGCGGGCGGCGGATCGGTGGCCTGGTTCGATCCGGGTGGAAAACTCCAATCCGGCCCGCAGAGCATGGGCGCGGTGCCCGGTCCCGCCTGCTACGGAAAGGGAGGTGACCAGGCCACCAGCACCGACGCCCATGTGGTCCTGGGCAACCTGCGGCCGGGAGCGATGCTGGGTGGCGCCATGGAGATATCCCCGCAGCTCGCCGAGCAGGTGATCGCCGACAGGATCGGGCGGAGGCTGGGGAGCGACGCGGTCACCGCGGCCGCGGCCGTTATCGCGGTGGCCGAGGCCAATATGGCCAACGCAATCCGGCTGGCCACTCTGCGCCGGGGCTTGGATCCCCGCGACTTTGCCTTGGTGTCCTTCGGGGGCGCCGGGCCCTTCCATGGAGCTCGGGTTGCGGCCGAGTTGCGTATCCCCACCGTGGTGGTCCCGCCCAGCCCGGGGCTGACCTCGGCGCTCGGGTGCCTGATGGCCGACATCCGCCACGATCTGGGGGCCAGCATGTTCTATGGCGAGGCGGGCTCCGTAGACATCGACGCCATGAACGCCCGCTTTGACGAGATGGACTCACGGGTGCGAGCAGCCCTCGACCGGGAGGGAATACCCTCGGGACGCCAGTCCGTCGAGCGCAGCATCGACATGTGTTACGCCGGCCAGTGGCGGGTGTTCCCGATACCGGTCTCATCCGGCATCACCGCCGCGACCCTGGCGGAGAGCGTCGACTTCTTCAAGAAGACGTACCGGCAGCGGTTCACGTTCGACCTGGGGCCCCGTGAGGTCGAGATCCACGGTATCAACGTGGTCGGCACGGGCATCACCGAGAAGTACCGGCCGCGGCCGGTCCGGGATGCCCCGAGGGACGACCCCGTGCATGAGCGGCGTCCGGTGTACTGGCGGGAGGAGGGGAAGCGGGTCGACACTCCGGTCTGGCGCCGATCGTCCCTCCCGGTCGGCTTCCGGACCGAGGGCCCCGCCATAGTGGAGCAGATGGACTCCACCACGCTCATACCGCCCGGAGTCTCGATGCAGGTGGATCGGTATCTCAACCTGATCCTGGATCTCATTGGTGACGGGGGCGCGTCGTGAACCCGCAAGCCCCGAGTCAGGAGGTTCCGTCGGAGGTGGATCCGGTCACCTTCTCGATCCTCTCAAGCGCCTTCATAAGCCTGGTGGACGAGATGGTCGGCGCGCTCCAGGACGCATGCCTGTCCTTCGTCATCTACGTGGGGGACGTCAGCGGAGGGCTACTCAACGCCGGGGGAGAGTTGGTGGCGCAGGGGACCCGCGACGTGGCTGTTCACGTCGGGGCGCTCCAACCCAGCACGGAGGCTGTGATAGAGGACTTCGGGGACGAGGAAGGGGGGCTCGAGGAAGGCGATGTCTTCGCGTTCAACGATCCCTACCGGGGCGGTACCCATCTCCCCGACATGACCTTCATCAGCCCGATCTTCTGGGACGGGCGCCTGGTCGCCTTCACGGCTACCAAGGGCCATTGGTCGGACGTGGGGGGAGCCACCCCGGGATCGATGAACGCCCTCGCGGCCGACATCCACGCCGAGGGCCTGGTGGTCCCGCCGCTCAAGGTGGTGTCGCGGGGTGTGATCCGCCACGATGTCCGCAACCTGATCATGGCCAACATCCGTATCCCGCTGAACGCGGATGGGGAGGAATGTACGGCGCCGACGGGCGGGACTGCGGTGCGGCCATATTCGGTCTGGGGATACTGAACCAGTCCAGCGAGGTGATCGAGAGGATGTGGCCGGTCACCTTCGATCGGCTGGCGCCTGTCACCGACTCGATGGGCGCGGGAAGATGGAGAGGGGGAGCAGGTCTGGAGTCGGTCCTCCGGGTGGAGAACACGGGCGGCGTCCGGCTGTCCTACATCGCCGACCGGGGAGAGGACGGCCCCGGCGGTCCTCGGGGCCTCTTCGGGGGATCGGACGGCATTCCCATCCGCGTGGTCAAGGACCTCGGCACGGACACGGAGCAGGATCTTCCCATCTATTTCGCTGACGAGTCCATCGGACAGCACGGCACCTTCTACCACGTCTCCTCGGGGGGCGGGGGTTACGGTGATCCCTTGCAACGGGACCCGGATGCGGTGCTGGAGGACGTCCTGGACAGGTACGTCTCGCTCGAAGCCGCCCGCCGCGACTACGGGGTGGTGATCGAGGTCGGAGACGCCGATCTCCTGGATCACCGGATCCATGTCGAAGGCACCCGGGCTCTTCGGGCCCAGTTCCGCGCGGCCAGGTCGGACGAAGGAGAACACAAGCCATGAGGCAAGCCAGAAACTTATTCGTCGAGCGGTACCGCAGGCGAACACCGGAATCCCGTCGCATCTACGGCGAGGCCAGGAGACACCTTCCTGGCGGGGTTCCGGGCAACGCCGGGTACCGGCCTCCCTACCCCCTGTACGTGGAGAGGGCCGCCGGTCCCTTCCTCTGGGACGTGGACGGCAACAGGTACATCGACTCGCTCATCGGCGGGGGTCCCCACATCCTGGGGCATTCGCCTCCGGCGGTCATGGATGCCGTGGCGGAGCAGATCCGCTCCGGGACCAGCACCATCGCCCCTCCTGCCACCGCCCTGGTCCTGGCCCGGCAGATCCAGAAGCACATGCCCCACATGGAGATGATGCGCTTCGTGCACACCGGGTCGGAAGCAGTTCACATGTCGATGCGGGTCGCCCGAGCCTTCACCGGCCGGGCCAAGGTCGGAAAGTTCGAGGGCAACTTCCACGGCGGTTATGACAACCTCCTCGTGAGCGGAACCTCGTTCGGGGGAGCCGAAGAACGTCCGCTGTCCCTCCCCGAGGGCGCGGGGATACCCCGTAGCGTCCTTGCCGACACCGTCGTGCTGCCCTTCAACAACACCGACGCCACGGTGGCCCTCATCGAACGGCACGCATCGGAGTTGGCGGCAGTGGTGGTGGAGGCCGTGGGAGGAACGTGGCTGGGAGGGATCGTTGCCGATCAGGGATTCCTGGAGGCCCTCCGGGAGGTGACCGCCCGTCACGGGATCCTGCTCATCTTCGACGAGGTCATCACCGGATTCCGCGTGGCCCTGGGAGGCAGTGCGGAGGTGACCGGGATCACTCCCGATCTCACGGCCCTGGCCAAGACCATCGGGGGCGGGTTCCCGCTCGGTGCCTTCGGCGGGCGCCGCGACATAATGGACCAGGTCGTCACCCCCAGGCGGGGTCCTGACGACGACCGGCTCACGATCTTCCAGTCGGGAACCTTTCAGAGCAATCTCGTCTCGCTGACCGCCGGCCTCGCCATGCTCTCGGAACTGGAGAAGCCGGGCGTCCTCGACAGGCTGAACGACCACGGTGACCAGGTACGCGAGGGGATGGAGAAGATAGGCGCGAACCTGGGCCTTCCGATCCGGGCTGTCGGCCAGGGGTCCATCTTCGGCGTCTACTTCGCGGACGAGCCACCGCGCACCATCCGGGATATCGCGGACAGCGACCGGGAACTGGCCGCGACCTTCTACCTGGGGCTCCTGGCCCATGGCGTCTACATCACCCCTTATCACCTGGGCTTCACCAACGCGGCGCAGGGCCGGTCGGAGATCGACGAGTTGCTGGACATCTGCCATTCGGTTCTGGCGACCATCGGGGAGGGCTGATCCGTGGAGCTGAGCGGACAATCGGCAGGAGCTCGGCGCCCGCTATGAAGGGGATGCTCGCCGGTGTGACGATCCTGGAACTCGGGCAGGTGATCGCCGGAACCTACGGCGGCATGGTCCTGGCCGATTTGGGAGCGGAGGTGATAAAGATCGAGCCTCCGTGGGGGGATGCGGCCCGCAACCCGAGGATCGCGCCCGTGGGCGAGGAGAGCTCCATCCATCTCCAGATGAACCGGGGCAAGAAGAGCATGGTCCTGGACCTCAAGAGCCGGGCCGGGCGGGAGGTGTTCCATGCCCTGGTCGCGCGCTCGGACGTGGTGATCGACAACTTCCGCCCCGGCGTGATGGCGCGTCTCGGGATCGACCACGAGAGCTTGGAGCGACACAATCCTCGCATCATCACGGTCTCGATCACCGGCTTCGGCTCCACCGGTCCGGCTCGGGATCGACCGGCCTTCGATCTGGTGGTGCAGGCCTACAGCGGGTTGCTGGACATGACCGGCCCCGCCGACGGGCCCCCGGCCCGGGTGGGGGTTCCTATCGCAGACATATCCGGCGGGATTTTCGCCTGTTTGGCGGTGCTGGGAGCACTGGTGGGGAGGGAGCTCCACGGGGAAGGCCGCCACGCCGATGTCTCGATGCTGGACTCCCTGGTCTCCATGCTCTCCTACGACGCCTTCCAGCACCTGAATACCGGCTCGGTCATCGGGCGGCTCGGCACCGCCCACGCCCATATGGTCCCCTGGCAGGCGTTCGAGGTGAAGGATGGATACATGGTGGTAGCGGTGCGCGACGAGAAGTTCTGGGGGAACCTCTGCGATGCCATAGGCCGCCCGGACCTCAAGGAGGATCCCCGCTCCAGAGACAACCGGGCCCGTGTCGAGCACCGCGACTACGTTGTGGGGGTCCTGGCCGAGGCGTTCGCCCAGAGGACCAAGGCCCAGTGGTTGGAGATGACCGGGCGGTACGACCTCCCCGTCGCTCCCGTGAACGACATCGGCGAAGTGTTCACCGATCCGCAGGTCCGGGCCAGGGAGATGGTGGGCTCCTACCGGCATCCCGGCCTGGGCGATGTCTCCTACCCGGCAAGTCCCGTGAAGCTGAGCGGCTGGACCAGCCCTGGGGGCCCGGCGCCCATGCTGGGCGAGCACACGCGGGAGGTGCTGGAAGACAGGCTGGGTTACTCGCAAGAGGCCATCGGCGCGCTGGCCGACGGGGGCGTGATCGGGGTGGGGACGTGAGTCGTAACATGAGCGTGGCGGCTGTTGAGCGGGCGACTTCCCGGTTGACCGCGCCCCGCACCGCGCCGACGAGAGAGCTGTCATGAACCAGGGTACGAGCACCGCCCACAAGACTCCAGCCCCAGGTCTTGCCGATCGCGGCTCGTCGTCGGGTCATGCCGCTCCCGACGGATGGAGCGTTGCGGAGTTACGGGAGATCTTCCGGCTCATGTACACCATCCGGCGGTTCGAGGTGACCATGGAGCGGGCCCACCTCGAGGGTGAGCTCTACGGGCCCTTCCACTCCTCGATGGGGCAGGAGGCCGTCTCGGTGGGGGTGTGCGCCGCCCTCCGGCTCGACGACGTCGTGGCGTCCACCCATCGCGGGCACGGGCACGCCATCGCCAAGGGCGCTGATCTGGGGCGGATCTGCGCCGAGCTGTGGGGCCGGTCCACGGGTTACTGCCAGGGCAAGGGCGGTTCGATGCACATCGTCAGCATGCATCACGGGTTCGTGGGCCAGAGCCCCATCATCGGAGGGAGCGGGTTGCTCGCCACCGGCGCGGCGCTCGCCTTCGATCTGAACCGGGAAGAGCGGGTCGCGGTGGCTTTCATGGGTGACGGCGCCGTCGGGCAGGGGGTCTTCCACGAGAGCCTCAACCTTGCCGCGATCTGGAGGCTCCCGGTGGTGTTCGTGGTGGAGAACAACGGGTATGCCCACTCCTTCCGGGCCGAGCAGATGCAGGTGAATCCGGACATCGCCTCCCGGGCGGCAGGTTTCGGGATACCGGGGGTCGTGGTCGACGGCATCGATGTCTTCGCGGTCCGCGAGGCCACCAGGACCGCCGCGGCCCGAGCGCGTGAAGGTGGAGGACCCAGCCTGATCGAGGCGAAGTGCTACCGATGGCGAGGACACAACCTGGGAGATGCCGAGCATCTCTACCGGGCCCGGGAGGAGGTAGAGGAGGCACGCCGGAACGATCCGCTCGACCGGTTCCGCGCCGCGACCTTCGACCTCATGCCGCCTGGGGTGCTCGAGGAGATCGAGGCGGCGGCGGAGGAGGAGATCGACGAGGCGGTGCGGTTTGCCCGCCAATCCCTGCCTCCCGATCCGCTGACGGCTCTGGAAGGGAGCTTCTGATCCGGGAGATCACGTTCGTCGAGGCGGTGAGGGAGGCCCAAGCGGACGCCTTGTCCGCCGACGACCGCGTGTTCATCATGGGCCAGGAACTCGGAGAGTACGGGGGCGTCTTCAGGGCCACGGAGGGCCTTGCCGAGAGGTTCGGCGCTCATCGCGTTCGAGACATGCCGATCGCCGAGCAGTCGATGCTCGGAGCGGGCGTGGGGGCGGCGATCATGGGGATGCGGCCCATCGTCGAGGTGATGTTCATGGACTTCATCGCCTGTGGGATGGATGCCATCGTCAACCACGCCGCCAAGGTTGGATACATGTCCGGCGACCAGATGCGGGCGCCTATGGTCATCCGGACCCAGGGAGGCTCGGGTACCCATCACGGCTCCCAGCACTCCCAGACCCTCGAGAGTTGGTTCCTCCACGTGCCGGGTCTGGCGGTGGTGGTGCCCTCCACGCCCTCGGACGTGAAGGGTCTGTTCAAGACCTCGATCCGGGTCGACCATCCCGTCCTGTTCGTGGAGCATCGGGCGCTGTACCGGACCAGCGGAGCGGTCTCGGATCCCGTGGAGCCCATCCCCTTGGGTAAGGGAGTGATCAGGCGCCGGGGCGACGATGTGACCGTGGTCGGGATCGGCAAGTCGGTCGGGCAGGCACAGATTGCCGCTCGCCTGCTCGAGGAGGAAGGTGTATCGGTCGAGGTGATCGACCTGCGCACCCTGGTGCCGTTGGACGTGGATCTGGTGCTGGAGTCGCTCGCGCACACCCATCACCTCGTGGTGGCTCACGAGGCTGTGGAGAGGGGAGGATGGGCCGGAGAACTGGTCAGCCGGGTGGTCGCCGAGGGCTTCGACGAGCTGGATGCTCCTCCCCTCCGAGCCGGCAGCAGGCCCGTCCCCGTACCTTTTGCCAAGGAACTGGAGGCGGAGATGATCGCCGACGAGCGTCTGATCGCTCAGCGAGTACGCCAGGCTCTCGGCATGGTGGAGTACGCCCCATGACCAGGGCGGCAGTGGACATCGGCGGGACCTTCACCGACGTGGTCACCGTGGATGAGCGGACCGGAGGGCTCATCCAGGCGAAGTCTCTCACCACCTATCCGGACCCCACGCCCGGTTTCCTCAACGCGCTCACCAAGGCCTCCGACCGAGCTGCATTGGAGACGGTCGGATACGGCACGACGCTTGCCACCAACGCGGTGCTGACCAGGTCGGGCGCCCGCACCGCCCTACTGACCACTGCGGGGTTCCGGGATGTGCTGGAGATTCGCCGCACCCACCGTTCCTCGCTGTTTGACATCTACGAGCAGATCCCGGAGCCGATCGTTCCGAGGCCTCTGCGCTTCGAGATTCCGGAGAGGACGGCCTCCGACGGGAGCGAGGTGGAGCCGCTCGACGAGCAGGCGGTGCGGGACGCGGCCTCCCGGATCCGCCAGGCCGGGGTGGAGTCTATCGCCGTCTGCTATCTGTTCTCATTCATGAACCCGGCCCATGAGCTCCGGACACGCGAGATCATCAGGGAGGAGATACCGGCCCTGGCCGACGACGTGACCATCTCCTCGGAAGCACTTCCCCTGCACCGTGAGTACGAGCGGACCAGCACCACCGTGATGAACGCCTACCTGACCCCGCTGGTACGGAGCTACTTCAGCCGGCTGCGGGCCGAGCTCCAGGAGAGCAGGCTCTTCGCCTGGCTGCAGATGATGCAGTCCAACGGCGGCCTGGTAAGGCCCGAACGGGCCGCCTCCTTTCCGATCCTCACCCTTCTATCCGGACCGGCCGGGGGAGTGATGGCGTCCGCCTATCTGGGCGAGCTGCTCGGTGAGGCCAACCTGCTCACGCTCGACATGGGCGGGACGAGCTGCGACGTGGCGGGTATAACCAACGGCGAGCCTGACACCAGGCTTGACTTCGAGATCGGCGGTTATGCCGTCTCCTACCCGACCCTCGACATCCACACCGTGGGAGCGGGCGGCGGGAGCATCGCCAAGGTGGACGAGTTCGGGAGGATGTCCGTCGGGCCGGACTCGGCAGGGTCCGACCCCGGCCCGGCCTGTTACGGCCGGGGCGGCGAGCTTCCCACCGTCACCGACGCCAACCTGCTCCTCGGCGTGTACGACCCCGAATACCGGTTGGGTGGCGAGATAAACCCGGACCTGGACCTTGCGGCTCGCGCCGTCGAGACGCACGTGGGCCGGCCGCTCGGGCTGTCCGTGACCGAGGCGGCCGTGGGGATCATCCGGCTGGTGAACGCGAACATGATGCACGCGCTGCGGACCGTCTCCATAGAACGCGGGCGGGACCCTCGCGACTTCGCACTGGTGCCCTTCGGAGGCGCCGGTCCCACCCACGGAGTGCACATCGCCGAGGAACTGGCCCTGCGCCGGGTGGTCATCCCTCCCATCCCGGGCTGCAACTCGGCGCTCGGCATCCTCTCGTCCGACGTTCGCCACGACCTGGTCGCCACCCTGCGCGCTCGCATGACCCGGCTTCCCCCCTCCGAACTGGGAGAAGCCCTGTCCACGATGGCCGCGGAGGCGCAACGGGAGTTGGAGGAGGACGGTATCCCGCCCGAGATGCGGAGGCTCCAAGCCAGCCTCGACATGCGCTACGCCGGCCAGGCCTACGAGCTCAACGTCCCCCTGTCCTCGATCCGTCCGGATCCCTCGACGATGGGGCAAGCCGTGGCCGACTTCCACACCGCTCACGAGACCAGGTATGGCCATGCGCTCGCCGATGACATGGTCGATCTCGTGAACGTGCGGCTCACGGGGCTGGGACACACCCCGAAGCCGGTTCTCGGAGGAGAGGGTACCGCGTCGGGGAAGGCCGAGCCCCGTACCCGGCGGCGGGTGGTCTCGGTTCTGGGGCAGGAGACGGCCGTGCCCATCTATCACCGGGAGGACCTCCGGCCCGGCCACACCGTGGACACCCCCTGCATCATCCAGCAGTTGGACTCCACGACCTACCTCCCCCTCGGCGAGGCTCGGGTACACGCCACCGGGTCGATCGTGGTCGATCTGCCATGAGGGGCCACGAGGTGGACCCGGTCACCGTAGAGGTGGTTGCCAGCGGCCTGGCGGCCGGTGCCCGCGAGATGGGCATCACCATGCGGCAGACCTCGAGCTCGACGATCTTCAACGAGGGCAACGACTACTCCTGCGGGATCTTCAACGCCGGGACCGAGTTGGTGAGCCATGGGGAGTTCCTGCCCATCCATCTGGGATCCCTCCCCTACTCGGTCAGCTACGCCATCGACGAGGTGGGGGTGGACAGGTTCCGCCCCGGAGATTCCATCATCCTCAACGACCCCTTCCGAGGTGGTTCCCATCTTCCGGACGTCACGCTGGTCACACCCATCTTCTACGAGGGCGACCTGATCGGCTGGGGAGCCAACCGCGCCCACCACCTGGATGTGGGGGGCACGGTGCCGGGCAGCTTCTACGCCCAGGCACGGGAGAACTACCAGGAGGGCCTCCGCATCCCTCCGGTCAAGATCATCAAGGAAGGCCGGATCGACGAGGAGATCATGAACATGATCCTGGCCAACGTGCGCCTGCCGAAGAACATGCGCTCCGACCTCCTGAGCCAGGTCTCGGCCAACCTGACCGCGCGCCGGCGCGTGGTGGACCTGGTGGAACGCTACGGCCTCGACACCGTGGAGCGGTGCATGGCCATCGAGATGGACAACTCGGAGCGGCGCATCCGCTCGGTGATCGCCGGGTGGCCTGACGGCCGCTACCGCGCCGAGGACTCCATGGACAACGACGGCATCACCGATGTCCCCCGGACGGTGCGGGTTACCGTGGAGGTGCGCGGAGACGGGGTGGTGGTGGACTTCACCGGTACCGATCCGCAGGTCGAGGGTCCGCTCAACAGCGTGCTCGGCTACACCGCCTCCGGCGTCTACATGACCATCCAGGCTGCCACCGACCCCACCATTCCCCCCAACTCGGGGTGCTACCGACCGGTCGAGATCATCGCTCCTGAGGGAACGATCGTGAACCCGCGCTTTCCGGCGGCCTGCACCGGCGGCAACGAGATCGTGTCGGTCATCCACAACGCGGTGTACCGCGCCCTAGCCGAGATCCCCCGTGACATCCAGAAACCGGTCCGCCTGATGGCCGCCGACCAGGGATCATCCAACAACCTGTTCCTGAGCGGTTTCGGCGAGGACGGCGAGCGCTTCGTGCTCTACGAATACCCCGAGGGTGGATGGGGTGGCGCCGAGGGCCGGGATGGGCAGAGCGCCATCTACTCCATCGTGGGCAACACGTGGAACCTGCCGGTCGAGGCGATCGAGATGAAGTACCCGCTTCGGATCGACCGTTACGAGCTCCGCCGGGATTCGGGAGGACCCGGGAAGTGGCGGGGCGGGCTGTCGGTGCGCCGCGACTACCGGCTTCTTGCCCCCTCTGGTGAACTCTCGGTGCTGGGCAACCGGGTGCGGATTCCCCCCTATGGCCTCTTCGGGGGCCACAACGGAGCGCCTGCCCGGTACCGCCTCGACCCCGGCACCCCGGACGAGCGTCCCGCCGCCCCGGAGTTCGGGGCCAAGAAGTCAATGGTTCCCCTGGCGCACCACCAGGTGGTGGCCCAGGAGACCGCGGGTGGCGGAGGTTACGGTGATCCGCTGGAGCGTGACCCCGCCGCGGTGGTGCGAGATGTCGAGTACGGCTACGTATCCGCGCGGAGCGCTTTCGAGGACTACGGCGTGGTGATCGATTCCGAGGGCCGTCTCGACGAGGATGGGACCCGCATGCGCCGTGAGGCCATGCTGGCCGGCAGGCAGTGAAGGACATCGAGCCCTTCCGCCGGAAGGTCGAGGCGCTGTACCGCGAACGGACCCCGGGTTCGAGCGCCTCCTGGCGGGATAGCGCCGGCGTCCTGCCCATGGGGGTGTCGGGCGCCGCCAAGTTCTACGAGCCCTATCCGGTGGTCCTGTCGGGCGGCCGGGGCGGGCACGTGACCGATGTCGACGGGAACGACTACGCCGACTACCTCATGGGCGCCGGGTCGTCCCTCCTCGGGCATTGCCATCCGGAGGTGGTGCGTGCGGTCAGGCAACAGATCGGTCGGCTGGCAACTGTCCTGGCCCCCACACCGGTCGAGGCACGGTTCGCGGAGCGGCTGCGGAGCCTCATGCCCTACCTGGAGCGCCTCCGGTTCGCCAACACCGGGTCGGAAGCGGTCCGGACGGCCCTCCGGGCGGCGCGAGCTTTCACCGGGAAGACTCGCTACGGCAAGTTCGAGGGCAACTTCCACGGCTCGGACGACTACTTCCTGGTTTCTTCGGGGTCTCGGCAGGTGGCGGGCTCGGCGCGCCGTCCCCGACCGGTCATGGACTCGGCCGGCGTTCCACCCCGCATCGCGGACGAGGTCCTCCTGCTTCCCTACAACGACGCGAAGAACGCCGCCGCCCTGATCGAGGCGCACGCGGGCGAACTGGCCGCGGTGGTGATGGAGCCGGTGGCGTTCTCCACCGGCGGGGCGGTGGTGGCGGATCGCCGGTTTGCCGCGGCGGTGCGCGAACTCACCACGAGACACGGGATCGTCTTGATCTTCGACGAGGTCGTCACCGGCCTGCGCCTCGGCGTCGGCGGCGCGCCCGAGTACCTGGGCGTCACGCCGGATCTGTCGTGTCTCGGGAAGGCCATCGGCGGCGGGCTGCCCCTCTCGGCGATGGGAGGCCGGGCCGACATCATGGAGGCGGTACTGGGCCCCTCGGCGCGGGCCGGGGGCACCCACATCTTCCATTCGGGTACCTTCACCGGTAATCCCCTGTCCATGGCGGCCGGGATGGCGGTCCTGGATGTGCTGGAGCGCGAGCCCGTCCTGGAACACGTCGACCATCTCGGCGCGCGGCTGATCAGCACCCTCCAAGAGGTTCTCGACTGCCACGGAGTGGGACACATGACCGGCTTCGGCTCGATCTTCCAGCTGCACTTCACCGAGACGCCTCCCAGCAACCGGCGGGAGGTGCTGGCCGGCGACCCCGTCCTGACGGCCGCGGTCCTGCTCGGCCTGTGCGCGCACGGTGTGCTGTGGCCGCCCGTCCACCCCGGTGTGGTGTCCTACGGTCACACCGAGGCGGATGTCGATCGCCTCGCCGAGGTGCTCGACACCGTGATGGGAATGGTCTCCTGATGGGCGCCGGGCCTTCCCCCGAAGCACCGGTCGCCATCGTCACCGGAGCAGGCGGGGGGATCGGGAGGGGGATCGCCATCACCCTCGCCGAGCGCGGATACCGGTTGGTCGTCACGTCTCGCACCGCCGCAGACCTTGAGCGAACCAGGGAACTGGTCGAAGAGGCCGGGAGTTCGGGGACGGTGGTGGTGGCCGACCTGATGGACCCCGGTACACCGTCCCTGCTTCTACGCTCGGCCCTCGACAGCTTCGGCCGGATCGACGGGTTGGTCAACAACGCGGCGCTCAACATCTTCGTTCCCTTCTGGGACCAGCCCGACCGCAACCTCGACGACATGATCGAGACCAACCTCACGGCTGTCTTCTTCCTGTGCCAGGAGGTGGCGAGCCACTGGGTCCGGAACGCCTTGACCGGGGCGATCGTCAACATCAGTTCGGCCGAGGACACCATCGCCTATCCCGACCAGGTTCCCTATGCCTCCTCGAAGGGAGGTCTTCTGTCGGTGACCAAGGTCCTGGCGTTGGAACTGGGTCCGTTCGGTATCCGGGTAAACGCGGTCAGCCCCGGTTCGGTGGACACCGAGATGACGCCGGATATCTACCGGCGGGAAGCTCCGAAGCTGATTCCCATCGGCCGCCTAGGGGAGCCACAGGAAATCGGAACGTGTGTCTCCTTCCTCCTCAGCGATGACGCCTCCTACGTGACGGGCACGTCCATCTATGCGGACGGGGGGTACATGCTGCTATGACCGGGCGCTTCTCGGGTAAGAACGCCATCGTCACCGGCGCCGCATCCGGCATCGGAAGGGCCACCGCCCACCGGTTGGCCGGTGACGGCGCCAACCTGCTGTGTGTTGACCGGGACGAAGCGGGACTGGCCGACCTGCTTGCGAGCCTCACCGGATCGCACATCGCCCTCACCGCCGACCTGAGCCTGGCGCAGGCCTGTACCGAGGTGGTGCAAACCGCACTGCGGCACTGGGACGGGCGAATCGACATCCTGGTCAACGCGGCCGCCATACTCATTCGCCAGCCGATCCTGGAGCACTCGCGGGAGACCTGGGATCTCACCATCGACATCAACCTCAAGGCGCCCTTCCGGCTGGCGCGGGACGTGGTGGCCTCCATGATCGAAGGAGGCATCCGGGGGGCGATCGCGAACGTGGGGTCCATTGAGGCGGTGTTGCCCATTGCCGGACATGCCGCTTACACCGCCTCCAAGGGCGCCGTCACCATGCTGACCCGCTCCGCTGCATTCGAGACCGCTCCATACGGGATCCGGGTGAATGCGGTGGCGCCGGGGGCCACGGCTACCGGCATGAATGCCGATCTGCGGCGGGACGACCCCGACCGATGGCGGGAGATGCTCTCCGGTACGCCGATGGGCCGCCACGCTCTACCGGAGGAGATCGCATCGGTCATCGCGTTCCTGGTCTCCGATGAGGCCAGCTACGTGACCGGCGCCGTGGTCACCGCCGACGGCGGCTGGACCCTGCACTAGGTGCAAGGCTTGATGGGAAGGGGAGGGAAACCATGCGGCTGGTGAAGATGCCCCGGCTGGGCCAGGACATGAGCGAGGGCGTCCTCGTGGAGTGGCTCAAGTCTCCGGGCGACCGGGTCGAGGAGGGAGAACTCCTGGCGGTCATCGAGACGGACAAGGCCGAGGTGGCCTTCGAGTCCCCTGCCGGCGGCTATCTGGTTGCCACCCTCCTGGAAGCGCAGGCTTCCGCTGCTACCGGAGCGCCCATCGCGTGGATAGCGGACGATCCCTCCGCGCAACCGCCCTCGCTCGACTCGGCACCGCCCCAGAGCCCCGCGCCGGACGCGGCTCGCGAGACGCGCTCAACCGGCTCCCGGCCCTCGCGCCCGGCGGCCGGGAGGTCGCGGCGGAAGCCGGTTTCACCGTTGGCCCGCCGCCGGGCGGCGGAACTCGGCCTCGACCCCGCCGGTGTGGAAGGGACGGGACCCGGTGGGAGGGTCACCGAGACTGATGTGATGAAGGCGCACGAGGCGGCGCAGGCTCGGGCCGGGGAGCCCGGTCCGCTGTCTGCAATGCGCCGGTCGATTGCCGCGCGTATGACCAGATCAGCGGCGATTCCGCAGTTCAGGCTCGTGCGCGAGGCTGTCATCGAGATGCCGGGTCAGGCCGCCGGAAGGCCGAAGGCGACCTATACGGACCTATTGCTGTGGGCGACCGCCCAGGCCCTGACCGAGGTCCCATCCGTAAACGCCGGCTGGGTCGAGGCCGATCCACCCTCGGTTCGGGTTCACCCTGCCGTCAATCTCGGGTTAGCCGTCGCGGTCGATGACGGACTGCTGGTGCCTGTCATCGCGGACGCCGCCGCGTTGTCGCTGGAGCGGATAGCAGTCGAACGCCGCCGCGTCGAGCAGGCGGCCCGTCAGGGACGGCTGCGCCCCGGGGACCTCGAGGGGGGCACCTTCACGGTGTCCAATCTGGGCGCCGCCGGGATTGACGAGTTCGCGGCGCTCATCAACCCCCCGGAGGCCGGCATCCTGGCCGTGGGCGCCGTGAAGCCCAGGCCGGTAGTGGTTGAGGGGATGCTGGTGGCGGCGCCGACAGTGAGGCTCACGCTGACCGGGGATCACCGGGTCTTCGACGGGATGGACGGCGCCAAGTTCCTTGCCGCCCTCGTCGCGCACCTCGGGCCTCCGGACCGGACCGGAAACTGACCGACTGCAATGGAGGGGACACGATGAGCCTGTACGAGCCGACATACATGGAAGGCACCCTCGGGACCATGGCGGTCGATTGGGAGGAGCGGATCAACATGGCCCGCATGCGCGATGAGCGCAAGGCGCGGGCACAGCACCACATCGCTGAGGCAGGGTTGGGTTCTGTGCTGCTGCTGGACGACCCCAACATCCGCTACGTGACAGGATTGGCCATGCTGGGGGGTTCGGGGGCCGATCACTACAGCTTCCTGACCGCCGGCGGGGATGTGGTGCACTGGGACACCGCCGACCACGCCAGTAACGAGCGGGCCAACTGTCCATGGCTGCCGGACATCCGCTATGCCGCACCCGGTCTGGGCAACGTTCCGCGTGCCAGCGGGTCTCCCTCGGCTCGGGAGTTCCTGGCCGACACGATGGCGGACCTCATCGTCGAGGCGGCCCACGATTACGGCGTCCATCGGGATCCGGTCGGGATCGACTCCACCCAGCCGGGGTTGGCGGCCAAGCTGAGCGAGCGGGGACTCGACGTCCGCGCCGGCGCGGCGGACGCTCTCCATACCGCCCGCCAGACCAAGACCCGTGACGAGGTCGAGTGCCTTCGGGTGCTATCGGCGATCTGCGAGGCCGGGTTCATGGCCATCAAGAAGGCGGCCGAGCCCGGGGTGCCGGAGCAGGAGGTCTGGGGCGCAGCCGTGGAAGCCATCCTGCGGAGGGGTGGCACCGTGGAGGGCGGCTACCTGACCAGTGGTCCCAACACCTGGCCCAAGCACCAGGCGAACACCACCGACCGGATCCTCCGCCCCGGCGACATCATGTACGCCGACTTCTACAGCGCCACCTTCCAGGGCTACCGGTCGTGCTACTACCGCACGTTCTCCATCGGGAAGCCGAAGCAGCGCTCCCATGATGCGTACCGGCGGGCGCGGGACTGGATGTACGACGTGATCGAGGCCATTCGTCCGGGAGTGACCACCGGTGAGGTGGCGCTGCACTTCCCTGACCGTGAGGGCGAGCGCATGGACTGGTACGGGGCCGAGCACTACTGGCAGATGACCACGAACCAGTGGGCGCATGGTCTGGGGCTCCAACTCTACGAACGTCCCCTGATCTGGAGGGGGATCTCGGTGGATCACCCGATCGAGATCCTGGAGGGGATGACGATGGCCGTCGAGACCCAGGAGCCCGACGGCCGTTACGGGATGCGGGTGGAGGAGATGATCGTGGTCCGGGAGAAGGGCGCCGAAGTCCTCACCCGCTGGCCGGTCGACGAGATCACGGTTATCGACTACTAGAGCGCGCGCGGGCTAGGACCGATCGGGCTGTCCTGGCCACAGCGCGATCCACCATCCGGCCGTCGACGGCGACCGAGCCCGCCCCCTCTGCTTCGGCCCGGTCGAACGCCTCGAGGACCGCACGGTGGCGGGCCACCTCGTCGGGCGTGGGCGTGAAGACCTCGTTGATCACCTCCACCTGAGCGGGATGGATGGCGAGTTTGGCTACGTACCCCAAGCGGCGGGCCAGCCGGCTCTCGGTGCGCAGCGCCTCCTGGTCGCGGTAGTCCATGAACACGCCGTCTATCGGATGCGGGATGCCGGCTGCTCTCGCGGCGAGGAGCACGCGGGATCGGGCATAGGCCAGGCCCGTTCCCGCCGGTTCCCACTCCACCCCGAGATCGGCCACCAGATCGCCCTGCTCGCCGCTACCGAACATGACCGCCTGGACGCGCCGGCAGCCACCCAGGACCTCGACCGCGTTCAGCACTCCCGTCGCGGTCTCGATCATCGGGATGAGGGTGATCGAGTCCTCAGGCTGTCCGGCTGCCGCCTCCAGCACGCTCAGGGCGCCGCACGCCTTGAGTATGACCTCCCTGTCGGCGGCCTTGGGAATGATCACGCCTTCGGCTCCTGCCTCGACGGCGGCCACCAGGTCCTTCCACATCGCCTCCGAGCCGAAGCCGTTGATGCGAACGAAGTGGGGGAGGGCGCTGTCGGGCCCGGGCCAGGCGGCTAGGTTGGCGCGGGCGGCGTCCTTGGCGCCGGCGGCCACGGCATCCTCCAGGTCGACGATCACCGCGTCAGCGTCCGACCTCGCGGCCTTGATGATCAGGTCCGGGCGGTCCCCAGGGGCGAAGAGCATGGAACGGACCGCATCGATAGCCGGCATCCTTCTCCCGTCGTCGGGTCGGTGTGGTGAGCCAGCCGGCGCGATTGCCGGCTCGGGCTTCCAGCCTACCGGTTGTGGTCACGCTCGAACGGCGGGGTTTGCTCAAGAGGGCGGAAGGGCGTGCACGCGACCGCGGTCCCCGTCCACAGCCACGACCAGGTCCTCTCCCTGACCCGATCGGGATCCAGCCCCGGCCCACGCTTCGATGTCCGCCCCGCACACGGCAGGGACCCCGAGCCACTCAGCTACTTCGAAGAGATGGGCGCCGGGACCGCCCTCGGAGGTGATGAGACCCGCCGCATTCCATAGCAGGGGCGCCAGATTGCCGATGGGTTGGCGCGCCGCGATCACGCTCCTAGGGCTGAGGCGGGCGGCATCGTCTGCGGTTCGGACGGATATGAGGCGCCCCGCGCCCCATCCCGATGCCGCGGGACGGCCGGAGATGCTGGTGCCCTGGGATACGGCGACGCTGTAGACGAACGGGTCCCATCGGGAGAGCCCGATCCGCCCGCTCAGTCCTTCCGGCCCGCGTTCCGGTTCGTCAAGGGTGCCGGGGTCCAGATGCCACATCCACCCCGGAGACGGGATGACCCCCGTGGCGGTGAGGGACACTGCCAGTTCCGCCAGCCTCCGGACCTGCGACGCCGCCTCGGCGGGATCGACCGGTCCGGAGCGCTGGATGAGGTCGAGGAGCCACGACGGATCACCCCGGCCGAGGGCTGACCAGGCTCGTTCCAAGGGAGCGTCGCTCCCGATCCCACTCCAGCGTTGTGCTGTGAGTGCGGCCGCACCCCGGCGTAGGCCGGCGGCAATATCCGCAGGGGCCCTGGACGCGCTCTCATCAGCGATGGGATCAGGGAGATCCATGCCGATCGCCCATGGCCAGACCCAGCGTTCGCCCACCGGGCCCGGATAGCGGACCATCATCCGGACCAGGCGGCGGAGGTACGGGTCTCCTTCCCCCAACGGCCGGGGCGCCGGCGGCGTATCCGCCCCCTCTCGGACGCGAGCCGCCGGCTGTGCCTGGAGCAGGTAGATGTCGCCGTTCCAGCCCTTCGCCCACTCGATGTGGCGGCAACCTATTCGCTCGCTCGCCTGCCGCGCCAGGAGGGCGACGCGGCGCAGATCGGAGTTCCACCGGGATCCGTCCCTGGCTTGGATCGTGCCGTCTCCGGCTACCACCGCCACCTCGCCCGGCTGCCGGCCGGCGTGGATGGCTCCCGGGTGTCCCGGCGTCACCACCACCGTGACCTTGCCCGTCTCTCCCACCATGGCGGTCCCGCCGCAGGCGGGCGCCAGTTCAGGCTGTACGAGGACCCCCATCCCGATGTCGCCCGGCTCCGTGCCGGCGATCTCCGCCCTCCTCAAGGCCTCCGGGTTGAAGATGGATGCCCAGCACCCGATCACCCCGACGGCCACCTCGTCGGGTCGGAGGCCCACATAGGTTGCGAAGGCGCCTGCCCAGATCCCCTCGGCCTCGGCGCGGCTGGAGGATCGCACCACCAGGCTCTCTCCCAACTTCCCGGCTGCCGAGCCGAGTTCCGGGGCGAGGCTCGCGGCCCCGTGGCCGAACACGGCGGTTCGGGCCGCGCCGGAGTTGTGCCGGGACCCGAGCACAACAACTCCTCTTCCCACGGCGGCGGCGGACGCCGTTACCGGCACCACGAAACCGTCGAGAACCGGCAAGCCCTGCCTCCGAGCCTCGGCAAGCCGGGCTGCCTTGGCGCCGACCAGAGCGGCGTTCCTCGCCTCGGCGTCGTCGAGCCACACCAACCGGGCTGCCCGGGGCATGGTCAGTCCACGACGATGATCTCGTGAGACTTGTAGGTGGAGACCATCTCGATTCCGGTCTCCGTCACGTAGAGCATTTCCTCGAGACGCACGCCGAACTCGTGGAGGTTTCCGTGCTGGGTTTCCAGGGCGAAGGTCATGCCCGGTTGGATCTCTACGGGATGGTCGAGCGACCAGATGCGTGAGATCACCGGCGGGTCGTACTGGGCCAGGCCCAGCCCGTGCCCCCAGAGGTTGGCGGCGGCCTGGTCCTCCTCCTCGTATCCCCAGGCCTCCTGCGCGCTCGGCCACTTGGAGGCGACGTCTGCGGTGGTGACACCCGGTCCGGTGGCGTCGATGGAATCCCAGAGCCATCCGTGAGCCTCGTCGTAGACCTGCTGCATCTCGGCGGTCGGCCTGCCCCCCACGCAGTAGGTCCGGTACACGCAACTCTTGAACCCGTTCCAGGTGAGGGCGGCCAGGTCGACGATGACCAGTTCTCCGGGACGGATCATCCGATCCGAGAAGTTCCGCCAGTTGGGCCAGGCATTGGGACCGGACGACACGATCACGTCTTCCACGTCCTCCATGCCCGGAATGGAGTACAGCTTCTCGAACCCGAACGCCGCCACCTGGTTCTCGGTCATTCCCGGCTTGATGAAGTTGGTGATCTCGTAGTGGATGTAGTCACAGATCGAACCCACCATGGAGAACGCCTTGACCTCGTCGGGGCTCTTGATGGCGCGGGCCTCCATCATCGGGCTCATGCCGTCGGTCCATTCGATCCCGTGTCGCTCGAAGGCCTGTACCAGGTTGATGTCGATGAAGTCGACTCCCAGAGGCTCGTCCTTGACTCCGGCCGCCTCGAGATCGCTGATGAGGGACCGCGTGAACTTGTCGACCTGCTGGGTGGAGGCAGGACCCACCGCGCCCTTTATCCAGGCGTAGGAGTACCGGATGTTCTCCTTGGGGATCCACGGACTGTGCACTTCCAGGTGGAATCCGATGTCACCCTGCTCGTAGACGATCGGAGGCCGGTCTCTTACCAGCACCACGTAACGGAGTCCGGGCTTGAGGCGGTTCCACCCCGGGGTGAGCGTGGACGACACGTAGCGCATGTTCTCGTCGTAGAAGAGGAGCAAGGCGCCCAGGCCGTGGCGCCTCATGGCCTCATGGGCCCGCGCCAACCGCCACTTGCGGACCGCGTCCCAGTTGATGCCTTCCTTCCAGTCCGTGCTCAGGACCCCGAAAGCCTCCCGCATATCCTCTTCTCTGGTCGATTGGTCGGGATCATACCGATCACCTCCCGGCAGACCGCCTGGCAGAGGCGGGACAGCTTGACCGCGTTGTGCTGACATGGGAGTTACTGGTCCACAAGCGGCCCGGCCGTGAGGGAGTCAGCGCGTCAGGAGGACCTTGAGGTGGTTCCCGCTCCTGGCTGCGGCGAAGGCGGCGGAGGCTTGCTCCAAGGGGAAGCGGGCGGTGACCAGCGGAGCGAGTTCCATCCGGCCCTGCTCCGCCAGGCGGATGGAGGTGTTGTAGTCGGCAGGCCGGGCGGCTCTCGGGAAGTGCAAGGTGACCTCCTTGAGGTACAACTTGTAGAACGGCAGCGTTCCCCCTCCGCCGGTCACCGTGCCATAGACCACCACATCGCCGCCATACCCGCATAGCTCGATCGCCTGGAGCACCGTGGCCTCGGTTCCCACAGCCTCCACCACCAGATCGGCGCCCCTGCCATCCGAGGTCTCGGTCACGACCGCGACCGCCTCGTCCGGCGTGGCCACGGCATGAGCGCCCAGACTTCTGGCCAGATCCAGCTTCCGTCGCGACCGGGTGACACCGATGACCCGGCCCGCACCCCTTGCTCTCAGTAACTGGAGATGCAGGAGACCGGACACTCCCAGGCCGACCACCACCGCCAGCGTCTCTGACGAGACTCGGACGCTCTCCTGGGAGTGGACGGCCGTGCCCAGGACCTGCAGGAGCCCCGTGTCGTCCAGCGCGATCTCTTCGGGCACTGCATGGAGGAACCGTTCCGGGACCCCGATGGTCTCCGCGAACACACCGTCGAAATCCCGTCCTAGCAGCCCACCGCGGCGGCAGAGATGGGTCTGGCCGCTCTCGCACAGGTAGCAGGCGTCGCAGTTGACGCTCGGATTCACGAGCACCCTGGCTCCAGCGGAGAGCCGCGCTCCGGGCGGGGTCCGCTCTACGGTTCCCACCACCTCATGGCCGAGGATCCGGGGATAGCGGGTGGGCATCGCGCCATCCAGGACCTTCAGGTCGGTCCCGCATATCCCCGCCCGCTCGAGGCGGACCGCCACCGTGCCCTCCTCGATCCGGCAGGGGACATCCACGGTATCGAGCTTCCCGGGCCCCGTGGTAACGACCGCTTTCAAGCCTCATCCTTCATGAGCAAGTACGGACCTCTCTGGGCCGGTTTCCTTCGTCCGACCTACCCGGCCCGCGGGAGCGCCTTCGCGCCAGGACGGCAAGGTGGGAACCGAGGCTATGAGCGTCGTCGGCCGCCACGCCCCGCAGCCCGCCGATGACGCGGCTCTCGGCTCCAACCATCAGCTTCCCTTATCTCTCCGACGACGCGCGTGCCAGGCGCCGGTCGCCGCCGTCGACGGCGGGATGGCTCTCGTGATGACCTCCCGGATACTGGGTTCACATCGTCCCATTCCGGGCCGAGTATGCCAGCCGGCCAGGAGGGCGGGGAGTTGGCGGAGCCTGGGGACGAGTCGCGGGGAGATCGAACGGGACGTTGCGGCTGCAGTCCGGCGGGTGGGGTGAGGGCTGGGAGCGTGCTGAAAAAAGACAGGGATGGGTTGGCCCGCCATGTTCCAACCGGGATCTCGTGGCCTGGCTATCGCGCCAACTGGACATTTCTCAGCACCCTCCTAGTCTCAGGGGCCGGAGCGGCGCGCCGTGCCGCCTCCGTAGCCACGACATAATCCAGATCGGAGGACCATGGTTTCCAAACAGCCGCGTTTCGGCGTGCGCGTCACGTGCGCCGGTCCCCTGTCGGGAGTAGACGCCCTTCACCGCTCATCGGTGGAGGCGGACCGCCTTGGCTTCGAGACTCTCTGGGTACATGACTACTACGTCTGGAACCAGCTGCTCGATTCCGTACACATCTCGTGCGGCTCTCGAGAGACCTACTGGGAAGCGGCGGCCCGTGACGACTACCAGCCTCTGTTCATGGAGTCGTTGACCAACCTGGCCTACATCGCCGGGATCACGGAGAACATCCGCCTCGGCCTGGCAGTCCTGTGCCTTCCGTACCGGGAAGCGCTGGGAACGGCCAAGCAGATCGCCAACATCGATGTCCTGAGCAACGGCCGGCTCGAGTTGGGTATCGGCCAGGGGGCCCCGAAGAGCACCCACAACGTCGAGTTCGAGGTGATGGGCATCTGGCGGGGCAGCAAGGTTCGTCACACCCGAGAGGTCTTCGAGGCCATGCGCGAGGTCTGGACGCAGGACAAGGCCACCTTCCGCGGCGAGTTCGCCAGCTTCGAGGAGGCCGAGGTTTATCCCAAGCCGGTTCAGAAGCCGTACCCGCCCATCTGGATCGGCGGATCGGCGGAGAAGTCGCTGGAGATGATCGCCGACTATGCCGACGGGTGGCTGTCATTCTGGATCACCCCGCCCCAGTTCCCGGCGGCCATCGCCGACATCCATCGGCGCATGGAGGCCAGAGGTCGTGATCCCGAGAAGTTCACCGCCGGCACCGAGATTCAGGTGTACCTGGCCGACACCATGGAGCAGGCCAGGGCCGAGGCGGAGCCCACCATGCTGGCCTTCGAAGAGGGCTACGCAGGGACCACCGGCCATCACCTGTCGCCGGAGGAGCGCACCGACACACTCGACGCCATCTGGGCGGCGTCCCTGATCGGGTCGCCTGACGACGTGAGTGAGGAGATCGGCCGCTACATCGAGTCGGGTTGCACCGCCTTCGAGATGAAGTTCATCTACCACACCCTGGATCACCTGATCGAGCAGTGGACCCGGTTCCAGGAGGAGGTCGCTCCTAACTTCAGTTAGTGGCCAGTGAGCGACCAGGCGGTAGTCGGGTTCCGTAAGGCCGTAGGTTTCGTGGGTTGTGCTGACCGTCCCCCGGTCACAACATTCACTGACCACTGACCACTGACCACTGACCACTGACCACTGACCACTGAC
>WTGW01000038.1 GCA_011523395.1 Acidimicrobiia bacterium
CCCACGAACCAGCTCATGTTCTCGACCACCCCGATGACCTTCTGGTCGACCCGATCCGCCATCCGAGCCGCCCGGGACGCCACCCGGCTGGCGGTGGGCTGGGGCGTGGTCACCAGGAGTACCCGAGCCCTGGGCACGAACTGGGAGATCGATATGGCGATGTCGCCCGTTCCGGGGGGCATGTCGATCAGCAGGAAGTCGGGTTCGTCCCAGAACACGTCGGTCAGGAATTGCTCCAGGGCCTTGTGGAGCATGGGTCCCCGCCAGACCACCGCCTGGCCGTCCGGCACGAAGTAGTCGATGGAGATGACCGACACGCCGTGGGCGCGCAGCGGGATGATCGAGTCGGCGATCACGGCCGGGGCGCCCTCGGCGCCCAGCATCTTCGGGATCGAGTATCCCCACACGTCGGCGTCGATCACCCCGACCCTGTGGCCCAGGCCGGCGAGGCTCACCGCCAGGTTGGTCGTCACCGAGGACTTGCCCACCCCGCCCTTTCCGGACGACACCGCGATCACATAGGTAGAGGAGCCGGGGCCGCCGACGGGCCGCTTCTCTCCCCTCACCCGGCTCATGAGGTCCTCACGCTGCTCGTCGGTCATCAACTCGTGCCGGATCTGGACCGAGCGCACCCCGGGAACGGACCGGGCGGCCACCGTGACGGTCTCGATCAGGGCATGACCCGGCGGGCCGGGAACGGGGAGGAGCACGTCTATCACAGCCGCTCCCAGGCGCTTCGTCCGGGCCGAGGTGATGTAACCCAACTCGGCAAGGGGCCGTTGCAGGATGGGATCGATCGTGCTGGCAAGGGTCGAGGAAAGCGCCTCGGTCTTGGAATCGGTCATCGGTGGGTCCGCCCGGGAATCGGTTCCATACGTTAGTGGCCCGCCCATGGCCCGAAACCGGGCGCCCCGGCGGGCAGCAGTACGGCGAACCTCAGGATCAGGACGTCACCCATGACGCCCTCTGCCTCAAGTTCACAAACCCCACCATTCTCGATGCACACAACGCCACCCACGGCGCCCCGATCCTCAGGATCAGGACGTCACCCATGACGCCCTCTGCCTCAAGAACGCCCTGGAGCACCCAAACTCGCGAAAATCGCCGAGGCGGGCTTCGCCCGCTGGGCCCCACCCCCGCCACCGCCGCCTGGTTCGGGAGACGCGTTCGCCTATGTCCCACCTGGGACCTTCTCCCGAGAGTCTGTCCCCCGTCCCGAAGGGCCGGCGTCCCGAACCGCCGGTACGAGGTGCTTGGTCGCAATCATGAGTATGGGGCCACCCTGTGACAGTCTTCTGATGCTCCCGCATCGCAGGCCGCCCGCCGGGCCGCTCGTTTCCCGATGGGACGCCGCGATCGCCCGGTTGGATGCGTCCGGACAATTATCATCAGTAAGGGTCCCGGGCGTTTCGCGTGAACGCCCGGCGCCGCCAGGATCGCCAGCGAGAGAACCGGTACCGTGCCCATGACCAACACCCCCTTCTCCAACCCCTTCGAAGCCGCCGCCACGATCCGGACGCCACTGGGCGCCCGGACGGTCCACCGACTCGACGCGGTCCGGGATCACGGCGACATCCACTCGCTGCCCTACTCGATCAAGGTCCTGCTCGAATCGGCACTGCGTAACTGCGACGGACGGGTGGTCACCGAGGAGGACGTGGTGGCGCTCGCCTCCTACAACGGCGCCAAGGTTCCCGAGTCCGAGATCCCGTTCTCCCCCGGCCGCGTGGTGCTGCAGGACTTCACCGGGGTGCCCGCCATCGTCGACTTGGCCGCCATGAGGGACGCCATCGTCCGCATGACCGGCAGTCCCTCGGCCGCCAGCAAGGTCAACCCCAGGGTCCCGTGCGACCTGGTGATCGACCACTCCATCCAGGTCGACACCTTCAATTCCAGCACTGCGCTGCAGATCAACTCCCAGCGCGAGTTCGAGCGCAACCGGGAACGCTACGAGTTCCTGAAGTGGGGCCAGTCGGCCTTCGACAACTTCCGCGTGGTACCGCCGGCCACCGGTATCGTCCACCAGGTCAACCTCGAGTACCTGGCCCGGGTGGTCTGGGACGACGGCACCACCCTCTATCCCGATTCGCTGGTCGGGACCGACTCGCACACCACGATGATCAACGGCCTCGGCGTCCTCGGCTGGGGAGTGGGCGGCATCGAGGCGGAAGCGGCGATGGTCGGCCAGCCGATCTTCATGCTGGTCCCGGAGGTGGTGGGGGTACGGCTCACCGGGCGCCTGGCCGAAGGGGCGACCGCCACCGACCTGGTGCTGCGGGTCACCGAGATCCTCCGTGAGCACGGCGTGGTCGGACGGTTCGTGGAGTTCCACGGACCCGGCCTCGACGCCATGCCGCTGGCCAACCGGGCCACGATCGCCAACATGGCACCCGAGTACGGAGCCACCTGCGGCTTCTTCCCGGTCGACCGCCAGACCATCTCCTATCTGGAGTTGACCGGACGCCCGCCCGAGCTGATCGAGACCGTCGAGCAGTACGCCCGCCTCCAGGGACTGTGGCGGGACGACAGCCACGACATCGTCTATTCATCCCTGATCGAACTCGACATGGGCGCCATCGAGCCCTCCATGGCCGGCCCTCGCCGGCCTCAGGACCGCATCGCCCTCTGCTCCATGAAGGACCAGTGGGCGGCCGATCTGGAGACCACCTTCGCCGGCCACGGCCACCCCGAGGGCGCCGGGGGTGTCGAGAGCGACGGGGCGAGCTTCGACCTGAAGGACGGATCGGTCGTGATCGCCGCCATAACCAGCTGCACCAACACGTCCAACCCGGAGGTCATGATCGGGGCCGGTCTGCTGGCCCGCAAGGCCCGCCGGCTGGGCCTGACCCGCCGGCCCTGGGTCAAGACCTCCCTGGCGCCCGGCTCCAGGGTGGTCACCGACTACCTCGACCGGGCCGGGCTCACCGAGGACCTGGAGGCACTCGGCTTCTACAACGTCGGCTACGGGTGCACCACATGTATCGGCAACTCCGGCCCCCTCCCCGACCCCATCGCCGACGCCATCGACAGCCACGACCTGGTGGTCGCATCGGTTCTGTCCGGCAACCGCAACTTCGAAGGGCGGATCAGCCCCCACATCCGCGCCAACTACCTGGCTTCGCCGCCGCTGGTGGTGGCGTACGCGCTGGCCGGGACGGTCGACATCGACCTGACCTCAGAGCCGCTCGGGAAGGATCCCGCCGGCAACGACGTCTATCTGCGGGATGTCTGGCCCTCACCCGCCGAGATCGCCCGCATCGTCGGCGGGTCCATCTCGTCGGATCAGTTCACCCGGCAGTACTCCACCGTGTTCGACGGGTCCCCGGAGTGGCAGGAGATCACCACGCACCCCTCCAACCTGTTCCAATGGAACCCGGAGAGCACCTACATCCAGGCCCCACCGTTCTTCGACGGTCTGACGATGGAGACCGACACGATCACGCCCATCAGCGGAGCCCGGGTGCTCGTGAAGGTGGGGGATTCGGTCACCACGGACCACATCTCCCCGGCGGGCTCGATCCCGGCCGACACCCCGGCCGGTAGGTACCTTCAAGAGTCCGGCGTGCCTACCCTGATGTTCAACAGCTACGGCTCCCGGCGGGGCAACGACCGGGTCATGGCCAGGGGAACCTTCGCCAACCTGCGGGTGCGGAACCACCTGGCGCCCGGAACGGAGGGAGGTTGGACCACCGACTTCACTGACGGGCAGGTGAAGAGCATCTTCGAGGCCTCGCTGAGCTACCGGGCCGCCGGCACGCCCACCATCGTGATCGCCGGAATCGACTACGGGATGGGATCGAGCCGGGACTGGGCCGCCAAGGGCCCCTTCCTGCTGGGTGTGAAGGCGGCCATAGCCGAGAGCTACGAGCGGATCCACCGGTCCAACCTGGTGGGAATGGGGATCCTGCCTCTCGAGTTCCTGCCGGGCGACGGCGCTGCTTCGCTGGGCCTGGACGGATCCGAGACCTACGACATCGATGTGGACGACTCCGTGACGCCGAGGCAGCTGTTGACGGTGACGGCCCGGCGGGAGGACGGTTCGGAGACATCCTTCCAGGCACTGGCCCGGATCGACACCCCGGTGGAGGTCGACTACTACCGCAACGGCGGGATCCTCCACACCGTCCTCAAGGAGATGGCCGCCACGGACTGACTCCGTGGAACTGATCCCTTAGGACCAATCCGAGGGCGCCGGTCGCAGCAGCGGACCGGTACGGTTGCTACCCGGCCGTTCCCGTCATCCCGCACCCCCGGCCTGGGTGGAGTAGTCGTGAACGAGGAACACCCCTCCGGCCGTGTCCGCGGCCACGATCATTTGCCCGAGCGGGGTTGGGAAGGGGCCGTTCATCACCTGGCCGCCCAATTCGGTCACCTTGCCGGCGGTCTCGTCGATGTCGGCGGCGCCGAAGTAGACGCTCCAACACGTAGGAACGTTCTCGGGAGGCTCCATAACCCCAGCCACTACCTCGTCACCGACTTTGAGCAACGTGTAGGACATCGGACCCATGTCGGCGGCCTCGGCGGTCAGGCCGAGGACGGCGCCGAGGAACCCGGTCGCCGCGCCGACATCGGGCACGTAGAGCTCGCTCCAGCTCATCGTCCCGGGCTCCTTGATTAGCTGGGCGCCGCTATGGTCCCCCGCCTGCCAGAAACCGATGGCGGCCCCCTGGTTGTCCATGATGTAGGCCATCCGGCCCGCGGTCATGACGTCGTACGGCTCCATGAGTCCCCTGCCGCCGGCATCGATCGCCCTCCGGTAGGCCTCGTCAGCCGAGTCGACCGCCAGGTATATGTTCCATACCGAACGCAATCCCATCGCGGTCAACTCCGGCGAGATCGGGCCCAGGCCGGCCACCCTGCGACCGTCTTTGTGAGCCATGGAATACGGCATGCCCGCGTCCGGCATGCCCGCCTCCTCCCAGGTCCAGCCGAACACCCCTCCGTAGAAGGCCTTGGCCCCCTCGGTGTCCTCGGTGCTGAGGTCCGCCCAGCACGGCTCTCCCTGGGTGTATCCGTCCCTGCTCGGCATGTCCTCCCGTCCTCCTGTCAGATAACGCACGGAGTCTAGGAGTCGGGCTGGCATACCAATCCTGCCGAGAAGCGAATGGAACGGGGCGGCCGGGAACGGACTGCTGCGCGAGATGGGAGACTCAAGAACGCGAAAATCGCGGAGCCGGGGCCCGACCCGGCGGGCCCGGCCCCCGCCACCACCTCCTGGGCTTCCGGGGCGTGGTCGGCCACACCCATCCCCTACCTCGGGTCAGGGTGGGTCGCCCCGGACGCACTCGCTGTTCCCTCGAGTGATCGACTGACGTCTTGATGCTGCCGATCGCTGCGGTGCTTGACGATATGGAACATACGAAAAGGGTGTGACACTCTCGACCTTCCGTAGCGAGAGCGCGAAAAAACCATCCGCCGACTCCCCGGCCGGTGACTACGAGCCGGCCACCGCTACCCTGCGGTCGTGGCCGAGTCGAACCACCATCCGCCTACCGACGCGGCGCTCAATCCTCCCCCGGAGAGTCCAGGACGGCGGCGGATGCCGACGGCTTGGAAGCTCGCCGCCGCCGCCATGGCCGTCATCGTCATCGCCGGGGCGGCGTTGCTGACCGGTACCCCCGATCCGCCACCCGGCGATGCCGCAGGTACCGGATCCCTCTCGATCGATGTGGCGGGATTCCCGCGGGGCCCTCTGGCCGGAGAACCCGCCCCCGGTATGTCCGTGGCGCTGTTCGACGGGTCCAGGTTCGTGATGTCCGAGTACCGATCCACCGATGGGCGGCCCCTGGTGCTCAACCTGTGGGCCAGCTGGTGCGCCCCCTGCCGGATCGAGATACCCGAGTTCTCGCGGGTGGCGGAAGGGAATCCCCAGGTGGCGTTCCTGGGCGTCGCCGTGGAGGATGCTCCCGGGCCCGCCGAGAGCTTCGCCGCCGAGGTCGGTGCGTCCTACCCGCTGGGAATCGACGACAGCCGCAGCGTCACGGACAACTACCCGTTCGTCGGGCTCCCGGTCACCTACCTGATCGGAGCGGATGGCCTGATTACCCGGCAGATCAACGGCCAGATCAGCGGCACCACCTTGAAGGCTTTCATCGACCACGACTTCGGTTCTCCGTAGACCCCGAGTCGGCCGCCTGGAACCTCCGTAGCTAGCCGGACTCGAGGCGGCGGAAGTCCCGTTGCCAGTAGAGGAGCGGGCGACCGGGGTCGTATCGGGCGGCGTGTTCCACGTGGCCGATGAAGATGGTGTGATCCCCCGCCACGGCCGACTCGACCGTACGGCATTCGAGGCAGGCGAAGGAGTGCGACGGCAGGGACAGCCCGGCCCCCTCATATCGGGGCGCCCGCACCGGCAGGCCGCGGAACTTGTCGGGGTCCTTGGAGGCGAACCGCAGGGCGATGTCGGCAGTGCCTTCCCGGAGCATGTTGACGGTGAACCCACCGGCCGCCCGCAAGGCCTCGATGCTGTGCGAGGCATGGTCGATGCAGATCAGAACCAGGGGAGGAACCAGTGAAACGGAGGTGAACGCCGACACCGTCAGACCGTGGTGGCGGTCGTCCCAGTAGCTGGTCACGACCGTCACGCTGGCCGCGAAATTGGCCATTATGTCGCGGAAGGCATCCTCCACGTTGACCGGGCGCGACGGCATCAGCGGTGCTCCTTTCCGGACGGGAGGGTAGCCACCGGATCCCCTAACCCGGGCACAGGCGGTGGCCGACCCTCGGGTCGAGACCGCCCTCGCCCTGAGCGGCTGAGGTCGCCGGGCGCTGTCGCGGCTTCAGCCCCGGACCTGGGCCAGGATCGTGCCCCACTCCTCATCGGTCATGGATGCCGGCACCCCTCCGGCCGGATAGAGGCCCACCCGGTCCAGCAACCCCTCGTAGCGAGCTCTGACGGCCGCACCGAGCCGGTCCACCGGCGCCTCCACCGCCACCTCGGTGACCACCTCATCCGGTATCAGATCGGCCATCCGCTCCCAACGTCCCATCCTCGCCAGCGCGGCGAGCCCCGGACCGAAGTCCCAGCCGTGGGCATCGAGGACCCTCCGATAGGCCGGCGTGGAGGCGTAGAAGGCGATCTGCTGCCTGACGCCCAACCGGGCCTCCTCGATCTGGCTCTCGTCACGGCCGGTTACCACCATCACCGACGACGCCATCTCCACCTGATCGAGTGAGCGCCCGGCCGCGCCCCCACCGTCGCGCATGGCCGGGAGGGTGACCTCTCGCAGGTACCGGACGGTGTGGAAGGGATGGACGTGGTAGCCGTCGCACACCTCTCCTGCCAGCCGCGACATCCGGGGGCCGACCCCTGCTATGTGGATGGGCACGTCCGGATGGGCGATCGGTCCCGGATCGAAAAAGGGCGTCATGAGCGTGAGCGAGTAGTGCTCACCCCGGAAGCGAAGGCGGGTGCCGTTCTGCCAGGTGTCCCATATGGCCCTCAGGGCGCCGATGAACTCGGCCATCCGCTCCACCGGCCGGCCCCAGGGCATCGAGAACCGCCGTTCGATGTGGGGCTTCACCTGGGCTCCCAGACCCAGCCGGAACCGGCCCCCGGTGAAGGACGCCAGATCCCAGGCAGTCTGGGCGACCACCATCGGCGACCGGGCGAACGCCACCGCCA
>WTGW01000113.1 GCA_011523395.1 Acidimicrobiia bacterium
CGCGGCGAGGTCGATCTGATCGTCACCAATCCCCCCTACGTCTCGGACTCGGAATGGCTCGAGCTGCCTCCCGAGGTCCGGGACTACGAGCCCCGCCTGGCCCTGGCGGCCGGAGACGGCCTCCATATCTTCCGGTACCTCGCATCGGAGGCACCGGAGTGGTTGGCGTCCGATGGCGTTCTGGTCGCCGAGATAGGCGACCGGCAGGGCGCCAAGATTCGCTGGGCGTTCAGGGGCCCGCCGTGGGAGGCAAGCGTCCTCCCCGACCTGGCCGGTCGGGATCGGTTCCTGATCGCCCGGATCACCACATGAGCCTCGAAGCGGCCCTGGTAGCGCTGCGGACCGGCCAGGTGGTAGGCGTGCCCACGGACACCGTCTACGGCCTGGCGGTCGATCCTGCCAACGAGGAGGCGGTGCGGTCACTCTTCCGGATCAAGGGGCGTGGGTGGAGCCTGCCGCTGGCCGTGCTGGCGGCCTCGTTCGATCAGATCGAAGGGCTCGTGCATTGGACCGAGGCGGACAGGCGGCTCGTCGAACCGCACTGGCCGGGGCCGCTCACCGCCGTATTGCGTACCAGGGTGTCATTGGCGGCCGGCGTCGGGGATCACGAACGGGGCACGCTGGCGGTGCGGGTCCCGGATCACGATCTCCTGAGGAGCTTGCTGGCGGGATCCGGTCCCCTGGCGGTCACGAGCGCCAACCCGAGCGGTTCGGCGCCCGCGCTGGACAGCGTCCAGGCCCGGGCCCTCTTCGGTGACCGCGTGCCGGTGTACCTGGAGGGGGAGCGACAGGGAGGCGAGGCGTCGACCGTTGTCGACCTGACCCGCGTCCCCCCGGTCGTCCTCCGCGACGGACCGGTTCCCTTCTCATAACTATCCCGACTCGGCGGCCAGGGTGCGGCGGCGGGTGATTTCGGCGGATATGGCCGGCACGACCTGGTGGAGGTCGGCTATCACGGCCCAGTCGGCCTTGGTGACCATGGGCGCGTCGCGGTCGATGTTGATGGCCAGGACGTTCTTGGCGTTCATCATTCCCACCCAATGCTGGATGGCGCCGGAGATGCCGCAGGCGACGTAGAGATCGGGCGCGACCACGGTGCCGGTCTGGCCCACCTGGAACTTGTGGTTCTTCCAGCCGTTGTTGGTGACAACCCGGGAGCAACCCACCGCTCCTCCCAGCAGGCCCGCCAACTCCTCGATGATGTCGAAGGCCTCCGCGCTCCCGACCCCGCGCCCGCCGCTGACCACCACGGGGGCGGTGGCGAGCGTTATGCCCTCCGAGACGGTCACCCGGTCCACCACCATGGTCACGGTGTGGGACTCGTCCAACTCGGGCGTGAACTCCGCGACTGTTCCGGCTGCCGGTTGGCCGGTGGCCGCGGCTTCCGTGCTGTGGGGAGCGAGGGTCACCAGCTTGACGGGCGCCGACAACCGGGCCCGCTCGTGGAGGCTTCCGCCCCACCGGACCCGCGTCATCAACCAGTCGTCGCCGTCCGGCTCGATCGCCAGGCAGTTGGCCACCATGGCCAGATCCGCACGGGCGCCGACCTGGGCCATCACCTCGTTGCCACGGTCGGTTCCCGTGGCGATCACCGCACTGGCGCCCACCGACCCGGCCAGCTGGAAGAGGCTCTCCCCCCACGCATCCGGGCCGTAGTCGGTCAGGAGAGGGTGGCTGACCAGGTGGACCTGTTCGGCGCCGTAGGCGTCGAGGCCGTCGGCGGCCGAGGCCGCACCGGCACCCATCACCACCGCGTGGAGCTCGGCGCCCAGGCTCTCCGCCAGTGTCCGGGCGCCGGTGATCCCTCCGAGCGTGGTCTCGTCGATCCGGCCCCGATCATGCTCGACCAGGTAGAGGAAGATGCTCATACCAGACCCAGGCTTTCCATGATGTCCACGATGGCCGGTACAGCTTCCGGACCCTCGCCGAGAATCTCGACCGCCGATCCGGCGTCGGGCGGGGTCATCAGCATCACCTTCGACTGGCCGCTCGAGCCGGCGACGGGCTCCATGGTCTGCACCGGTGCCCGGCGGGCCGCCATGCGGCCCTTCAACGTCGGGTAGCGGGGCAGGTTGATCCCCTCCTTGACCCCGACCACCGCCGGCAACGGCAGGCGGTACAACTCCCAGCCGGATGGGGTCTCGCGACGGGCGGCGATCGAATCCCCCTCGGTGTCGATGCCCTTGATGCCGGTCACCATCGGGCGTCCAAGGGATCGAGCCGCCCGGATGCCCACCTGGAAGCCGCCGGAGTCGGCCGACTCGTTGCCGAACATGACGAGGCCGAACGGCTCGCCCTGCTCCTCCTCCAGCCGGGCAATGGCCGAGACCAGGGCTGCGGATGTGGAAACCGGGTCCCAGTCCGGGATGTCGCTCGGCAGCAGGACCACCGAGGTGGCGCCGACCGCCACCGCCGCCCGCAGCTGCTCCTCGGCCTCGGGCGGACCCAGCGTCAGGACGGTTACCGACCCGCCCTCCCGTTCCACGATCCGGACCGCCTCCTCGACCGCGCACTCCTCGTGGGGGCTGATCGCGAAGCCCAGCAGCGAGGCGTCGATGTCCTGGGCGTCGGGAGTCAGGACTATTTTCGCCCCCGGGGCCGGAACCCTCTTGACGCAGACGAGAATCCGCACTTCAGTACCCTCCGACCTACCGCGTTCAACTCTTCATCCGGCTGTCGTCCGGATCGAACAGAGGCTTGGAGCCGACCCGGGCCACCTTCACCGGGAACGACTCGTTCTGGTACATGATCTGGAGACTACGGCCCTCCTGGGCGAACTCGGGCGGCAGATAGCCCAGGAACAGGTATGTGTCGAGGGACGGCGACGCCCCGGCCGAGGTCACCCTCGAGACCCGGCCCTTGCGGTCCACGATCCGGTCACCTTCCTGGGTGAGGATGGGCTCGTTCCCGCCCATCGGGAACCGGGCCACCCCTGACGTGGACACGTAGCTCTCCAGGGACAGGGTGCAGCACACCGCGGCGGGATCCTCCTCCCGAGCCTTCAGGTAGGCCTCCTTGCCCACGAAGTCGGCCTTCTTCACCAGGCGCCGGGCCAGGCCGGCCTCCACCGGGTTGTACTCGGACTCGAGCTCGGCGCCCATCAGCCGGTAACCCTTCTCCAGGCGACCGGTGGTTCCGTAGACGCCGGCGCCCACCGGCACCACACCCAGGTCCTGGCCGGCCTCCCAGAGCGTCTCCCACAGCATCGGGGCGTGCTCCATGCTCGTGTAGATCTCCCATCCCAGGTCGCCTACGTAGGAGATGCGGAACATGGTGACCGGGATCGAGTCGATGGTGGCGTGCTTCCAGGTTCCGTACGGGAACCCTTCATGGGAGACGTCGTCATCGGTGACCCGCTCGACCAGGCGCCTGGCGCTGGGACCCCAGACGCCGATGGTGGATATGGATGAGGTTATGTCGGCGAAGGTCACGCAGTCGCTCTCCGGTAACCACTTCCGGAACCAGTAGGCGTCGCGGGCACCGTCGAAGCCGCCGGTTATGACCCGGAAATGGTCCTCTCCCATGCGCAGGATGGTCAGGTCGGAGCGGAACCCGCCCTCCTCGGTGAGCAAGGGTGTGTAGATGCCGCTCCCGACCGGGCGGTCCACCTGGTTCACGGTCATGTACTGGACGAACTGGAGAGCACCGGAGCCCGTGATGTCGAAGATGGCGAAAGCGGTCAGGTCGATCATGCCCACCCGGTCTCGCAGGGCGAGGTGCTCGGCGTTCTGGATCGGCGACCACCAGCGGCGATCCCACTCGTGGGGGCGTTCGGGTATCCGGTCGCCGTACTCCTCGAGCAGGGGAGCGTTCGACTCGTACCAATGGGGTCGTTCCCATCCGCCCGCTTCGAAGTACACCGCCCCAAGCGCCGAGGTGGTGGCGTGAAGGGTGCTGACCCGGCTGTTGCGCCGGCTGTCCCACTGCTCCCGCGGGTGGACGATGCCGTAGGTCTTGTTGAAGTGCTCCGAGCATCGGTCCAGGATGTGGCGCTCGGTCTTCATGTAGGGGTAGAAGCGGGCGATGTCGGAGGCGTGCGGATCGATCTCGGGGTAGCCCTGGGTCATCCACTCGGCCAGGGCCCGACCGGTGCCCGGGCCTTCCTTGATCCAGATGGCGGCGCACGACCACAGGTTCTTGACCTCGGGCGTCTCACCCACCAACGGCATGGCGTCCGGGGTCAACGAGAGCAGTCCGTTGATGCCGTACTTGATCTCTGCATCGCCCAGGAAGGGCATCAGCTCGACCGCCTGCTCGAGTTGCGGGTCGAAGTCGTCCATGGTCAGGGGCAGCTCGGTGGGCGACAGCCGGGCCTCTTCGATGGACGGGATGGTGTCGGGGTGGTGGAAGATCGGCCGGTGGGCGTACGAACCCACCTCCATGGAGCCCCCGGTCTGGCGCTCGTAGCAGAACGTGTCCATGTCGCGGACTATCGGGTAGCCGATTTCGCTGTTGGTGGCCGACAGGATCTCGAGCGGGCCCACGTCGATCATCTGGTGAACAGCGGGAGTCAAGGGGATGGACGCGCCCGCCATCCGCGCCAGGCGGGGGGACCAGACGCCGCAAGCGATGACCACGTACTCGCAGGCGATCCTTCCCTTGTTGGTGACCACCGCGCTGATCCGGCCCCGATCCGTCTCGATGTCCAGGACCTCGGTCACGGGATGGACCGACAGGGCGCCCAGATCCAGGGCGTACTCCCGCATGAGGGTGCCGGCCCGCAACGAGTCCACCACGGACACGGTGGGGGAGAACCAGCCGCCCAGGACCACGTTGACGTCTAGGAACGGTACGAGCTCCTCGATCTCTTCCCGGGTCACCAGCCGGCTGTCGATACCCCACGACTTGGCGGAGGTCATGCGGCGGTTCAACTCGTGCATGCGGGCTTCCGTCCTGGCGACCTCCAAGCCTCCCGACGTGACGCTCACGCCCATCTCCTCGTATTGCACCTGGCTGTCGAGGGTGAGGTGGGCCATCTCCTTGTTGTGGTCCACCGGGTAGATGAAGTTGGAGGCGTGGCCGGTGGAACCTCCCGGGTTCGGGAGGGGGCCCTTGTCGAGTTGGACGATGTCGCGCCAGCCGTGGGCAGCGAGGTGCTTCACCACCGAGTTCCCAACGATGCCGGCGCCGATCACGACCACATGGGCGCTGGACGGGAAGTCGCTCATTCCTGCCTCCTCTGCCTTCCCTGAGCCCTTCCGGTTCCACGATGCGGAACCTTCTTACGATACGGAACGATTCTATCGATCGGGCGCGGGCTTTGCGTGTCCGATCACGACCCGTCGGCGGCGGCCGGGACCGCACCCGAAAGTACCTCGGGGACGGTCAGTTCCGCATGGTCGTACCGTCCGGCGGCCGGTCCTTTAGCCGATCACCAGCATCGGGTCTCCGAGTGTTGCCGGGTCAGGCTCGGCGCCCAGACCCGGAGTACCGGGCGCGCGCGTGACACCGCCGAGGTTGCGTGCTCCTCCGATGATCGGATCCACATTGATCATCTCGTGACAGAACCAGGTGCCGCGCCGGTAGCGGGCAGGTGTGGCTTGGGCGAGATGAACCGCGGCGGTGTCGGCCAGGGCGGTTCCGCCCGTGTCCTCGATGTTCAGCCTCAGACCCACCTGGACGCAGAAGTCACGGATGCGCCTGGCCTTGGTGAGCCCGCCCACCCGGTTCGGCTTGAGCCCGATTCCCTCGCAGGCCTGGTCATGGTGGGCTCGTACCAGGTCGCCGTACGTGTGGATGATCTCGTCGAGGAGTATCGGTTGGCGGGTGGAGCGGCGGACTTGGAGGCACTCCTCGTAGGTCTCGCAGGGCTGTTCGAAGTAGGCGTCGACCGCCTCGGTTGCTCGCATCACCCGGATGGCCTGGTCGGGAATCCAGGCCCGGTTGGCGTCGATGGTGAGGGAGCTACCTGCCGGCATCCGCTCCGCCAGGTACTCGATCCGTTCGATGTCCGCCGCAACGCCCGACCCCACCTTGGCCGAGTGGATCGTGTAGCCCCTGGCGTGGTAGCGCTCGATGGTCCGCAACATCTCCGGGGGATCGTCTGTAGGGATGGAGGATTGGATGGTCACGTCCCCGGGTCTCCGGCCTCCCAGCAGGTCACACACGGGCAGGCCGGTGGCCTTCCCGAGGATGTCCCAGCAGGCGATGTCGATGGCCGACTTCACGTAGGGATGTCCCGGCAGAGCCGTGTCCATCACGGTGTTGACCACGTCGGTGCGGCGAGGGTCCTGTCCGAGCAGGCCGGGCGCGAGTTCTTCCAAGCCGGCGCGTATACCCCTAGGGAACGCGGGAAGGTAGGTCGATCCCCAGGGGCATGCTTCACCCCAGCCGCTTACCCCTTCGTCGGTGTCGAGCCGGACGAGTGTCGATTCGAGTTGCTCGAAGCGGAGGCGTCCTCCTTGCAGTTCGTAGGGCCGCTGCAGGGGCAGCGTCAACCCGAAGACCGAGATCCGGACGATCTTCATGGATGCTGGTGGCTTGGCGTGCCCGCGGCCGAACCGTCTGCCGTGCTCGCGGTTCCCGGCCCGGCCGCACGGCTATTGACTCGGGCCTCCTCACGGCAGGCGCGGTCCAGGGCCACGGCGGTTGCCTCGAAGTGGGCATCCGAATGGGCCGCGCTGACGAAGCGTCGCAGCCCGGGTATCACGTTGATCCCGTTGGCAAGAAGCGCCCGGTCGAGTTGGAGGTTGGCGGCCTGGTCCGAGGCCAGCAGGTCGGCGTAGCGTTCCGGGGGTCGGTCGATGTGGAGGACCTGCCAGAGGGAGCCGGCCGTAGCCACCAGCGCCCGGCGGCCGTGGTCGACGAGCACCTCGGTCAGGCGGCGTGACAGGCGTCGGGTCCGGTCCGACAGGTCTTGGTAGAAGCCCGGTCGGCGGAGTATTTCGAGGGTGGCCAGCCCGGCCGCCGCCGCCAGGGGATTGCCGTGGAAAGTGCCCGACGTGTACACGTAGCGAGGAGTCCCCTTGAGTCGGGGGCTGGTCCGGTCGACTACGTCAGCCCGGCCCGCGACGCATGCCAGCGTTCCCCCTCCTCCGATGATCTTGCCGAAGGCCGCCAGGTCGGGCGTCACGCCGTAGTAGCCCTGGGCGCCCTGGTAGGACAGGCGGAATCCCGTCACCACCTCGTCGAAGATCAGCAGCACTCCGTGGCGGTCGCAGAAGCTCCGGAGCCCCTGGAGAAACCCGGGAAGGGGTTGGATGATCCGCTGCACCGGCTCCACGATGATCCCTGCGACCCGGTCCACTACCGGGGTGACCAGCCGCTCGAGAGCGTCGGGGTCGTTGTAGGGGACCACCAGCACGGTGTCCCGCACGGCGCCGGGGGTTCCGGCGGTGAACGGTCTGCCGGTCGGGTAGTCGGCTGTGGTCGGGGCGGCAACCGCGATTCCCGCGTAGTCGTGGTTGCCGTGGAACCCCCCTTCGAATTTCACGATCAGGTCGCGGCCGGTGACCGCCCTGGCCAAGCGCAGCGAGTAGGCCGTGGCCTCCG
>WTGW01000087.1 GCA_011523395.1 Acidimicrobiia bacterium
AGGCGTTCGAGGCGGTGCTCGGGTTCCTGCGGGAGAACTTCGCCGGGTGGAAGATCGATCCGCTCCACACCCAGTTCAGCGATGTCCTGTACGACGAGACCGGCGAGATCCGCCACCTCCCCTACGGCCGGGGCGACCTCCGGGTCGCGCCGCTGGTCGAGGCGGTGCACCGGGCCGGATTCCGGATGACCGTCATCTCCGAGTCCCGCGATGAGCCGTCCCATGGCAGGATCCGGACGGAGATCAAGGGCGCGCTGGCCTCCGTGACCAAGCCAGAGACACCCGGACGGCCCGCCGCCAGCGGCCGCGTCTCCTTCCCGACCGTGCCGAGGGCCTCGGAGACCAGCAAGGGCTACGCCCTGGCCGGCTACGACCACCCCCTGCGGCTCTCCAACCTCGACAAGCAGTTCTTCCCCGACGGCTATACCAAGGGCGACCTGATCTCCTACTACGCCTCGGCTGCGCCCGTGCTGCTCCCCCACCTGGAGGACCGGGCGATCGTCATGGCCCGGTTCCCCGACGGCGCCGAGGCCGCCTCCTTCTACGAGAAGCAGGCCCCCGGCCACCAGCCGGCCTGGATGCCGCTGGTCCCGATCGACTCGGCCCATCGGGGCGCGGTGATCGATTACGTGACCGCCGATCGGCCCGAGTCCCTCATGTGGCTGGCCAACATGGGTTGCATCGAGATACACCCCTGGCTCTCCCGGGCCCGGTCCCTCCACACCCCGGACTTCGCGGTGTTCGACCTCGACCCCGCCGCAGGCTCGAGCTGGGACCAGGTGGTGGCTGTCGCCGGTCTCTTGCGAGAAGCCCTCGGCCACCTCCGGTTGAGGGGATACCCGAAGACCTCCGGATCGAGAGGCATCCACGTCCACGTGCCTCTCGACCCGGTCCACGACCACGCCCGGGTCAGGATGTTCGTGCAGCGGCTCGGCCATCTGCTGGCCGCCGCCAACCCGGAGAACGTGACGATGGATCGCCACATCCCCAACCGTGCAGGCAAGGTGTACATCGACTCCGGGCAGAACCGGGCCGGCGCCACCATCGCGGCGGCCTACTCGGTAAGGCCCCGCCCCGGAGCGCCGGTCTCCACGCCGCTGCGGTGGGACGAGCTGGACTCCATCGATCCTGCGAGCCTCACAATCGCCACGATCTGGGACCGGATCGCCCGCTACGGAGATCTGTTCGCGCCCGTTCTCCTGGGAGGCCAGCGGCTCGACCGGGCCGAGGAGTCGCTGGGATTGGAGCCCGGCTGACCGCGTCGAGGCGGAAGTTGTGAGCGATCACTCCTAGAGTGGGAGCTATGGCTGGCGACAAGACGGCATACCGGGTGGAGCAACTGGCCGCCGAGGCCGGGGTCGGGGTCGACACCGTCCGCTACTACCAGGGGATGGGCCTCCTGCCTCCCACCGACCGGGATGGCCGCTCGGTGGTGTACGGGAGTGCCCACCTGACCCGGTTGCGAACCATCCGAGCGCTCGCCGATGACGGTTTCACCCTGGCCCAGATCAAGCGCCTCCTGGACGAGTCAGGGCATCCGCTCCTGGAATCCCTGGCCGGGGCGACGGTCGGCCTGGGGCGGGCCGAACTTGCCGAGCGATCCGGGCTTCCCCCCCATCTGGTGGACGTCGCGGTGTCGGCCGGCCTGATCCAGCCCCTCGGCGACGGCGAGGAGGAACGATTCGCTCCCGATGTGGCACCGATGCTGGCCGCCGGAATGTCGCTGCTCGAGGCCGGGTTCCCGCTCGACAAGCTGGCGGCCCTGGCGGCGCGGCATGCCACATCGGTGGAGAGCGTGGTGGACGCCGCCATCGACCTGTTCAACGACCACATCCGCGACAACCAGCCCCACCGGCCCGTCGAGCTGGCCGAGATGTTCCGGACTCTCGTGGTCCACGTCACCCGTCTGGTGGCGCAGCACTTCCACCACACGATGATCACCCGGGTCAAGGAACGGCTGGACGAATCGGAGGACGCGGCCCTGGTCAAGGCCCTCGAGGACATCGAGGAACGTCAGATGGTGATCCACACCGAGTGGCGATGACCGGCCACGGGCGGTTGGAGCAACGCGTCGCCCGCGCCGCCGCCCGCGCCGCCGTTTCCGGGCGTCCCTCGATCGTCACCCTGGCAGCGCCCGCGCAGGAGAGCGATGCACTCGCCATAGCGTTGGAGGCCGGGCCGCCCTTCGCCTACTGGGAGATGCCGGAGCGCGGCTTCGCAGTGGCGGCCGCCGGGGAGGCGCACACGATCCGGACCCCGGCGGACGCCGGACGGTTCGGGACCGCCTCGGCCGCCGTGCGTGACCTCGCGAGCCGGACCCACCCGGCGGCACTCGAAGGAGCGGAGCGAGCCCCGCTCCTGGTCGGGGGCTTCTCGTTCGCCCCGGGCGCGGCTTGGCCGGGATTCCCGGCGGGGCGGCTCGTGCTCCCCGAGCTGGCCTACATCCGGCAGGACCCCGGCAACCGGGTGTGGGTGGCGGCAACCGAGGTTCTCGCCGGCGCCGATCCGGCCGCGGTCGCCGGCGCGTTGATGGGGCGGATCCGGGCCGCCCGCCGCGTGGCGCCGCCGCGGGTCGCCCCCGGGGTGACGGACGCCCGGCGTGCCGACGGCATCGACCTGAGAGATCCGGTTTACCTGTCCGGCGCAGGGGATGCGATCCGGTTGATCCGGGACGGAGACCTGAAGAAGGTGACCTTGGCCCGCAGGCTGGATGTCGATCACCGGCCGGATCTCGGGCCTTTCCTGGCCGCTCTGCGCCGGATCCACGGCGGTTGTGTCATCTTCGCGTTCGCCCGACCCGGTGGCGCCGTGTTCTGCGGCGCCACTCCCGAGTTGCTGGCCCGGGTCGAAGGGTTGACTGTCAGGACGCTCGCCCTGGCCGGAACCGCGCCGAGGGGGTCGTCCGGGGCGGAGGACAGGCGCATGGCGCGCCTCCTCCTGAGCGATTCGAAGGAACTCGAGGAGCACGCCCACGTCCGCTCCGAGCTCATGCGCCGGCTGTCGGACCGGGGCTTCGCGCTGGATCCCCCGGAACGGACCGGAGTTCTCGAGTTGCCTGGCATCCTCCATCTGGCCACGCCGATCAGCGCGGTGGCGCCGGTCGGAACCGGCGTGCTGGATGTGGTGGGATCCCTCCATCCCACCCCGGCGGTGGGAGGCCTGCCTCGGGACCGGGCCACGAGCTGGATCACGGCCCACGAGCCCTTCGACCGGGGCTGGTATGCCGGGCCGGTGGGCTATTGCGACCTGTCCGGGAACGGCGAGTTCCATACCGCCCTGCGGTCCTGCCTGATCGAAGGCGACCGGACCAGCCTCTTCGCGGGCGCAGGTATCGTCTCGGCATCGCAACCGGAGAAGGAACTCCTGGAGACCGATCTGAAGCTGGGAGCGCTCCTCCCGTCTCTCGCTCCGGTATGACCGATCACCGGCGGCGAGCCTACGCCACCGCCGACACCATCGCTGCCGCCCTCGTGGAGGGGGGCGTGGCCAGGGTGATCATCTCTCCGGGCTCCCGTTCCACGCCGCTGGTCTTGGCGGTGAGCGACAGTGGCCTGCCCACCGACGTGGTGCTCGATGAGCGGTCCGCCGGTTTCACGGCCCTGGGCCTGGCCAGGGCCACCGGGAGGCCGGCCGCCTTGGTCTGCACCTCCGGCTCGGCGGCCGCCAACTACCTGCCGGCCGTGGTGGAAGCCGATCGAGGTCGGGTGCCGCTGGTGGCCGTCACCGCCGACCGCCCGCCAGGTTTCCTGGATCGGGACGCTCCCCAGACCATCAACCAGATCGGGCTCTACGGCTCGGCGGTGCGCGCCTCCGCAAACCTTGCGGTGGCGCACGAGTGCGATCCCGAGTGGGTGGCCGGTGAGGTGCTGCGCGTGCTGGGGGCCGCCTACCCGCCCAACGCCGGTCCGGTTCATCTGAACGTCCCTCTCGACAAGCCGCTGGAGCCCCCGGAGCGGCGCGACACCGGACAATCGTTCGAGATGTCGCTACCGGAGTCCGGAGGGGAGCGGGTGCTCGGACCGTCCGTGAAGACGCTGGAAGGTTTCATGGACCGGGCCGACAACGGAGTGATCATGGTGGGTCCCAGACAGACCGGCCAGGCCGAGGGGGACGCCGTGCTCCGGTTGGCGGCGCGGTCCGGATGGCCGATCCTCGCCGACGGGATGTCAGGACTGCGACGCCGCGGCGGTGAGAACCTGATTACCACCGGTGACATGCTGGCCGGGGACCGGAGCTTCTCAGCCCTGCAGACCCCTGACGCGGTAATCCGGATCGGCGGCATGCCCACGGGCACGATCACCCAGAACTGGCTGGAAGGGCTCCGAGCACCCGAGGTCGTCCTGGATCCGGACTTCCGGTGGACGGTAGCCGGTCCGGAAGCCATCCTGCGCGATCCGATCGCACCGCTCCTGGAGCGGGTGTCGCCCTCACCGCTGGACGGCGCCTGGACCCGTGCCTGGCGATCCGCTGAGCTCGGGGTCCGCGAGCGGCGCCGCTACGAGCGCACCCACCACCCCGACACCGAGCTGGCCCTGACAGCGGACGTGCTCGACAACGAGTCCCTGGTCTGGGCGGGTTCCAGCATGCCGGTGCGCCATGTGAACGCCATGCTGGAGCCGGGCTGCGGCGCGACCGTGTTCGGCAACAGGGGTGCGTGCGGGATCGACGGCGCGCTGGCGTCGGCAGCCGGCGCGGCCCTGGGACTCGGAAGGCGGGTCACCGCCCTGGTGGGGGATCTCACCTTCCTCCACGATGCGGGATCGCTGTCCACGGCCCGAGCGCTGGGGGTGGACCTGTCGATAGTCGTGCTCGACAACCGGGGAGGCGCCATATTCGAGATGCTCCCCTACCTCCGATCCCTCCGGGAGTCCGGCGGAGAGGGCGCCTACGCGCAGGCGCGGGGGCTCTTCGTCACTCCTCATGACCACGACCTGGTGGCCGTGGCCTGCGGCTTCGGCGTGATGGCCGAAGGTATCGAGCCCACCGACACGGTGGAAGCGCTGCGAAGGGCAAGTTCGCGACCCGGCGTCAGCGTGCTGGTTGCGAAGACCGACCCCGAAGCCATGTTCGCCGCCTACGACCGCCTCTACCGAACCTGAGGATCAGAACGCCATCTACGGTGGTCCGTTCCTGAGGATCAGGGCGTCATGTGTGACGTTCTCTGCCTCAAGTTCGAGAAGTCGCGAAAAACCGGCGCTCCGCACCGGGCCCTCCCCCGCCACCACCTGTCCTGGCTTGGAGCGTGGTCGGCCACGCCCGGCCGGCTGCCGGGATCGGCGGTTCGCTCCACGAAGCCCCATGTGTTCCCTGCTGGCCGGCCGTTCCGATCGGTAGGCGCATCGGCCGGTGTAGGTGCTTGGCGATAACCAACTTATCGAAGGGGTGTGACACGACTCGGTTGCTCCGTCCCAACCAGGGAGAACCGCCGCTGCTGCGGCGATACGTGGTGCGGTGGAGGGATCGGGGACACGCCGGATGGGCCATCGTGTTCCGTGAAAGCCTCACCAAGCGGGCGAACCGGCGATTCGTCTAGAGTCGCCGCCATGAGTTGGACCTTTGACAACGGCACCATCCTGACCAGGGCGGCGCTGGTGGGCGAATACGCCAACAACGCCTTCGTGGTGGCATGCGCCCAGACCGGTCGGGGAGTGATCATCGACGCCGCCGCCGAACCGGATCGGATTCTCGAGCTGGCCGACGGTGTGGAGGTGGAGGCCCTACTCACCACCCATGGCCACCATGACCATCTGAGGGCCGTGGCCCCGGTGGTCGACGCCCTCGGCGTTCCCTTCCTCCTCCACCCCGCCGATCACGAGTTGGCGGCGCGAACCACTCGGGTCGCTCCGACCGCGCTGGCCGACGGGGAGGTGATCCCTCTGGGGGAGACCAGCCTGCTGACCATGCACACGCCCGGCCACACGCCCGGATCGGTGTGCTTCCTCAGTCCGGGCGTGCTCTTCTCCGGGGACACTTTGTTCCCGGGCGGCCCGGGCGCTACCGAGTACGAGGGTGGAGACTTCGACCAGATCATCAAGAGCATCAAGGACCGGCTGCTCACCCTCGATGAGAGCACCGACGTCTATCCGGGACACGGTCCGACCAAGACCACCATCGGGACCGAGAAGCCGGAGTTGCCCGAGTGGATCGCCCGAGGCTGGTAGCCGACCGGCGGTAGAGCGAGTTCTCGGACAGGCTCGAAGCCGGGCTAACCGCTGCCCCGTGGATGAGGATGGTCGTCCTGCGGGCCACAATCCTCACAGGAGCCCACGATTGCGAAATGGTGTGGGCTGGTCTGGAATCCGTACTTGCTCGAGAGGAGCTCGAAGAGAGGAGCGAACTCGGCGTGAGACACCTCGATGGTCCTACCGCACGCTTCGCACACGAGATGTTCGTGGTCGTGGTCAAGCGTGATGTGCCATCTCCCCGACCGCCCGTTGCCCAGTGATATGTGGTGAACCAGCCCGATCCGGGCCAGATCGTCGAGGATCCGGTAGACGGTCGACGCTTCCATCCGGCCCGCGGTCTCGTGAACGTGGTCCATGATCATCCGTGCACTCACGAACGGCTCGTCATTCGCCGCCAGGGCGCGAAGTACAGCCCTTCTCGGAAGGGTGAGGCGGAGTCCGGCTTCGCGGAGCCGCTCTATGAGCAGGTCCTCGGTCAGGATGACTTCGTTCGACACGTTGACCCCCACGCTGTAACAAGTACCTGCTCTAGCCAGCTGTGAGTCTATGTCATCTGAGTGGTCTTGACAACTGGTATGCACGGTCCGATTCTGTCAGCGACACTGATCGCACCTGTCGTTCTCCGGGCATCTGGCTCACGCAGAGACGACCGCTCGCATAACGGAGCGTGCATGAGGCGGTCATATCACTCCGCCGTTCCGAAGGCAGGTGCGAAAGTGGCCTGCCTTCGAAACAACCAGGCGTGCTCTGGCGGTCATCGGCATCCCGTCGCTGCGTTCCGCTTCCTCAACGTACCGCTGCGGTACGCCTTCGTCAGCGGGCCATGCGAGGAACACCGCTGCCGACGCCATATCACTCCGCCGTTCCTAAGGCAGGCCACTAGACTGACCGGTAGACCGGACGGAAAGGCGCGACCTGGGTAGGCGGGCCAGTTCCCCTCACGGTTCACAAGATGACCACTTGCTCTCCGGCCTCCAGTGACGACTCTGGAGCCGGGAGGTGTCCCCCAACCTCGATGGTGGGGAGAAGGAGCAGTTATGTCGAACCCTACGTCGAGCCACCCGCCCGGTGGCACTCGCAAGAAGGTAACCGCGCCTGCTGTGCGGGCCCGGAAGGGCGGGGAACCGCTGACGATGCTTACCGCCTACGACTTCCCGGGCGGCAAGGTCGCGGATCAGGCCGGGGTCGACATCATCCTGGTGGGCGACTCGGTGGCCAACGTGGTTCTCGGATACGAGACCACCAACGAGGT
>WTGW01000128.1 GCA_011523395.1 Acidimicrobiia bacterium
GTTCCCTGCCGATCATGCCGTGCCCGACCAGGGCGCACCGGATCGGCTCCATGGTCATCCCCTCTCCTCGCCCTGATGCGGCCGCCGGGGACCCGCCCGGGGTGCGACAGTGCCGGCGAGCCACTTGAACGGTCGGTCGCGCAGTGTACCTGTCTACGATGGCCGTTCACGCACCTGGAGCCCTGCGGGTGTTCATGATGGTGGCCGGACGGTGGACGGGTATCTGGTACCAGCGCCGGCAGATCTCCTCTATGTGGGTGGTCATGAGATCGGCTAGTTCCCGCCGGCGGCGGGCCTCGGCGGTGGGCTTGTAGAGATCCTCGGCGAGCTCGTTGATGCGGTCGATGATCCGTTGCTCGTCCACCAGCAGGACCTCCCCGTCCCGTACCACCATCTCACCACCCACCATGACGAACTCTATGTCGCCGGCGTCGGCCCGCTCCACCAGGAGATCCGGTGCCGGGGTCCTGGCGTAGCGGGCGGCCGGGAAACCGATCCGGTCGGTGCGGAAGCAGACGAGATCGGCCTGGTAGCCGGGGGCCAACCTTCCTACCTCTCCTCCGAACCCCGCCGGCACGGCGGCGCCCTCGGTGGCGGCCCGGAGCAGAGTCTCCCCCGGGATCGGGCCGGAGGTGATGTCACCGGCGTCCCGCTGCAAGTAGCTCGCCAGCCTCACCTCGCCGATCATGTCCTCGCGGTCCCCGGAAGCGATGCCATCGGTGCCGATGCTGAGCGAACCGCCCGCCGAGAGGACGTCCCGCACCCGGCAGATGCCCGTCGAGGAACGAAGGTTCGAGCCGGGGCAGTGCACGGGCACCGCCCCGCTACCGGCGACGACCGCTATGTCCTCGTCGGTGGCCCACACGAAGTGGGACAGGGTGACGTCCTCGCCGAGCACGCCTAGTTCCTCAAGGCGGCGCATCCCCGACGGACCCACGTTCTCCACGGTCCACATCAGTTCGGAGCGGGTCTCCAGCGCGTGGGTGGTGATCGTCGTGCCGTACTCATCGGCCGCCCGGCGGCAGCGTCTGTACAGATCGTCCGAGCAGACCGGAGTCCAGTCCGGGGCCAGGATGATGCGGGATCGTCCCCTGCGCCCGTCCCACTCCCGGTACAGCTGGTCGAAAACCCGGAACTGATCCTCGATCGGCCACGCGTAACCGAGGGGCGAGTTCCGCACCTCCTCCGCGATGGCGGCCGGGAGACGGGCCAGGAACTTCTCGTCATCCTCATGGGTATAGGTGTTCTGGTCCCTCATGGTGATCCCGAGCGCCACGCGCAGCCCGACCGCGTCGTACGCCCGGAGCGCGGCCTCGGCACCCAGCAGGTGTATCCAGGGCCGACCGTAGAAGGTGTCGATCAGGGTGGTCTGGCCCCCCTTTGCCGCATGGATCAGCCCGTAGGTGGCCAGCAGCTCGATGATCTCCTCGGTGGTGTCGATTAGCCCCGAGCCCATGTAGAGATTGTCCAGCTCGAACAGGCTTCCTAGGAGCCCCGGGGCGGTCCAGCATTCGGTGTGGTAGTGGCCGTTCACGAAACCGGGAAGGATCATCCGGTCGGTGCCGCCCAATTCGGTCTCGAAGGGACCGTGCGCCTCGAGACGGGTCCTTTCCCCCACTTCGATGATGATCCCGTCCTCGACCACCAGGGCGCCGTCCGCAATGGTTCCCAGGTCCCCGTTCGCCAGCACGGTGCCGCCCGCTATCAGGGTCCGGGACATGTGCCTCCCTGTACAATCGGAGTCGACACCCACCGCGCGGGTTCATGCGATGGTCTGCCTGCAATCTAACCTGCCGCGTCCGGCGCGGCCGCGACCCCGGTCACCAACCTTCCGGATGGAGCGGACGTACAGACCCTCACGGCGCGGGATCGCCGTCGACTTCCAGGGACGCCGATGACGGGTGGCCACAGGGATCGAATCGCCTCCCTGATCGGCGCGCCGCTTACCCGCAGGGAGGATCCCCGGCTTCTCACCGGTTCGGGCGAGTACCTGGCTGATGTTCGCCTCCCGGGGACTCTCGACGCAGCCTTCGTGAGATCACCGTACGCACATGCCATCCTGCGTGGGGTCGATCCGCGGGAAGCGGGCGGGCTCGACGGTGTTCGAGCCGTGCTGACGGCGGCCACGCTCCCGGACCACGCTCCGCTGGTGGATGCCGTAGCCATCGACGGACTCCGCAAGACCCCGCAGCCACCCCTGGTCGCGGACCGGGTCCGCTACGTCGGCGAGCCGGTCGCCCTCGTGGTTGCGGAGGACCGCTACGCCGCCGAGGACGGGGCGGACCTCGTCTTCGTCGACTTCGAGGAGCTTCCTGCCGTGACCGACGCGCGAACCGCAGCCCGCAGCAGTGCCTCGTTGCTCTTCCCCGAGCTCGGCTCGAATGTCGTCTTCAGCGAGGTAAAGAGGTTCGGGGACCCGGCGAAGGAGCCGGCATCGGGCCACCGCGTGTACAGATCCGAGTTCCATGGAGGACGGGCAACGGCTGTGCCCATGGAGACGCGCGGCTGCCTGGCCTCCTACGACGCCGGCCGGGGGCGCCTGACGGTGTGGTCCTCGACCCAGGGGCATCACCTGTTACGCCGTCGCCTGGCCGTCAGCACAGGCCTCCCCGAGTCCAGGGTGCGGGTGATCGTCCCCGACGTTGGGGGAGGCTTCGGGCAGAAGATCCCTGCGGCGCCGGAGGAGGTTGCGGTCGCCCTCGCTTCGATGGCACTTCAACGCCCCGTGAGGTGGATCGAGGACCGGCGTGAGAATCTGGTGTCCGCCCCGCAGGCCAAGGAACAGATCGTCTCCCTGGAGATGAGCGTCGATGAGACCGGCCGATTCCGGGCGATGCGCGCCAAGGTCATAGGGGACGCGGGCGCCTACTCCCACAACAGCGCCAGCGCGCTCATCGAACCGTATCTGTCGGCGCTCCTCGTCCCGAGCCTGTACAGGATCGACTATTTCGAGTGCGAGATCCAGGCCGTCCTCACCAACAAGGCGCCGGCCTCCCCGTACCGAGGAGTGGGATGGACCGCGTCCCACACCGCCCGCGAGCTGCTCATAGATCACATAGCCCGGGAGGAAGGACGGGATCCGGCGGAGCTGCGGCGCCTGAACATGATCCGATCGGAGGAGACGCCCTACACCAACGTTACGGGCATGGTCTATGACAGTGGATCGTTCCGCGAATCCATGCACGAGGCCCTGGAGATGGCCCGCTACCGCTCGTTCCGCCAACAGCAGAAGGGCAACTCCTACCCGCGCCGGCTCGGGATCGGTATCAGCCCGTATGTCGAGCCGAACGGTTGGGGAAGCGCGGGCGCGGCCCAATCCCACTGGGTCTTCGCGTCCCACGATGCCGCTCGCGTCACCATGGACTCCACCGGACATGTGACCTTGGCGGTCGGGACACCCACCCAGGGTCAGGGACACGAAACGACGCTGGTCCAACTGGCGTCGGCCGCTCTGGGTATTCCCCCGGAAACCATCGAGGTACGGAGTGACGACACCGACGCCACGCCACCGAGCATGGCCGGCACGCGTGCCTCGCGCACTGCAGTCGTGACGGGCGGGGCGGTGGTGCTCGCATCCGAGGACGTGCGGTCCAAACTGCTCCGGATCGCCGGCCATCTGCTGGAGGCGTCCGAACGCGATCTCGACATCAGCGACGGGATCGTTCACGTGGGCGGTGACCGGTCGGCAGGAATCCCCGTCGCCCATGTGGCTGCGGCCGCCTATTTCGACCCTGCAGTGCGAATCGCAGAACCCGAGCCGCTGCTCAGCTCGCAACGCTTCCACGACCCGGGCGCCACCTATTCGAACGGCTGCGTGGTGGCTACGGCGGAACTCGATCTGGAGACCGGCGCCGTAACGGTCGTCGACCTGGTCGCGGTCGAGGACTGCGGCAGCGTCATCAATCCGCTGATCGTGGAGGGTCAACTCCACGGGGCCGCTGCACAGGCCCTGGGATACGCCTTGGCAGAGAAGGTGGCCTACAGCGTCGACGGACAGGTGCTGACGAGCAGCCTCATGGACTATCAGATCCCCACTTGCGCCGAAGTGCCGACCATCCGGATAGGTCACATCGAGTCTCCCTCGCCCAACACGGTGTTGGGAGTGAAGGGGATGGGGGAATCGGGAATGATCGCCGTTCCGGCGGCCATCGCCAACGCGGTCGCGGACGCCCTCCCCGGCCATCCGATGATCGACCGCCTCCCGCTCACCCCCGACCTGGTGGCCCGTCTTGCATCTCTACCGGAGGACGGCCAGGCGCCGTAGGAGGGTGCTGAAAAAGACGGGGATGGATCGGCCCGCGGAGCCTTGACCTGCGGTTTTCCTTCTTGCTGTCGGGCCAACGGGACATTTTTCAGTACCCTCCTAGCTCGAAGGGAACGAATCGATGAAAGCAGCAGTACTCAGGTCCATTCCGGGCCGGCTGGCAGTCGAAGACGTCGCGGTCGATACCCCCGCTCCGGACGAGGTCCTGGTTAGAACGGTCGCCGCCGGTGTCTGCCGGTCTGATCACCACTATCTCGTGGGCCACCACACGACCCGGCTGCCCACCGTGATGGGCCATGAAGCGTCGGGGATCGTGGAAGCCGTCGGCGAACAGGTGAGCTACGTCGGTCCCGGGGATCATGTCGTGGCCTGCCTCATGGTCTTCTGCGGTCGTTGCGAGTGGTGCTTGGCCGGCAGGATGGCTCTCTGCCCCCAGGAGGGCACGACTCGCGATGGCGGCCGCCCGCGCCTGTCACGGTCCGGGGAGGAGATCCATCCCTACTGGGGTGTGGGGGCGTTCGCGGAGATGATGCTCGTCCACGAACACGCCGTGACCAGGATCGATCGGGACATTCCGTTGCTCAGCGCGTCGACGGTCGGATGTGCGGTCATCACCGGCCTGGGTTCCGTCTTCAACACCGCCGGCGTGCGGCCGGGCGCCGCCGTGGCGGTAATAGGCGCCGGAGGGGTCGGGCTGAATGTCATCCAGGGAAGCGCGGTCGCCGGAGCGGGGCGGATCGTCGCCATCGACGTGTTCCCGGACAAGGCGGAGTCCGCTCGCCAGTTCGGCGCCACCGACGTGATCATCTCGCGTGACCCGGTGGACGAGTTGATGGAGATCACGCACGGGGGCGTGGACTACGCGTTCGACGCCATAGGGCAGAAGACGACCGCCGAGCATGCCTTCGCGTCGCTGCGGCCCGGGGGGACGGCCGTGCTGATCGGGATGATCCCCGAGGGAGTTGACATCTCGCTGCCGGGCGTTGACTTCCTCTACGAGAAGACGGTGAAGGGCTCGAACATGGGCTCAACAAGGACCCGGACAGACATTCCCAGGTACCTTGAGCTCTACCGCCAGGGCATGATCAAGTTGGACGAACTCGTCGGACGGACCCGACCCATCGAGGAGATCGGGATCGCCATGGACGACCTCGAACGCGGGACCGTAGCCCGCTCCGTCATCACCTTCGATGGGGAGGCGTGAGGGCGGAGGTCGTACTCCAGACCGGCGAATAGGGATGGCCGGCCCGGCCAGCGCATCAGGCGTAGGAACCTGTCACGGATGAACGGTTAGGACCGCGGATCGATGCCGATACAGAGGAGTCAGAGGCCCCGGCCACCGTCTACGGAGATCAGTTCTCCGGTAACCATCCTCGCATTCTCCGACGCCGCCCAAGCGGCCACGGCGGCCACCTCGTCCGGTTGTACGAGGCGGCCCATGGGAATCGCCTCGGTGATCGCCTCACGGCTCTCGGTGGTGTTCTGACCTCCCATGAACTCCACCAGCATCGGGGTATCCGAAGCCGCCGGGCACAGCGCCACGACCCGTATGTTTCTCGGCGCGAGCTCGAGGGCCAGGCTCCGGGTGAGAGAGGCCACCGCCCCCTTGCTCGCCGTGTAGGCCGCGTATCCGGGACGGGGCCGGATCGAGATGTTCGATGCGATGTTGATGATGACCGCCTCGCTCGCCTGCTCCAGATGGGGAAGCGCCGCCCGGATCATGAGGAACACGCTCCGGACGTTGACGGAGAAGAGGCGGTCGAATTCGGCGTCATCCGTTTCCTCGATGGGCTTGGGATGCTGACCCACCCCGGCACAGTTCACCAGGATGTCGATCCCGCCGAGTCCGCGCACTGACTCCTCTATCGCACGGTGCACGTCCGCGGCCATAGCCAGATCGGCCGGAACGGGAACCGCGGTCGCCCCCGCCGAACGGATCTCGGCGGCGACACGAGCTACGCCGTCCGCATTGCGATCCACCAGGGCAAGGGAGGCTCCCTCGCGGGCGAACCGTAGGCTTGTTGCCGCACCGATGCCCGAGGCGGCCCCGGTGACCAACGCCCTCCTTCCCGGAAGCACGGACATCCGAAACCCTCCCGTCCTGACTCTCAAGGCGGCAACCTAACAGCTACGATTCGCGCCGGGAACGAGAGAGGAGAGGCCCATGGGCGATCAGACATCAAGCCGGGCACAGTGGTTCTGGGATAACACCGGCGACGTTTGGGACGCGATCATGAGCCATCCCTTCCTCGTCGAGCTCGAAGCGGGAACTCTCCCGGATGAGGTGCTCCGCTTCTACTTCGAACAGAACCTCCAATACGTCGACGCCGTCTACAGGTGCCGGCTGGTCGCGGCGGCCAAGGCGCCCGACAAGGAGACTTTCGATCTGCTCACCCGCGACTGGAACCTCGAGCCGAGCGACGAACGGCAGGGCGATCTGCTGAAGAGCTTCGGAGGCGACCCGGACAACCTGCCGCCCATGGCGCCGGCCTGCAGGGGGTACACGTACCACATGTGGTACAACGCGCTCGACGGGCGCACCATCGATTGGCTGGCCAGCTTCGTAGCCTGCCCCTGGACATACGACCTCATCGGCGAGCAGGTATCGGGGAACATCGGCGAGGAGCGCCGCGAATCCTGGATGGAGTACTACGGCAGCAAGATCCACCACGACCTGATGGACGACTTCCGCGCCGCCGTCGATCGGCTGACCGTCGGCCTCGAGCAGGATGACCTCGATGGGCTCCTCGAGAAGTGGCGCCTCGGCATGCGCTACGAGTGGATGTTCTGGGACGACGCCTATCACATGCGGAGCTGGCCGGTCTGAACCCATCTAGTCGCGCTTTCGCGTGACGCGCCTCAGAGCCGATGGGTATGATCCAACGGCACGGAGGCTTCGCGGCCCCGGTCCGAATGGCTGAGGGCTGAGTTTCGAATCGCCCAAAAGGGAGGCACAATGACTCGCAAGCGGTTCTACTACCCATTCATACTGATGGCGGTTCTTGCAATCGTGGCTGCCGCGTGCGGTGACGACGAACCGGCGACCACAGCCGCACCGGCCACCACAGCCGCACCCACCACCACAGCCGCACCCACCACCACCGCGGCGGCTACGACCGCTGACACAGAAGCCCCGACGACGGCAGAAGCGACGACCACCACACCGCCTACCACCCAGCCGCCTCAGATCGAGGAGGGTGATGTGACGCAAGCTCCGGACCGCGTGCAGGACGCCGAGACGGTGGTGATCGCCTGGACCGGGTACCCCAACAGTCTCGATCCACCCGACAGCCTCCTCAACTTCAACCGCGAGGCCGGCGTCGGCCTTTACGACCGGCTCCTCACCTACTCGCTCACCGAGCGCGAGGACGGCACCTTCGTATGGGACGGCCTCGGCGTGGCGCCGGGCCTGGCCGAGAGCTGGGAGATCGACGGAGGATCGGTGACGTTCACGATCCGCCAAGGCGTGACGTTCAACAAGACCGGTAACCCCCTGACTGCCCACGACATCCGGTACTCCTTCGTGCGAGCGGTCGAGGTGCCCGGCTTCGGAACGTTCAACTCCAACCTGGCCGGTATCTTCGAGCCGTCCCGCCAGATCACGGTCATAGATGACTACACGGTCCGTTTCGACTACGAGTTGGCCGACGGGACCCCGTTCCTTCTCAAGGCTTCGTTGCCGAGCATGAGGTTCCCGATCTTCGGGATCGTGGACTCGGTCGAGTTACAGGCCCGCGCCACGGACGACGATCCCTGGGGTCACGAGTGGATCAAGGAGAACCCGGAGGGGTCGGGCCCGTACGTGATCGAGTCGGCGACACCCGGAACCGAGATGATCCTGCGCCGTGTCCCAGGCCATTGGACCGAAGGGGATCAGAACCAACTCGGCGAGGCCTACAACGGTTTCGACCGGGTGATCTACCGGACGCTCAGCAGCCCGGCGGACATCACGGCACTAATGCTCGGGGGAGAGGTGGACGTGGCCTTCGCCCTCGGTACCAGGGAGCTCAATGCCCTCGGTGAAGCCGGCTTCACCATCGTCAACGCCGAGATCCCCGACATCTGGCGCCTGGACCTCCCGCTGACCACCCCGCCGTTCGACAACCTGGCAGTGCGCCAGGCGCTCGCGCACGCGGTGCCCTACGACACGATCGTGGAGAACGCGTTCACCAACGCGACCCGCTCCTATTCGATCGTCAATCCGGCATCACCCTCGTACATTCCGGCGTGGGACTACGACACCGACCTTGACAGGGCCCGCCAGTTGCTGGCCGAGGCCGGTTACCCGGACGGGTTCTCCACCGAGCTGTTCTACACCCAAGAGCGGCAGGAGTGGGAGGACATTGCCCTGTTCCTCCAAGCCAGCCTCTCGCAGGTGGGGATCGACGTCGCTCTCCGGCCACTACCGGCGACTGAGTACCAGGAGCAGACAACGGCCCGGTACGACGACGCCACGTTGATGGCCGGCATCCAGATGCGCAGCGGGCTGATCTGGCTGGACGACGCCGATCCGAATGTCGGTCTCTGGCTGGTAACCCGTGGGTTCCCGGGGCCGGTCGGTGTGGGCGGATTCTCGAACGCCACCCACTACTCGAATATCGAAGTCGACAAGTTGCACTTCGAGAACCGGTTCAACCCGGACCTCGAGGCGCGGGCCGACGCGTACCGTGAGGCCCAGAGGATCGCGGCTGCCGACCTCCCGATGATCATGCTTGCCGTGCGCGGATTCCCCGGCGCAGTGCATCCGGAGATCACCGGTGTGGCCTTCACTGCCGACCCGCATCTGCGCCAGTACCTGTTGAGGCCGGCCGGGTGACCCTAACGGCTCTCCGGTCATGTGAACGCGGCGCGTTGACCCATCACGCCGCGTTCACAGCCCTCAGGCTCTGGCCGGGCGATCCGAGGTAGGACTGGTCGGGGATGGACTCCGGGCTGTCCCGCCAACTGTTCACCCGGCTCCTGCTGGTAGCGCCGGTAGTCTTCGGCGTCGTGACGCTCACCTTCCTGGTGGCAAGGGTGTTCGCGCCCGACCCGGTAGCGCTGTACATTCCGCCCCAGGCAGACGAGGAACTCCGTCACAAGATCAGAGTCGAGTTGGGCTTGGACAAGTCGATCCCCGAGCAGTACGGGGTCTTCCTGGCCGATCTGGCCCAAGGCGACCTGGGTGAATCGACCATCACCGGCCGGCCCGTAACGAGCGACTTGTGGGACCGGCTCCCCGCGACGGTGGAGCTTGCCCTGGTGTCTCTCACGTTTGCCATCGTGATCGGCGTCCCCTTGGGCGTGCTAGCAGGGGCGAGGCGCGACGGTCCCCTGGACTTCTCGGTGCGAGGCATCACCCTCATCGGGATGGCGCTTCCGTCGTTCTGGCTCGGTCTGGTGCTCATCCTGATCTTCTTCGTCATCCTCGGCTGGCTGCCCGGGCCTGTAGGCCGGCTGCCCCTCGGTGCGGTAGCGCCCGAGAAAATCACCGGGCTGTATACGCTCGACAGCCTCATTCGGGGGGACTTGACGCTCTGGTGGGAGTCGGTTCGCCATCTCATACTCCCCAGCTTGACGCTTGGCGTGGTCATCGTGGCCCCCATAACGAGGGTGGCCCGCGCCTCGATGGTGGAGGTGATGCGCTCCGAGTACATCCGTACGCCCAAGGCGTTGGGCATCCGCAAGCAGGTCATCTACTTCCGGTACGCCCTGAAGAACGCCCTGCTTCCGATCGTCACGATGATCGGAACGATCGTGGGTTTCGTCTTCACCGGCGCCGTGCTGGTGGAAGCGGTTTTCAACTGGCCCGGAATGGGCAAGTATGGGCTCGATGCCATCCTCAAGTCGGATTTCACCGCCCTCCAGGGCTTCGTCGTGGTGGCATCGGTCACCTACATCGTGGCGTTCTTCCTGGTGGACATCGTTTACATGCTGATCGACCCGAGGACGAGATGAGGAGGAAGTCGTGATCGACATGACAGCCGACCGTGCTCCGGAAGGCGGTTCGCTCGACGTCATCGCGCCGGGACGCAGCAGGTGGGGCAAGATCAGGTACGTGTTCGGCCAGAGCAAGAGCCTGACGGCCGGAACCATCCTTGTTGGAATCTTCATCCTGATTGCGCTATTCGCCAGGTTCATCACCACCCACGACCCGAGTGCGGTACTTGTGGGGGATCCGTTGACCGGTGTCAGCGCCGAGCATTGGTTCGGCACCGACAAGGTGGGCTCGGACGTCTTCTCCAAGACGATCGCGGCCACCGCCCTCGACCTGCGGATCACCGCGTCGGCGGTGGTGTCAGCCCTGGTGGCCGGGGTGGTTCTCGGCACCATCGCCGGCTACTACGCCGGGATGGTGGACCTCATCCTCCTGCGGCTCCTCGAGATCCTTCAGTCGATCCCGACATTGCTGCTGGCGATGATGGTGGTCGTCGCCATCGGGCCCGGTGAACTCAACGTCGTGGTGGTGATGGCTTTCATCGGTATGCCCTACTACGCCCGTCTGGTACGGGCTGAGATCCTCACCAAGCGCACGTGGGAGTTCGCCGAGGCGGCCCGCATGGTGGGTGGATCGGCTACACGGGTGGCCTTCCGCCACCTGTTGCCCAACAGCCTCTCGCCCGTATTGGCGTACGCCTCGGTCAATGCGGCGTGGGTGGTGCTGGTTACCGCCGCCCTGGGATTCCTGGGTATCGGAATCGAGCCGGGCACCGCCGAGTGGGGATCCATGATCGCCCGCGGCCAGACGGAGATCATCACCGGCGAGTGGTGGGTCTCGGTGTTCCCCGGATTGTTCGTCCTCACCCTCACGACCGGGTTCTACCTGCTCGGCGACGGTGTCCGCGACGTGATGGACCCGAGGTCCCGCAAGTGAGAGCGGCGAAGCCCTGATGGCCGCCCTGGTAGAGATCCAGAACCTCGAGGGATACTTCGACACCATCGGTGGTGATGTCCGCGCTATCAACAGCGTCAACGTGGCGATCGAGGAAGGGAAGGTGACCGGTCTGGTGGGAGAGACCGGCTCGGGCAAGACCATGACCGCCCTGAACATCCCCAGACTCATGCCCGAGAACTTCCGTTACGTGTCCGGCCGCGTGCTCTTCCGGGGTGAGGATGTTCTCTCCTGGTCGGAGGACCGGATGGAACTCTTCCGCGGTGACGGGGTGGGTATCGCATTCCAGGATCCCAAGGCCGCCCTGAACCCGGTGTTCACCGTCGGGGAGCAACTCGGTCGGGCCCTACGGACCCACACGGACGCCACCAAGGACGAGGCTAGGCAGGCGGCGCTCCAGATCCTGGAGCGGGTCAGGATCACCGACCCGAGCCGCACCATCCGCCAGTACGCACACGAGTTGAGCGGCGGTATGGCGCAGCGGGTCATGGTCGCGCTTGCTGTGATCCATCCCCCCACCCTCCTGATCCTGGACGAGCCGACCACCGGACTCGACGTGACCGTCCAGGCCGAGATCATCTCCATGCTCCGGGACCTGGTCGAGTCGATGGGCCTCACGGTGCTGCTCATCACGCACGACCTGGGCGTGGTCGGCGAACTCTGCGACAACGTGGCGGTCATGTATGCGGGTCGAACCATGGAGTTCGGTGACATCAGCCAGGTCTTCGAGAAACCGGCGAATCCCTACACCCGAGAACTCCTCCGGTCCACGGAGAGCGTGGAGGGAGGGGTCGGTGACCTGTACAGCATCCCCGGCGCCCCGCCCGACCTCCGCAACCTGCCGCAGGGATGCTTCTTCCAGGATCGTTGCCCGTCAGCTGCGGATGTGTGCCGGACCGTTCCCCCTGTGGTCGAAGTGGAGCCGGGCCATGTCTCGATGTGCCACTTCGCCGAGCGCTATCACTCCATGCCGGGACCCCTCCACATCTCCAAGGGCGCCGAAGCGGAGGGAGGGCCGGAGTGACATCAGGCGACGGCGACAGCCTTCTCACCGTACGAGGCCTCACGAAGCACTTCCACCGTGGTTTCTGGCCCCGCAAACAGACCATCGTCGCGGTCGACAACATCGACCTCCAGGTCGGCAGGGGCGAGAGTGTCGGGTTGGTCGGTGAGAGCGGCTCCGGTAAGACGACCACGGCCCGCAGCATCCTCCGGCTGGTCGACCCGACCTCGGGTGAGGTCGACTTCGATGGCATCCGGGTGGACCAGACCCCGAGGGCCAAAGTGCGTCGCCTGTACAGGAACATGCAGATGGTCTTCCAGGATCCCAACTCGTCGCTCAATCCCCGCATGACGGTGCGCGAGATCGTCACCGAACCCTTGAAGCTACACCTGAGCATGTCGGGCGGGGACCAGGAGCAAAGAGCCAACGAGATCATGACCATGGTGGGTCTCCGGGGCTTCCACCTCGACCGCTACCCCGGTCAACTCAGCGGAGGACAGCGCCAACGGGTCGGAATCGGGCGGGCCATAGCCACCCACCCGAAACTGGTCTTCCTCGACGAGCCCACCTCCTCGCTCGACGTGTCGGTACGCGGCCAGGTGATGCAGCTGCTCGTCGACCTGCAGCGGGAGATGGACATGTCGTACGTTCTCATCAGCCACGATCTGGGGGTGGTGCGGCAGCTCAGCAAGCGGGTGATGGTCATGTTCGACGGCCGGATCGTGGAAGAGGGCCCCACCGAGCAGGTGTTCGAGGATCCCCGTGACGGCTACACGAGGAGGCTGCTGGACGCCATCCCGTCCATGGACGGCTATCGCCGGAGGAGAGAGCGGGGAGGAACCCGATGAGCCGGGTCGTGGACGCTCACATACATGTCTTCCGAGAACCCTCCTGGAGCCCGGAGTCCCAGAAGGCCATGCCCAGTTCCTGGGTGAACCAGGTCAGGTGGTTCGACATGGACCCCGAGGACGCCGAGGCCCGTTACCGGGATTCGGTGGACACCTGCTGGGACCCCGACGGCGCGCGGACCATCGCCAGGATGGACGAGGCGGGCGTGGACGTTTCGGTGACCATGCCGATGGACCGGGGGCTACTCACCGGAGACGAAGGCGTGGTGCCCTTCGAGGAGAAGAACGAGGGTTACTACGAGCTCACGCGGATGTGGCCCGGGCGCATCTACTCCTTCTGCGGGGTCGACCCCCGCCGGCCCGGCGCCGCCAAGTTCCTGGAGAAGGCGATCGTCGACTGGGGATTCCTGGGCCTCAAACTGTACCCCACCACCGGCTTCTACCCTGACGACGAGATCGTCCATCCACTCTACGAGGTGTGCCGCACCTACGACGTCCCGGTGCTCCTGCACCAGGGCCATTCCGGCGGGCGCCTCAAGAGCAAGTACGGCCACCCCATGTACGTGGACTCGGCGGCCGCGGACTTCCCGGAGGTGAGGTTCGTGCTCGGCCACGGAGCCCGCTTCGAGACCTGGGCGAAGGAAGCCATGAGCGTGGCGATCTACAAAACCAACGTCCACCTTGAGATCAGCCTATGGCAACATTGGGCGAGCGTCGACGACCTGGTGCGGACCTTCGTCTGGATCAGGGACCGGATCGGCATCGACCGGCTGCTGTTCGGCAGCGACATGACCAACGTCGAGGTCTCGATGACGCTGAAGGAATGGGTGGACGTGATCCGGATGCTGCCGGAGTGGGCGAAACAACTCGGGTTCCGCCTCAGCCGCCAGGAGATCGACCTCGTCCTCGGAGGCAACGCCGAGCGCGTGTACCGGATCCCGTCCGAGAGCGGCAGGGAGTGACCCTCGTAACCATCCCCGGAACGACAACGAAGGAGCACCCATGAGCTGGACCGGCTACATGTACGAGCAGACCAAGGACATGTGGGAGAGGATCTACGAACATCCCTTCCTGAAGGACCTGGCGGCCGGAACCCTCTCCGACGAGCGGCTGGCGTTCTACTTCGAACAGAACACCCACTACATCAACAATGTGGTGAAGTGCCGCTCGATCGCCACCGCCAAGGCCCACAACAATGAGATTCGCGACTTCTTCCTCAGCCGGACCGCGATGGTGGTCGACGAGATGCACCACCAGGAGGACATGCTGCGCCGGGTAGGCGGCCAGCCCGGCGCCCGGGTCGCGCCAACCTGCCATGCCTACACCCAACACATCCTCAACCTGGTGTGGACGAAGGATCCGGTCGAGTACCTGGGCTCGTTCCTGCCATGCCCATGGACCTACGACGAGATCGGGATCCAACTCCGTGGCGCCCCTCTGCGGGGCGCGTCCGCGGAATGGTGGGAGTTCTACAGCAGCGAGGAACACAACGAGTTGGTGGCGCACTACCTGGCGTTCGTGGACAAGTACTCCGAGGGGCTGTCGGACGAACGGCGCCAGCAGATGCTGGACAACTTCATCATCAGCACCAACTACGAATACAGCTTCTGGGACATGGCCTACAACCGCGAACAGTGGCCGCTCGGATGACTCCATGAGCCGCCTGCTCGTCACCGGGGATCCGGTCGTCGCACTGGCCGGAGGAGACCAGGACGTCATCGCCGATGGCGCCCTGATCGTCGAGGACCGCCAGGTCACCGCCGTCGGACCGCTGGCGGAGCTGGAAGGCAGGGGTCCGTTCGACCGGGTGGTCGGCTCGCCGGGACATATCGTCATGCCGGGTTTCATCAACGGCCACTTCCATTCCATGGGCGCCGGATCACCCGGCCTGTTCCAGTACGTCTTCGAGCGGATGAACACCCGCATCTTCCGCCGCGCCATGAGCGACGACGACATCCGGACAATCATCCTGGTAGGGCTCATGCGGGCTATCAGAGGTGGGCAGACGGGCGCGGTGGACTTCAACTACGGCAACCCTTCGCTCCACGACTTCGGCAATCCCCCCATCCTGGACGCCTACCGAACGATCGGGATGCGGGTGGCTCTCGGCATGGTGACCAGGGACCAGAACATCTACGTACACGCTCCCGACGAGGCCTTCCTCGCCTCCCTGCCGGACGAACTGGCCCGCCAGGTGCGGGAATCGACCATGGGCTACGCCTGGCCCACCGATGACGTGGTGGCCGCCTACCGCCGGGTCCACGCCGAGTGGGACGGTCACGACGGTCGGCTCCGGGTGATACTGGCGCCCGACTGGACACCTGCGTGCTCCGACGATCTGTACCGTCTGAACCGTCGGCTTGCGGATGAGTACGACACGGGTATCACGACCCATGCCCTCGAGACCCGGTCGGAGATGCTGTTCAACCTGGAGACCTACGGCAAGACCGCCATGCGGAGGCTCGCCGACATCGGGGTTCTGGGACCCGACGTGAGCTGCGCGCACTTCGTCTGGGCAACCGATGAGGACATCCGGATCCTGGCCGACACCGGCGCAGTCGCGGTGAACAATCCCGGGTCGAATCTGCGTCTCAGCACCGGAATCGCCCGAGCCCGTGACATCCTCGATTCGGGCGCCGCATTGGCGTTCGGGACCGACTCGATCTCCTTCTCGGACATCGAGGACTTCTTCCAGGAACTCCGGCTCGCCCTGTACCTGCAACGGATCCCCGGAGAGTTGGAAGTCGGGCGCATGGACTCGCTGGAGGTACTGCGCCGGGCGGCTTCGAGCGGTGCCCGGGCCATCCGCCAGGAGGCGGCACTGGGGTCGCTTGCCGAGGGCAAGGAAGCAGACCTGCTGGTGGTCACCAAGGAACGCGTCGCGTGGCCCCAGCCCAAGTACGGGTCGATGCCGATCCTGGATGTACTTCTGGACAGGGCATGCGGTTCCGACGTGGAGACGGTGATGATCGCCGGACGGATCGTTCTCGACGACGGACGGTTCACCACGGTGGACGAGGACCGGATCCTGGCGGACTTCGCCGAGGCCGGCCGCGAGAGGGTATGGGTGTCGACCGAGCAGGGCCGCCGAGAGGCCCAACTTGCCGCCGACGTGGAGCCCTACGTTCTGGACTTCTACCGGGATTGGGCTCTGAGACCGCTGACCCCTGCGTACACGTACAACGCCCGAGTCCCCCCACGGGAGTGAGGTAGATGTCGTTCACGATTACCCCCCTGGTAATGGCCTACGGGCCGCAGCGCGAGAAATCCCGCTTCACCTTCCTCCACAACTTCGGGGAGAAGATCGACCTCCCCTACGTATCGTGGCTCATCCAGGACGCGGAGCGGGGCCTCAATGTCCTGGTCGATGTGGGCTGTAGCGCCGAGGAGTACGCCAACCACATAAAGCCGCCGGGGGAAACCAGGCTCCGGCATGCAGGCGAGGAATTCGCTGACGTGATAAACATCCGTCCTCTGGACGATCTGCTGGCCGACCACGGACTCGATACCGATGACATCGACTTCATCGTCCTCACCCACCTCGACTGGGACCATTGCATGAACCTGCCCCTGTTCCCCGATACCAGGGTCATCGTCCAGCGCAAGGAGTGGGACGCACTCCCGCCGCATCCCTTCATCGCCTCGGGTTTCGCCCCCGACTATCGCTACGAGGAGATGGCCGTAGGGGGACTTGAACTAACCGAAGGCGACCAGCAACTGGTTCCGGGACTCGACGTACTTTTCACCCCCGGCCACACGCCGGGCGGCCAATCGATCGCGGTGGAGACCCCGCGAGGGCGCTACGTGATCGCCGGACTCTGCACGATATGGGAGAACTACTTCCCCGACCCGGAGATCCTGAAGACCGCCAAGTACGAGGTGATCCCACCTGGGGGCCACACCGACCTGTTCGCCGCCTACAACAGCGTGATACGGATACGCGACGAGGCCGGCACCCAACTGCTTCCTGCCCACCATCTCGAGGCATTCGACATGGAGCCGGTCGGGTGAGATACCCGGAAGAGACCGGCAACCGGGGGGTGGTTGTGGACATGGTCCGGGCCCTCAACGACGGCGACATCGACCGGTTCGCGTCCTACTACACGGACGACGTAGAGGTGGACATCATCCGCTTCGGACGACGTCTGCAAGGGAACCGGGCAGTTGGTGAGTGGATCAAGGACGCCTTCGACGCGCTCGACGGTTTCTGCAACGACCTCATCGGCATCTATGGAGACGGCGATGTCATCGCGTTGGAGGTGATCGCCCGCGGGACGGCCAGGCGACCGTTTGCCGGCAGATCGGTGGGAGAGCCGCTGGATGCCCAGGAGGTGTACATCTACACCTTCCGGGACGGCAAGATCGCCGACGTCCGCGCCTACTAGCCCGACCTCGTGATCGTCTCGGTGGGAGGGGTCACCCGCGAAACGCGGGATCGGCCGGGTAATCCTCGGGTCTCCCCGTGTCTCCGGGCTGGATCACGAAGTCCCGGCGGTCGCGATAGAGTCGGGCACGGTTCAGCACGTAGTTGACGCCCGGTTGGATGGCATCCCAGTGGGTCATCAGCCAGTACTTGTGGTCACCGATGAACAGGTACGTGTTCTTCATGCGGAAGAAGCGGCAGGCCACGCCCTCCCCCGCCCGGAACCGCTCGCGGACGGCCTCGAGTAGCTCCTGTTGCCCGTCCTTCTCGGACAGCACGTACTCGTGAGGCCAGGTGTCCCGGTAGGTGACCGCCTCCCTCCAGGGCGCACGGGAGATGAGTTCGGTTAGCTTGGCGATCTTCATCCCGAGGCGCCTTCTGTTGGTAATTCCTCGGCCGTCGCTCTATCCAGCCCGAGCCGGAAGGCGTCCGCGGTCCGGCGGTCGTAGCCCACCAGCCGTATCTCGCTCAGGACGCCGGGATGTGCCCGCACCCATCGGACGCATTCGGAGGCGATCACCCCGGTGGCCGGCTCGAGCGGATAGCCGAACACCCCGGTGGAGATGGCCGGCATGGCAACGGTCTCCGCCTCGACCCCGGCCGAGGCTTCCAGGGCCGCCCGTACGGCCGCCCGCAGCAGGCCTGGGTTGTCCTGACCCTCGCGGTAGCGGGGTCCCACGACATGGACGACCCAGGCGGCTCGCAAGCGGCCGCCGACCGTGACCGCCGCCTTACCGGACGGGACCGGGCCGTGCTCGGAGACCCATCGGTCGGAGTCAGCCACGAACTCCTCTCCGCCCGCCGCAGCCAAAGCTGCGGCCAGCCCGCCACCGTGGCGGAGGTACTCGTTGGCAGCGTTGACGATCACGTCCACGCGGGCTGCCGTGATGTCTCCCTGTACCACCGTTACCGTCTGATCCATCAACCTGCTTCCTCCTTTACCGTGAAGTCCTCGCGCTATGACCACTGGGATTCGACCTTACCGAGACGGTGGGACACGTCACGTGGAGAGCGCGGTAGGGTGACACGGTCCTCATCGGTGCCCAATGACAGGGGGTAGGCGGGTCGGATGGCGAAACGGCTTAAGCACTGGGGATGGGGATACGAGGGGGATGGGCTCTCGGCGTCCGATCGGGAAGCACTGCTCGCCACCCTCGCCGTCGGGTACGGGATTAGCGGAGCCGGATCGGGGGATGTACCCGGGCTCGGCGACATATCGCTCCCCTCGCCCCGCCTCGAGCCACCGACCGCCCTCGCTCCCCTGTGCACGCAGGACCCGTACGAGCGGGTGCTCCATAGCTTCGGGCAGTCCCAGCCCGACTCGATCAGGATCTTCGCCCGGGACTTCGCCCATGCTCCCGACGTGGTCGCATACCCCCAGGACGAGGACGAGGTGGCGGCCCTGCTGGAATGGGCGGGTGAGGAGGGGGCGGCTCTGATCCCGTTCGGAGGCGGCTCGTCGGTCGTGGGAGGGGTGACCCCGGACGTGGCCGACCGCTACGCGGGAGTCGTCACCCTGGACATGAGCCGGATGAACCGGGTTCTCGAGGTGGACACGCGGTCACGTTCGGCTCTCATCCAGGGCGGGGCGCGCGGGCCCGAGCTCGAGGCGGCCCTCAAACCGCACGGGGTGACCCTCCGTCACTTCCCCCAGTCCTTCCAGCACTCCACCTTGGGGGGTTGGGTCGCCACCCGCTCGGGAGGCCACTTCGCAACCCTGTACACCCACATCGACGACCTGGTGGAGAACGTGACCATGGTCACTCCTGCAGGGAGGATCGAGTCGCGGCGGCTACCGGGGTCGGGGGCCGGTCCGAGCCCCGACCGGCTGCTCATCGGATCCGAGGGGTCGCTCGGGATCATCACCGAAGCCTGGGTGAGGGTCCAGGGGCGGGTGAGGTTCAAGGCCACGGCCGGCTTCCGCTTCCCGGACTTCGTCCAGGCCGCCGGAGCGGTGCGGGCCATCGCCCAGGCCGGCCTGTTCCCCGCCAACGTGCGAATTGTGGACGGGGTGGAACTGGCGGTGAACGGGGCCGGGGACGGTTCGTTCACGCTGATGGTGGTCTCCTTCGAGTCGGCCGACCGCCCCGTGGACACGTGGATGGACATCGCAGAGGAGTGCGCCCTGGGCGAAGGCGGCGTGTCGGATGCCGACTGGCGGAGCGACCCTAACGCCCACCTGACGGGAGCGGCGGGCGCCTGGCGTGACGCATTCATCAGGATGCCCTACAACCGGGAGGTCCTCACCCCGCTCGGCATAATCTCCGACACCTTCGAGTCGGCCATCACCTGGGACCGCTTCGAGGCGTTCTATCACAACGTCCGGAAGGCCACCCACGATGCCATCCGTGAAGCGACCGGCCGCGAGGGCGCCGTGTCGTGCCGGTTCAGCCACGCCTATCCGGATGGTCCCGCCCCCTACTTCGCGTTCCATTGCGCCGCAGATCCGGGCTCGATGCTGGAGCAGTGGTGGGAGATAAAGCGCGCCGTCTCCGACGCGGTCATAGAGAACGGCGGCACCATCACCCACCACCACGCGATCGGACGCGATCACCAACCGTGGTACGAGCGGCAGCGACCCCCTCTGTTCGGCGACGTGCTGGCCCGCGCCAAGGAGCACCTGGACCCGAAGGGAATCCTCAACCCCGGAGTTCTGGTGGCTCAGGACGGCTACGGATCGAAGACGACCTGAGCCGGCCCTCCGCCCCGGTGCCCGCTACACCGGCCCCGAACCGGCCGGTTGCTGCCCCGCCCGCTCTTCAGCCTCTCCATCGGACACTCCGGCCATCAGAAGACCAAGTCTCTGCACGGTCGCTTCCTCCTGGTCCAGGATGCCCATGATCCGGCCCTCGAACATCACGGCGATCCGGTCGGAGAGGCCGATCACCTCGTCGAGATCCTCCGAGATCAGCAGGATGGCGATCCCCCCGGCTCGCTGATCCATCAGAACGGTATGGATGTACTCGGCCGCCCCGATGTCGACTCCCCGGGTGGGCTGGGAGGCGATGAGGACTTCGGGTTCCCCGGATAGCTCCCGGGCGATGATCAGCTTCTGGATGTTGCCTCCCGAGAGGTTGGCGGTGGGCGTCTCCAGCGACGGTGTCTTCACCGTGAAGCGCCGGACCAGGTCGGAGCATCCGGTCTCGATCTGTTTGAAATTGAGGAACCCGCGCCGGCTGGTGGGCGGCAGATCGTGGCTGGTGAGTATGAGGTTCTCGGCGACGCTGAACTCGCCGATGGCGCCATCCCTCATCCTCTCCTCGGGAATGTACGAGACTCCGAGCCGGCGGATCTCCTTGGGTGTCTTGGCGGTGGTCTCGACTCCGTTCATGACGACGGTCCCCGAGGCGACCGGACGTAGGCCGGCCAGCGCCTCGGCGAGCTCGCGCTGCCCGTTGCCGGAGACCCCCGCGATTCCGACCACCTCGCCGCTGCGCACCTCCAGGTCGAAGTCGGTCACCGCCGGAGTGCCGCGGTCTCCGAGGACCTCCAGGGCGCTGATGGTGAGACGCGCATCCGCGACATCGGCCTCGCTCCGGTTCGGCGCCAGCCTCACCTCGCGGCCCACCATCATGTGGGCCAGCTGCTCCCGGCTGGTCTCCGAGGGAACCGTCCGGCCTGTCACCCGGCCCCCGCGCAGCACGGTGATCCGGTCGGACAGGCTCATGACCTCGTGCAGCTTGTGGGAGATGAAGACCAGGCCGCGACCGCCGTCGGTCATCTGTCGCAGCGTCACGAACAGGTCCTCGACCTCGGCGGGGGTAAGCACCGAGGTGGGCTCGTCGAGGATCAGCAGCGAGACATCCCGGTAGATGGCCTTCATGATCTCCACCCGCTGGCGCTCGCCCACCGCCAGCTGCCAGATGTAGGCGTCGGGATCGACCGCCAACCCGTAGATCTCGGACAGCTCCCTGATGCGTTGCTGGACCGGACTGAGATCCTGCAGCAGGCGCCGTCCCGACGGGAGGCCCAAGGCGACGTTCTCCGCCACGGTGAGGGTGGGTACCAGCATGAAGTGCTGGTGGATCATCCCGATGCCTTGCTCGATGGCGTCGGACGGCGAGTCGATGGTCACCGGCTCCCCTCGGAGCCTTATCTCGCCCTCGTCGGCGTGATAAAGCCCGTAGAGGATCTTCATCAGGGTGCTCTTGCCCGCCCCGTTCTCGCCGAGCAGCGTATGGACTTCACCCGGTCGCACGTCGAAGTCGACCCGGTCGTTGGCCACCACACCGGGGAACCGCTTGGTTATCCCCTCCAACTCGAGGAGCGGAGCTCCGTCCGTGGTCGGTCGCACGGCTAATGGCCCCGTTCGAAGGGCCGGGTGAGCGCGGACGGCTGGCCGGTGCGGCGGGAGACGAGCACCAGCACGAGGATGGTGAGCACGGCCGGGAACATCCCCACGATGCTGGCGGTAGTGCCCACCACGATGCCGAGGGTCTTCCATTGCAGGACGGTGGCGGACACCAGGCCGAACACCATCGCGCCGGCCATCACCCCGCTGGGTCGCCAAGCGCCGAAGTACACCAGTGCGATGGCGATGAAGCCGTGCCCGTTGGTGAGGTTCTGCTGGAAGATCCCGAGCTCGAGGGCCAGAGCCCCGCCGGCCAGGCCCGCCATGGCATTGCCCACGAAGATCGTGATATACCGGGTCCGGTCCACGCTGACGCCCAGGCTGTCGGCAGCTTCGGGGGTCTCCCCCACCGCCCGCACGTTCAGCCCGAACGGAGTCCGGTTGATGACGTACCAGAGGACCGGCACCAGGAGAAAGGCCACGTACACGAGAACGTTCTGGTGGAAGATGACCTCACCGACCCACGGAAGGTCTCCCAGGAACGGAACGGCCACGTCTCCGAGCCCGTCGATGGGTGTGGGCGTCCCGACCTGTTTCTGGAAGAGGAGATCGCTGAGCCCCAGGCCGAAGATGAAGATGCCGATACCGCTGATGCCCTGCTCGGCCTTGAGGGCCAGGGTCACCACCCCGTACACGATTCCCATCACCCCGCCCACGATCAGGCTCACCAGGATCCCGAACAGGATGCTGTCGGTGCGAAGCGTCGCGTAGTAGGCCCCGTAGGCCCCCAGGAGCATGACACCCTCGACACCGAGGTTCAGGACACCGCTGCGCTGTCCGATGGTCTCGCCCAGCGCCGCCAGCAGGAAGGGGGTGGCCAGCCGTATCCCGGAGGCGAGTGTGGCCAGCAAGACCGAGACGGTAAGGAAATCGCTCACGGAGGACTCCGAAGTTCAGGGTCCCCGCTCGGTCCCGGGGATCGGCTGTCACCTCCCTCACCCTGCTCCCTCGACTCGGAAGCAGTCCGGGCCAGCCGTGCCCGAGCGTACATGCTCCCCACCACGAAGACGACGACCAGACCGTTCAGGGCGAGTATCAGGGCGGCCGGGACCTGGACGGCTCTCTGCATGGCGTTGGCGCCGACCAGTAGGGCTCCGAACAGGAAGGATGCCGGGATCGTCCAGAGTGGATGCAAGCCCCCGAACAGAGCGGCCACGATACCGTTGAAGCCGGCCGCGCCTGTGAAGGTGGTGGCGCCGCCATCGGTAGCAAGCCGGTGCCCTTCGCTCCCGAAGACGAGCGTCACCCCCGCCATACCGCACATCGCCCCGCTGTACATGAACGCCAGGACGACATTCCGTTTGACCGACATCCCGGCATACCGGGACGCGAACGGATTGTGGCCGACCGCCCGGAGTCGGAGGCCCTGGGTGGTACGGAACAGGAGGAAGTAACAGGCCACCGCCATCAGGACCGCGACAAGGACGCCCAGATGAAGCCGGGTCCCACCGGGCAGGATGGGGAGGTCGGCGTTGCCGCTCAGGCGTTCCGTGTGGGGGATCCGGGAGCCCTTCACGATCTCGCCCGGGTCCATCAGCGGACCCCGCAACAGGAGGTTGAGAATCTGGACGGCGATGATGTTGAGCATGATGGTGCTCAGGATCTCGTTGACGCGGGCGTAGGACTTCAGGACGCCGGCCATGCCGCCCCAGATCGCGCCCCCCATGGCGCCGACGAGGAACGTGAGGGGCAGGAGAACGAAGCGGGGCACATCCGGGAAGCCCAGCACGAACAAGGTCGAGAGAATCGCGCCCGCGATGATCTGGCCCTCTCCCCCGATGTTGATCACTCCGGCCCGGAACGCGATGGTGATGCCCACCCCGACCAGCAGGAGGGGCATGGCCTTGAGGGCGCTGTTGGCAAGGTTCTTCGCCCCTCCGAAAGCACCATCCAGCAGAGCCGCGTAGCCGGTCAGGGGGTTGGCTCCCAGAACCACCAGCATGACCGCACCGATGAGGCCCGCCGCCAAGACGGCGCCGACGAGCAGGCCGGGTCCGGAGAGCCGGGCGAGGACACGTCTCCAGTGCAGCGTCAGCAGAACCTCCTACCGACAGCCTGAGCGTCGGATCTGTGCCCCGGCAGGAAAGCCAACCGGGGCACTGATCGGGTCAGGATTCACCGACCCTGGTCGGCCACGTCCGCAGTCACCTTGGTGACTACTCGACCCCGGTCGAGAGCGAACCGTCCTTGAGACCGTCCTCGACCGCATCCGCCGCAGCTTGGACGTCGTCTGCGAGTGGCAGTCCCGGGTTGTAGGCCATGGTCAGCCCACCGTTGGAGAAGTCGGCCGTTATGACCCGCCCGCTCACCTCGTCGTTCAGGAGGTCCTCGACGATCTGGCTGAGCTGGAAGTCCCACCGGTAGATCTGGGACGCGACCACTATCTCCTCGCCCAGCGGCACCTGGTCGGTCTGCGAACCGAACCAGAGCACCCCGTGCTCCCTGGCGACTCCGGTCGCTCCGACCACCATCTGGGAGACACCGGTCATCACGTCGGCGCCGGCCTCCACGTGGGCCTGGGCCGCTTCGGCCGCCAGAGCAACATCGCTGAAGGAGTCGATGTAGTTGACGTTGACCGTGATCGACGGGTCCACCGATTTGACGCCGGCCACGAAGCCGTCGATGTAGAGCTTGATGTCGCCGACCTCGATCGGGCCCACCACACCGATGATGTTCGACTCGGTCATGTGCGCCGCGATGGTCCCGTTGATGAAACCACCCTCATCAGACTGGACGCTGTACGAGTACACGTTGGTGAGGCCGAAGGTGTCACGGCTCGTGCCCCAGGCGAAGACGGTGTCGGGGAAGTCCGGTGCGATCTCCGACAGCGAACCTCCGAACTGGGAGCCATGCGCCAGGACGATGTCGAACCCGTCCTCCGCGTACCCGCGGATGGCGACGGCGGCATCCTCGATAACGAACGTACCGTCGGTGACGTCGACCTCGATGTTGTAGTCCTCGCCGAGACGGTCGAGAGAGTCGACCATGCTCTGGGTGAAGGCCAGGTCGTTCGACGCGCTGGGTCCGACCATCGCGATCCGGATCGGATCGTCGGCCGACCGGCCGGCCTCCTCCTCTTCAGCGCAGGCGGCCATTGCCAGGGCGAACGCCAGCAGCCCGACCAGCCAGCCGCGCCGGCCCATGAAGCTCCTCAAGACGGACATGTCGTTCATTACCTCCTGTGTAGCTTGCACAGAACTTCTACGAGGATAGGCGCTCGGAGATGAGGCGGCCCGCCCGTTCCAGCGATTCCTCGGAGAACCCGATCCTGACCCCGCTGAAGTCGGGCCCGCGGGTCGCATCCAGCGCAAGGCGCGATGTGGTGCCCTCGACGGACGAGGATGGATCGAGCGGGCTACCCGGCAGGCCATCGACCACGAAGAGGTCGTCCGCGGGCTGGAAGTGGGTGGCCAGCGCCCATAGAACCTCGGAGTCGTCCGTGACGTCGATGTCGTCATCCACTGCGATCACCGTCTTCAGGTAGGGGTCCCACCCCAGGAGACCGAGCATCACCTGGCGGGCCTCGCCCACCCGCCGCTGCCGGAGCTTGACGTAGCAGTGGAAGTGGCTGCCCGAGTTGGGGTAGTGGACGGCGGTTACGCCCGGGAACCTTCCCTTGAGCTTCTCCGCCATCTCGGACTCCCGGGGGATGCGGGCCAGGTTGAGGTGCTCGTTGGAATTGCCGCCCATGACGTCCAGGAGAAGCGGGTCGCGCCGTGAGGACATGGCCTCCACGCGGAAGAGGCTGTTGGTCGACCGGTCGGACGAGTACCCGGTGAACTCCCCGAAGGGACCCTCCTCTACGCGGGCGTCCGGGTCGATCACCCCCTCGAACAGGAAGTCGGCGGTGGCGGGAACCCGGATCCCGTAGCGGGGTGATCGCACCACCTCAAGCGGCGCCCCGAACAGGCCGCCCGCCACCTGGCGCTCGTCTACGGTCATCGGCACCCGGGCGGAAGCGGCCAGCATGAACAGGGGATGCCCTCCGAGAACCATCGCCACCCGGAGGGACTCCCCACGCTCGGCGGCGGCCTTCAGCATCCGCCAGAGATCCCCGCGGGAGTGGAGGCTGGTGGCGAACTCGGTGGGCGAGTGGACCATGGCCCTGTGGTAGCTGAGGTTGCCGATCCCTTCGGCCCCCTCGGCCACGATTATCCCGCTCGTGATGTACGGGGCCCGGTCGGTGGCGAAGTGGGTGAGGAGAGGGAAGGTACGGAGGTCGATAGCGTCGCCTTCGGTCACGCGTTCCAGCACCGGGCCGTCTCCCACATCGACGGGCTCCATGAGGTGCTTGGCGCTGGCCTGGTAGGCGTCGTGCAGGCTCCGCAGATCCGTCCCCAGCATTCGAGCTATCCGGCGGCGGCACGCGAACAGGTTGGTGACCACCTCGTACGGAATACCGTCGATGCGCCTGAACCGGAGCATCTGGTTGTGGCCCGCTGCGGCCAACTCCCACACGACGCTGGTCACGTCCTGGGAGTCGGGCACCGGCTCGGTGATGTCAAGGACGTCTTCGGGAAACGACCGCTCGTACACCGAGACGAAGTCATGGAGGTCCTGGCTCGCAGTGAAGTCCGGAGCGGTCACGTAGGACTCCTCACGTCTCTGTCCACCACTTCCCGGCGGGCTAGTCGATGGCACGCCCGTGGCTGCCGGCTGCCAGCTGCGCCTTGGCCGCCTCGACAGACTCGGGCGGCGCGGTGGGCTGGACTCCCACCAGCCGGGCGATGTTGTTGCCCATGTAGTCCTCCAGCCGGTCCTCGTCGATGCCTAAGCCCTGCGGAGGCTCGTGGCACAGCACTTCCAGGTGGGTCAGCCACATACCCGGGTCGTTGGGAGGTGAGTCCGTGCCGAACACCAACCGATCTCGGGGCATCTCCTTGGCGAACTCGACGATCCGGGATTGGAGCAGCCATCCCGACTCGCCGTAGACGTTCGGTGAGTCCATGATCATCCAGAAGGCCTCGAAGCAGTACACGCCGCCTGTCTGGACACCGAAGTGACCGATTATGAAGTTCACGTTGGGGAACTCGCGGATGATCGGATAGAACTGGGTGGGGATGGAGTAGGGACCGTCGCCGGTGTGGAGCAGGACCACCACGCCGAGCTCGTCGCACTTGCGGAGCGGAGGGCGCAGCCAGTCGAGGGCCCTGTCGGGACGGTAGGCGTGCATGTTGGCGTGCAGCTTCATCATCTTGAAGCCGTACTCCTTCACGTGGAACTCCAGCTCCGCCGCGCCGTTCTCGGGCCCGAACCGGGGGTTGTAGTTGAAGTTGCCGATGAAGCGGTCCGGGTACTTCTGGGTGAGTTCCGCTATGTAGGCCATGTAGTCACGGATACCCTCGCGGCCTCCCCGGCCGCCCTCGTTCCATACCGTGTTCCCCGGGGGCGGCTGGATGAAGCCCATGTCGATCCGGCGAGGCTTGCCGTTGATCCAGTAGGGGCCGTCCATCATCTCGAGCATGCGCTCCCCGTTGAACGGCTCACCTGTATGGCGCCACGCCTGGTCGACCACGTTGGTGGGATGGAGATGGGTATCGATTATCACTTTGAGGTCCTCCGGCTCGCTAAGCGCACGCGGCAACCCGGTCAGACTAGACGACCAGTGGCCAGTGGTCAGTGGTCAGTGGTCAGTGGCTATTCGTTATTAGTAACCACCAGCCGTTTCACGAGGGTCACCTCGCCTCGGCGCGATGGATGACTCGGACCGTCGACGGACGTCGGAGCGATTTGTATCTAAGACAATCTATCGCCGACAACTAGTGACTAGCAACTAACAACTAGGAACTAGAATCTAGTGGTCGGGTTCCCAGGCTTGTGATCGCGGTACGGAGGCGGGGCACGGCCAGGGCCAGGGCGAGGATGAGCAACATCGGTAGCGCGGCGGTCAGGCTCAGCCATCTGTATCCGACCGAGCCCATCAGCACGCCCGAGGCGATGCTTCCCAACATGACCATCGTCCACGCGGCCGAGTCGGCCCATCCCTCTACAACCTGGCGGACACCGGGCGGGGCGGATGTGAAGAGCATGGAGCTGCTGGCGAGGAAGGAGCAGTTCCAACCCAGTCCGAGTACGAACAAGCCCAAGGCCAGCACGAAGACGCCGTCGTAAGGTGCCGTGCCCGTCAGGAGGAGAGAGACCACGGTCAGGCACATGCCCATCCCCAGCATGGGAAGGCGTCCCAGTCGGTCGACCAGCTTGCCCACGAGGGGAGCGAAGGCGAACATGCCCACTGCGTGGACCGAAAGCACCAGGCCCACCGCGTCGAGGCCGTAGCCGGCGTCTTCCACGCGAAGCGGGGTCGCGGTCATTACCAGGACCATGGCGCCCTGGGCCGACAGCAGGGCCAGGATGGCTATCTGGACGGCCGGAAGGCGCAGGGCGGCGCCCACCGTTGCACCCTGCTCGGGGCGGACCGCAGAGGTCACCGCCACCTTGGAAGGATCGGGGCGCAGGCCGACCCAAAAGATCATCCAGGACAGTAAGAAGGCCACGGTGGCCAGCAGGAAAGCCCCGCCGTATGGGGTCCCCAACCACCCCTGCGTCAAGCGACCGACTAAGTCCACCAGGCTGGCGCCGATCACGGACCCTATGGTCGCCGACCACACCAGAAGGCCCATCGCCTTGCCACGCTCGGAGTCCTCGGCCAACTCGGCGGCAACGTAGCGGGCCAGGTGGATGGCGCCCACGCCCGCTCCCATCAGGATCGCCCCACCGACCAGCACCCAGTACCAGCCGGCTGTCACGCCGATGAGCTCCAGCGCCGCCCCGCAGGCGGAGACCGGCGGGCCAATCACCATGATGAACCGGCGCCCGTAACGGGTGCTCAGCCGTCCCAACAGGTTGGTTCCCAGCGCCTGGCCCAGGGCGCCGGCCGCCAGCGGCAGCCCCGCCATCATGGTGGATCCGCTCAGGGAACGCGCCGCCACGGTCGCCACGGCAAGGGTAGCCACGAAGGCCAGCCAGGCCAGGACCGCCCCCGAGAACAGCACGTAGGCCAGACGGCGGCGCACGGCGGCGAGATCGGAACGGGTAGCCCGGAGCGGTGCTGACTTCGTCATGCGTGCTTCAGGACGCCGGTCCGGGCCGCGGGTCGGATGCGGATGTCAGCGGATTCGCTCCGCGATGGCCGCTCCGACTTCGTCGGTGCTGTTGGTGCCGCCCATGTCCCGGGTGCCTACCTCCCCCTCCGCCAGCACCTCCGTGATAGCGGCGCCTACGGCATCGGCCGCGTCGTGCTCGCCCAGGTGGTCCAGCATCATGCGAACAGCTTCGATCGACGCGATGGGGTTCACGCGCCGCTGACCGGTGTACTTGGGCGCCGAACCGTGGATCGGCTCGAACATCGACGGGAACCTGTGCTCGGGGTCGATGTTCCCGCCGGCCGCGAAGCCCATGCCCCCCTGGAGCATGGCCCCGAGGTCGGTGATGATGTCGCCGAACAGGTTGGAGGCCACCACCACGTCGAACCACTCCGGGTTCTTCACCATCCACATCGACAGCGCGTCCACCAGCGCCATGTCCGTCTCTACGTCCGGATAGCCGGCCGCCACCTCGTCGAACACCGTGTCCCAGAACACCATCGAGTAGTTGAGGGCATTGGACTTGGTGCAGTTGGTAACCCGCCCCACCGGCGCGTCGGAGCCGAGCTTGGACCGCCGGCGGGCCAACTCGAACGAGTAGCGCATGACCCGCTCGCATCCTTTGTGGGTGAACACCGCCGTCTGCAATGCCACCGCGTCCGGGGTGCCGGCCTTGAACACCCCTCCCTGGGCGGCGTACTCGCCCTCGGTGTTCTCCCGCACCACCACCATGTCCAAGGTATCGGGCGTGGCGGTGCGGATCGGGGTGCCGACCCCCGGGTACAGGCGGATCGGGCGCAGGTTGACGTACTGGTCGAACCCCCGCCGGATCCCCAGGATCAACTCCAGCGACAGGTGATCCGGGACCTTGGACACGTCGCCCACCGACCCCAGGAAGATGGCGTCGAACCCCGACAAGGTGTCCAGGTAATCGTCGGGCATCATCTTGCCGTCGGCCAGATACCGGTCGCAACCCCAGTCGAACCACTCCGTCTCCACGCCGAAGTCATGGGACCGCGCCGCTGCCCGAAGGGACCGCTCCGCCTCCTCCGACACCTCCGGACCCACACCATCCGCCGGGATCACCGCTACCCGATACACACCCAATACCCCTCACTCGCCATACCCGCGGCACCGTACACCGCAAGACAGTCCGGCCCAAACCGTCATTGGGCAGTGGGCAGTGGGCAGTGGGCAGTGGGCAGTGGGCAGTGGGCAGT
>WTGW01000130.1 GCA_011523395.1 Acidimicrobiia bacterium
GGGGCTATCGTCAATCACGACATCGCTGGGGGAAGGGATTTCGGTCATGTTCGAATGGCTTGGTATCGGCCACCTCGTCGAGCTTTCCGGGACGGAGGCGGTCTGGGGGTACTTGACCCCGCTGGCGGCATTCATCGGGTTCTTCGTGTTACAGCTCGTGGTGCCGGGACGCCGCGTCCCCGGCTACGTCATCGATCCCGAGACCGGCGAGCCTCGAAGCTACCGGTTGAACGGTCTCCTGGTCTTCATAGTCGTGGTGATCCTGTGGTACTTCGAACTGACCGGGATGCCCCAGGACTGGTTCTACCGGTCCACCCTCTATGCCGTGGCCGGCGGAACGGTGGTGACCCTGATCCTCTCCATCATCGCGGTGTACAGCCAGCCACCGGGTGAGGTGAAGAACCCGTTACTGGCCTTGTGGATCGGACGGGCCCAGGAGCTGTCCTTCTTCAACCAGCGCATCGACATCAAGATGTACTTCTACGTGGTAGGCGGGACGATGTTGGTGCTCAACGGCTGGTCCGCGGTGGCTTACCACTACGACCGCTTCGGCGAAGACGCCAACCCCGGTGTTGTCCTGTATACCGCGTTCTTCACATGGTATATCGTGGATTACTTCATATTCGAGCGTGTCCAGCTGTATACCTACGACCTGATCCACGAGCGGATGGGCTTCAAGATGTTCTGGGGCGGGCTCCTGATCTACGGTTGGATGTTCACCATCCCGCTGTGGGGGATGGCCGTCCACCCGGACCCCGGGTTCTCTGGACCGGGCAGGTATGTCTGGCTGATCGGGGCGTCGGTGAGCTTCCTCTTCGGGTGGGGCATGTCCCGCGGCGCCGCCATGCAGAAGTACACGTTCAAGCGCTGGCCCGACCGCAAGTTCCTCGGCCTCATCGAGCCGGAGTACATCGAGGCCGGCGACCGCAAGCTCCTGGTCAGCGGTTTCTGGGGCTTGGCCCGGCACATGAACTACGGGGGTGAGGGGTTCATCTCGCTGGGGATGGCCTTGGCGTTCGGCCACTTCACCAACCTGTGGGCCTGGACCTACTTCATCTTCGTGGTCATCATGTTCACCACGCGTGAGCGCTACGACAACAAGTTCTGCGAAGAGAAGTACGGCCCCGAGAAGTGGGCCGAGTACAAGGCACGGGTGAAGTACCGGATCTACCCCTGGATCTACTGAGAAGATCGCCGCGGTATCGAGACCCGCCCCCTTGCGGATCGGGACTACAGCTAGTTAGGACCGCCTCGATGCTGCTCCAGGCATCTTGTGCCCGGCGCATGTGCGCCTCTCAGGTGGCTGACTCGACCACCTCGAACGACAGCAACTCCGACGCGACACCGACCGGCCGGCTGTCCGAGCCCGCGCTCGATGCCTGGTGGCCCCGCTGGAACCCGCGGCTGCTGACCCACCGCTGGAAGTCCTCCTCCGACCTCCACCTGGTGTACACGAAGTAGCGGGTCTCGCCGTCCACCGGCCGCAGCAATTCGAACCCCTCGAAGCCCTCGACCCCGTCCACCTCGCGAGCCCGCGCCGCGAACCTCGCCTCCAGATCCGCACCCCTTCCATCCGGCACGGTGATCGCGTTGATCTTGACGACACTCACAGCCAATCCTCCTGGTTGTCATAGGGCTTCTATATTCTTTTATCCCCATATACCCTAACCATCGTACGCAGCTATGGTCGGGAAGGTTCCGGCTGGCGTACCGGGGTGGGAGTAGGGGGCTCGTGGAAGCGGTGCAGGTGGACGGCGGCTTCTGATCTGGTGACGACTCTGTCGGGCTGGAAGCGATCGGAAGGTGACCACCAGACGATCCCGTGGCCGGCCGCCCAGTCCAGCGCGTCCGCGTACCAGGCCCCGTCCGCCACGTCGGGAAACGGCGGCCGCCCGAAAATCAACTCCCTCTCGGGATAGAGGTCGTTCCGGCGGTTCCTCAGGCGCCGCCTTCAGGACCTCGGCAAGCCGATGCAGGGAGATCACGGCCTCCGCACCGTGATGTGGCCCGCCGGACCGAAGGAGAACCAGCTTCGCTACCCCCGCGAAGACGAGCAGCAACTAACCGGCCGCGAAGAGCGCCACGGCGATGCCTACAGCGGTTATGAACACCAAGGCCGCCCCCGGGCGGCGGGGTCCGGCACATGCCTCGGATGGGGTGATAAACCCGATCCGGGCACTGCGACATGGCAGACTTGATGCGCAAGTTTGCTCTGAACGAGGTCGCTGTGAGCGGAGCATGGATGGATCTGCGGCGCCGGGGACCGGACCCGCTGGTGGCCGCGGCGCTCTCCGCGATCTGGCCCGGCCTGGGCCATTTCGGCCACCGAACCCGTCGTGCCCTGCTGTTCGCCAACGGGACCCTGATGGCCTACGTCTTCGCGCTCGGATACGTGGTGGCGCGCGGCACGAGGACCCTGCTCCTCTGGACCGTGAACGTCTCCTCCCTCCGGATCCTGATGGTGGGGAGCCTGGTCCTGCTCGCCTTTCGCTCCGCGGTTGCGGTGGACGCGTACAGGACTGCGGACCGCCGCTACTGGCGGTGGCGCCACAAGCCGCGGCGGCGGGTCGGGACAGCCATCACGCTCACCCTGGTGGCCGCGCTCATCGCCGCTCCCCACGTGGTGGTCATCCGGCTCGCCTCGGTGCAGTTGGCCCTTCTGTCGGACGTTTTCGTCGCCACCAACACGCTGACTGCGGCTCCGACCCCGCTTCCCACCACCTCCCCCACGACCTCGCTGCCGGAGGCCGGCGAGGCGGCCGACCCAACCGGGCCCACCGTTCCGCTCACGCAAGCGACCACGCCGGCGCCCACCACCTCCACCACGGTCGTGGCTACGCCGCAACAGCTGACATGGGACGGAGCGGACCGCCTCACCATCGCCTTGCTGGGTAGCGACGCCGGTTTCGACCGGGTGGGGGTGAGAACCGACACCATCATCGTCGTCTCGATCGACGTGGCCACCGGCGACGCGGCAGCGTTCAGCGTGCCACGCAACTGGCGTCACGTCACCTTCCCGGACGGAACCGCCGCCGCCGAGCTGTGGCCTGACGGGTTTCCGGAGATCGTCAACGAGATCTACGGCCTCGGGCTGAGCCACCCCGAGGCCTTCCCCCACGTCGATGATCCGGCCGGACACGCCATCAAGTCCGCGCTGGCCCAGCTGACCGGCCTGCCCATCCAGTACTACGTGCTGCTCGACATGGTGGGTTTCGTCAAGATCATCGACCTGTTCGGCGGTATCGACCTGTACGTGAGCGAGACGATCGACGAGCGGATCAAGCCCATTGTGGCGGACGGCCCGCCCGTCCTCATCGCCACCGAACCCGGATACCACCACTTCGACGGCCTCACCGCCCTCGGCTACGTGCGGGCCCGGACCGGCACCACGGACTGGCATCGGATGACCCGCCAACGATGCGTGGTCGGAGCCTTGCTGGACCAGGTGCCACGCATGGAGTTGGTGTACCGGTATGCGGACCTCACCGACATCATCGCCGGCCATGTCAGCACCGACATCCCGATCGATCGTCTCAGCGACCTGATGGGCCTCGCGGACCGCCTCGACACGTCGAGGATCGTCACCGTCAACTTCATCCCGCCCGAGTTCCAGCCCGGCGATGCTCCCATCGCCCAGGTCCGGGCCGCCGTCGCCCAGGCCCTGGAAGGCCGCGCCAACACCTCGAACGCGCTCCTCGCCAATAGCTGCCGGACGACCCGGTAAGCCCCACCACCGACCCGTCCCCCTGCTACCCGGAGCCTTCTGCCTCCACGCCGCGATCGGCTCCCACAACAACCGCCACATGCTCAGCCGGGAAGTGAACAGCATCCGCTCGGGTCTCACCATCGATTGGGGACGGACGAGCGTTCGCGCACCGATCACAGCGGCCGAGGCCGGACCACTTCGACGCAAATGGTGCTGGAGGCGCGTAGCAGCGAACATGATGTCGTGCGCGTCGTGAGCTCGAGAAGCACCGCCGAATTGACCCCGTCGGAAGGCAACCGGATCAGGAACCTCCTCGACGAGGCGTTCGAGGGCAGATTCACGGATGCGCTCTGGCGCCAGGCACTCGGGGGAGTGCATTTCTTCGTCGAGGAAGACGGCGTCCCGATCTCTCATGCTTCGGTCGTTCCACGCCTCCTTGCCGTTCGAGACCGCGAGATCAACACCGGGTACGTCGAGGCGGTCGGGACGCGGCATCGCGATCGGCACAAGGGCCTGGCCAGGAGCGTTCTCGCCGCGGCCCGGCGTCACATCGAGGACACGTACGAGCTCGGAGCCCTGCACTCTGTGCTGCCCACCTTCTACGAGCACCTGGGTTGGGAACGCTGGCGTGGTCCTACCTTCGTGCGGACGAGTTCGGGTCTGATGCGGACTGAATCGGACGACGGGTGCATCCACATCTGGCGCGTCGCGGCCACGGCCGATCTGGACCTCGATGTCAATGATCCGATCAGTTGCGAGTGGCGTCCCGGCTTCGTCTGGTAGCGGAGTCCCGGGTGTCGCCGGGGCTAGGGTTCGAGCGATGGACAATCGACCTGCGTCGCAGTCACCTCGTTTCGGAGTCGTCGTGCCTTCCAGCGGGGCGCTCGCCCGACCGGAGTCCATGGTCGCCATTGCCCGTCGGGCGGACGAGATCGGGTTCGATTCGATCTGGGCGATCGACCACATCGTCATCCCGGCCTCAGGCGTCTACGTATTCGGCGAAGACGTCTACGAGCAGTTGGTGGTGCTGGCCCATCTGGCCGCGGTCACCGAGCGTGTCCGGCTGGGGACGACTGTCATGGTGGTGCCCTACCGCAACCCCATCGTCACGGCCAAGATGCTCGCCACTATCGACGCGTTGTCGGGCGGGCGGCTGATCCTCGGAGTGGGGTCAGGGTGGCTCGAGGAGGAGTTCGACGCGCTCGGCGTCGACTACCCGTCCCGCGGTCCCGTAACGGACGAGGCGCTGGACACCTTCGTCAGCCTGTGGACGCGCCGCGACGAAGGCCGTTCAGCAAGATTCGGGAATATCCGCTTCGCGCCGACACCGGTCCAGGATCCCCATCCACCCATCCTCATCGGCGGCAACAGCCGTCGCGCCATCCGGCGGGCGGTGGAGTTGGGACAGGGCTGGCACCCCACGACGGTTCTGGGCAAGGCAGAGCTCGTCTCCCTCGTCGACTACTTGCGGGCGAGTTGGGAGGCAGCGGGACGCCGCGGGAAACCTGAGATCGCGCTGGGGATCCCCGTTCTCGTCACGGAGACGCCGCCGGATCCCGAGGAGACCTGGCTGGGAGCGCGGATGGTGGTGGGATCGCCCGAGCAGATCGTCGCCGAACTCCGGGGGCTCGCCGAGTTCGTGACGCACTTCGTCATCCACGTGGTGGCTCACACCCGCGAGGAGTTGTTCGCCCAACTCGACCTGATAGCCCGGGACGTCCTTCCAGGTGCCCGACTACGCTCGTAAACCGGCGCGTTGCCAGGAGGGAGAGCATTGATGGCTCGGGATTTCGTTCGTGCCTTCAACGAGAACATAGGGGTCAACACATCGGGTCGGCTCCAGGTCGAAGACGTGGACGCCACCGAACTCGCCGACAGGTTCGGAACCCCCCTCTACGTCATCTCGGAGGACCAGATCTACGCCAACGTCAGGAAGTGGCACGATGCGTTCGCGTCGCGGTATCCCCGGTCCGAGATCCTCTTCGCCACTAAGGCCAACAACAACCTGACCGTAAGGCGTATCTTCACCCTGGCCGGAGCAGGAGGGGACGCGTTCGGTCCGGGTGAGCTGTACCTGACGCTGCTCGCCGGTACCGATCCCGATCGCGTCGTTCTCAACGGATTCAACAAGCAGGACCGGGAGATCCGGATGGCCATCGAGGCCGGCGCCGCCATCCATCTCGATGCCCCGGACGAACTCGATGACGTTATCCGGGCGGCTCGCGACCTGGGGATGAGAGCCCGCATCGGGATGCGGACGAGGTTGCTCTTGCACGACCTCGACGACATGGAGGCGGACTGGCCGCCCGGGATAAAGATCGGGCCGGGGGTTCGCGAGATCAACAAGTTCGGGATCGCCCTCGACGATCTCGAGACGGTGTGCGAGCAGGCCCTCCGGGAACCCGAGGTCGAGCTCGTCGGCTTCCATCACCACGTCGGTCGCTGGGCGCCCGACCTGCGAGTCCACGAGGCGGTCGTGAAGGACCAGATGGAGGCCGCCGGAGCACTCAAGGACCGGTTCGGGTTGGTGCCCGAGTACTTCGACTTCGGTGGCGGGTTCGCGTGGGGAAGGCCGGAGGGTCACGGACCGATGGGATTCGACCGCGGCTCCCCGACCGCAGATGAGTTCGCCGAGGTGATGACCGCGCACTTCCGCGACGGGCTCGACGCCCACGGCCTCGGCGAGCCCCGGCTGATGGTCGAGCCCGGACGCGGGATCTCGTCCGACATAGGCATTCTCCTGTCCCGTGTCGGCATGAGGAAGTCGTTCTCCGACGTGGGCCAGACCTGGATCGGACTCGATGCGAGCGAGAACCACCTGCTCAACATCCTGTCGGGCGGCTTCTACTACCACCCGATCGTGACGGATCGGGTCAACGAGACGCCGACCGAGACGGTCAACCTGGGGGATCCGCTGTGCTGGTTCGGCAACCTCGCCCTCAACGTCCAGCTTCCCCATGTGGAGCGTGGCGACGTCGTGGCGTTCCTGGACACCGGCGCCTACTGCGAGAGCAAGAGCCTGCAGTTCAACTCGATGCCCCGTCCGGGAACCGTGCTGGTCTCGGGCTCGAAGACCGAGCTCATCACCGAGCCGGAGGTGCTCCAGGACGTCACGAGGCGGTTCCGCCTGCCTGCCCGGCTGATGCCCGTGCCGGCCTCGCCCGCCTAGCTGAGCACGACCTGACAACCGCACCCACGCCAGAAAGAGAGAATCCATGCCCACCAATGGCCCCCGCTCCGAGTTGGTTCTCCACTGGCCCGGTAGTCCGCCGTCCTTCAACCCGTTTTCCAACCTGTCGATGCCGAGTTGGTTCCCCATCTGGTTCATCTTCGACCAACTCGTCAACCTTGACGGGGAGGCTCGGGTCGGTCCCCAGCTCGCCGAGAGCTGGGACGTCTCGGCCGACGGGCGCCGGTACACCTTTCACCTTCGCCGTGATGTGACCTGGCACGACGGCGCACCCTTCAGCGCGGAGGACGTCGCCTTCACGTACACGATGCTCGTCGATCCCAGATCGACGAGCAGGTACCAGTCCCTGGCGCTTCCGATCAAGGGCGCCGAGGCGTACGCCGCGGGAGACGCGGCGACTGTCGAGGGCATCAGCGTCGTCGACGAGTACACGGTCGTTATGGAGCTCGCCGAACCGCACTTCGGTTTCCTCGCGACCATGGCCTTCCCAATCGTCCCGAAGCACATCCTCGAGAACGTCGCCACGGGCGAACGGGTCGAGGACACGGACTGGTCCCTCCGCTCACCCGTCGGAACCGGACCCTTCCGGATCTCCTCGTACGAGCCCGGGGGCGACGCCGTCTTCGTAGCCAACGAGGCCTACTGGGGCGGGAACCCGAATCTGGACGGGCTGCGGCTTCGCAGGCTCGACGACGAGGCCGCTCTTGTGGCGTTCGCCGCCGGGGACATCGACGTCATGTTCATCGACGCACTCGATGCCGACCGGGTGAGAGAGCGTCCGGGCGCCCGGGTCGAGGCGTTCCGGACATGCGAATGGCGGACGATCATCTTCAACCACAGCCATCCGGCGCTGGGCGACCGGAGGGTGCGCGAGGCGGTCGTCCGTGCCATCGACCGCCAGGCCATCGTCCGCGACGTGTACAAGGGAATGGGCGAGGTGATCGGCTCGCCGCTCATCATGCCCGAGTGGGCCGTGAACCACCGGCTCGACGCGCAATACCCGTACGACCCCGACGGCGCCAGGGCGCTGCTTGCCGAAGCGGGGTTCGCCGATGGTTTCAGGGTCGATCTGGTCACGGGCCCAGGAGCCATACCGGCTCGGCACAATGCTCCGTTCCTGGGAGAGGTCCAGCGTTACCTCGCGGACATCGGCATAGACCTCGTGCTCAACATCAAGCCGATCGTGGAGTACGTAGAGGACTACGAGAACTCCCGCTTCGACGTGTACACCTGCTGCGGTGCTTCCGGTCCCGATCCCGACTTCACCGCCATCTACTTCCACTCGTCGTCGATGCCGCCGAAGGGATCCAACGGCGCCCGCTACGTCAGCGCGGAAGCCGACGAGCTGCTGCTACGCGGCCGGGCGGCCGCCGATCCCGAGGAGCGCGCCGCCGTGTATCACCGCTACGCCGAGGTGCTGACCCACGACCTGCCGTGGGCGGCCCTTTGGCACGAGAACAGGATCCTGGCCCTGGACGAGAGCGTCGGCGGAGACTTCACCGAGCTAGGCATGTCGTGGCTGCCCGGGACGATTCCGGGATCGTGGCAATGGACCAAGAACCGGGCCGGCTGAGCAAGTCAATCCCGTGCCCGGCAACGGTCGAGCCACTTCACCTCTCATCCGTGACGCGCCGCTACCGGGCACAAGCCCCACTTCCTCACGGGTCGCGGGGTGGGGGGGTGAGTGGTCGGGTGAGGCCTCCGTGCAGCGGCAGCTGAACTGGCCCGGTTACCAAGGAACGTTACATGAGTCCAGCCCCATGGGGCCAGTCGTGGTCTAGAGGCGCCAAGACCACACAAGAATAGTTATATTTTGGCGGACCGTACGGTCAGGCTAGGGCGAACCTGAGCGAGTTGAAGCCGCGCAGGACGAATCGCGCCGGTCGCACCGGTTGCTCGACCAGGTCCAGGTCAGGGCACCGGATTGCGAGCCGGGCCAGTGCCACCTCCACCTCGAGGCGGGCCAGCGGCGCGCCAAGGCAATGATGGATTCCGCCACCGAAGCTGACGTGGGTCGGGTCGCCCCTTCCGATCCGGAAGGAGTTCGGGCTGTCGAAGTGGCGGGGGTCGCGATTGGCACATCCGAGAAGAACGGTCACCTGTTCGTACTGATTGATCGTCTGCCCGCCGACCTCGTAGCTGTCGGCTACCACCCACCGGTCGAAGGTCTGGATGGGAGCGTCCCAGCGGAAGAGTTCCTCGGCGGCGGTCGCCGGGGCGACTGCGCCGGCGGTGAGGAGACTCCACTGGTCCGGATGCTGCATCAGGGCCAGCATCCCGTTGGCGAGCGTGTTCACGGAGGCTTCGTGGCCGGCGTTCAGCAGGGTGATGATCATCGACACGACCTGGGTGTCGGTCAGGGTTCCGTCGTCGGTCCTGGCGAAGCACAGGGCGGTGATCATGTCGTCGCGGGGCCGAGCACGCCGGCGGTCCATCAGGTCCCGGCAGTACTCGGCGAACTCCACGGAGGCCGTCACCGCGGCGCGGGTGTCCGCCTCGGTGATGTTGTACTCGTACATCCGGGTGATCCGGCTCGACCAGTCGAGCATCCGGCGCCAGTCCTCGGTCGGGGCACCCAGCAACTCGGCGATCACCTGGACGGACAGGGGCGCCGCGTAGTCGTTGACCAGATCGAAGCGGCCTCGCTCGACCACCGGGTCGAGCAGGCGGTCGGCAAGTTCGCCGATGCGCGGTCGCAGGCCGGCTAGCCGCCGCATCGTGAACGCGGTTGAGACCAAGCGGCGGATCTTGGTGTGGTTGGGCGGTTCCAACCACACCAGAGCCCAATGTTCCACGTCGTAGTAGGGCTCGAGCCCGTCGCGGAGCGGGGGGAGTCCCCAGGCCTCCCGGTCCACGGTGGGCTGGTCGATCCGACCCAGTCGGCGGTCGCGCAACGCCCGGCGGACATCGTCGTGGCGGGTCAGGAACCAGATCGGTCGCTCTCCGGCGCGGCCCGGACCGCGGAAGACGGGTGTCTCCTCGCGGATCCGGTCGAACGCCGGATAGGGGTCGCGCAGGAACTCGGGATCGTAGGCGTCGAGGACGAACGTCATTGACGAACCGTAACAAACGCGTTCCTACGGCGGGGTGAAGGCTTGGCGGGGAAGGCGGCTCAGTCGACGAGTGGCCAGGCGGCGTAGGTGGAAGCGCCTACGCGCGTTTCGAACTCGGCCGCCGCCTCGTCGATCCTGCGGTAGGCCTCCTCGCTGTCGAAGCGGGTGAAGGCGCCTCTGTCGAGGACGGCCTCCCCGTCGACGAATACCGTGTCCACGGTGCTGGACGCCCGGAAGTAGACGAGATTGTCCACAGGATCACGGAACCGGGGGTGCGCCTCCGGTCTGTCCAGCCGGTGAACCACCAGGTCGGCGCGCTTGCCCACCTCGATCGATCCGATCTCGTCCTCGAGACCCAGCGCCCTGGCGCCATGGAGGGTGGCCATCTCCAGGACGGTCTCGCCGGTGAGGACCGGCAGTTCGCCCCGGAATTCACGGAACCCCACCGCTGCCAGATAGGCCTGGCGCAGCACGTCCCGGCGTCCGCTGTAGCCGTCGGAGCCGAGAGCCACCGGCACTCCCTTGGCCAGCATCTCGGGGAAGGAGCCGACCCGGATGGCGCCCATGCCCCGTCTGAAAGATGCGGCCGGGCAGTGCACCACCCGGGTACCGGCGTCGGCGACCAGGTCTACCTCCCGGGCCGACAGATGGTTCATGTGCACCAGCGTCAGGTTCTCGTCGAGCACCCCGATATCCGCCAAGTGCTCGATGGGGCGGCATCCGTACAGCGCCTCGGAGATGGTCACCTCCTCGGGGTCCCACGACTGGTGCATGATCATCGGCGCCCCGTGCCGGCGGGCCAGGGCCTGGGCCTGGACCAGCAACTCGTCGGAGCACCGCATGCAGCCGTACATGGTGGCTGCGCCGCGCACCCGGCCGCCGTTGCGGAACGCGTAGCGGGTCATCTGTTCCTCCAGCCGTTCCACGCACTCCCGCGTCGGAGTGCGCAGGGTCTCGGCCTCCTCATCGGACATAGCCCCGGCGGAAGTGTCACGACCGGGTACCCGCGGGCTGAAGTCGAGCATCGCGTGTCCCGGCAATCCCCGCATCCCGACCATCTCGATCGCCCGTACCGTTTCCTCCAGGAAGAACGAGCCGCCGGTGTCGCTGTAGGCCGTGGTGCCGTTGGTCACCATCTCCATGCACGAGAGCAGGGCGCCCAGATGGTCGGTCTCGGGACTGCGGTAGGTGAACAGCCAGTCGTCCACCGCCCCGTAGTCGGCGTGGTCCTTGGGCGCCATGCCACGGCTGAGTTCGGAGCTGCCGGCGTGGACGTGCGCGTCGACCAGGCCCGGATGCACCAGTGCTCCCCCTACGTCGCGGATGGCTGCTGCAGTCGTCACCGGAGCAACTTCACGATCGGGTCCCACGTTCGCGATTCGCCCGTCGTGGATGGCGATCGCTCCGTCGACCAGGATCCGCCGGCGTGGATCCATGGTGATGACGCGACCATGGCGGAGAAGCAGGTCAACCGTTGCGTCGTTGCTATTCCTGCGTTTCAACTGTCCACCTCCAGCATCCCAGCCAGCGGCTCCGTCTTCAGGCATGCCACGTGCTCATCGGCCCGTTAGAGTTCCATTCGGCTGGCGATGGCCGACTGGGAGGGTTCGGATGAACGATGCCGGAACGGTCATGACGGTACTTGGGCCGGTGCCGGCTGACGAACTCGGGTTCACCCTTCCCCACGAGCACGTCTACTGCACTTTGCGCCATGCCGACTACCGCTATGACGTGGCCGACCAGTTCGTGGACGAGGAGGTGATGGCGGACGAGGTTACGGCCTTCGCCGACCTGGGGGGCGAGACCATCTTCGACCTGAGCGTTCCCGACAACGGCCGATCCCCCGTACGGTTGCGAACGTTGTCGGAGCGGACGGGTGTGCACTTCGTCATGGGTTGCGGCTGGTATCGCGGCAACTACTACCTCCCCGAGGAACGGATCGACCGGCGGCCGGCCGGCGACCTCGCGGACGAACTCATCCGGGAGATAACTGACGGGGTGGACGACACGGGGATTCGCCCCGGCGTGATCGGCGAGATCGGGTCCGAGAAGGACTGGGTGTCACCCGCCGAGGAAAGGGTGCTGCGGGCCGCCGCCCGGGCCCACAAGGCCACCGGTCTGGCCATCGGCGCCCTCCACGCCATCGGACCGGTCGCCCCCGAGCAGCTCACCATCCTCGAGGAGGAGGACGTGGACATGACCAGGGTGGCGGTTGCCCATTGCGACGCCTACCCGCACCTCCGCTACCTTCTCGGACTCCTGGAGCGAGGTGTGTACATCATGTTCGACAACTGCGGCCAGTTCAGGGGACTGGGTCAGTTCGAGAACCGGATCCTCGGCCTGATCGTGGAACTCGTGGACCGCGGTCTGGGGGACCGGCTGATGTTGTCCCACGACGTCTGCAAGCTCGGACAGCTGCGAATACACGGCGGTACCGGGTTCACCTACCTGTCCGAAACATTCCTGCCGGCCCTCTCGAACAAGGGCATACCGGACGAGACGATCAGGGCCATCACACATGACAACCCCCGTCGCTGGTTGACCGGGGTATGAGCGCCGGCGAGCGCCTCCTGGGCTGGTATCAAGGCGTAGTCGACGAGTACCGCCGGCTCACACCCCGGTCGGCGGCCCTGTTCGTCCGGGGCGGAGGGGTCCTCCCCGGCGGCGACACCCGCTACTCGATCACCACCCGCCCGCATCCTCCCTACTTCGAGCGCGGCGAGGGCCCTCACATATGGGACGTGGACGGGAACCGCCGCCTCGACCTGAACAACAACTCCACGGCGCTGGTCCACGGCCACGCCCATCCTGAGATCGTGGCGGCGGTCCGCTCCCAGGCCCGGGCGGGGACCGCCTGGGGTGGGCACAACCCGACCGAACTCGACTGGGCCGAGATCATCTGTGAACGGGTACCTTCGATCGAACGGGTGCGCTTCGCCAACTCGGGAACCGAGGCCAACATGCACATGCTCAAGGTGGCCCGAGCCTTCACCGGCCGCGATCTCGTTCTCAAGCTGGACGGCGCATACCACGGCACCTATGACGGTTTCGAGCTGGCTGCGGGCGGCGAAGGCGACGTCTCGCCGAGTACTGGAGGAGTGCCCGCCAACCTGTCGGAGAACATCGTCCTGGGCGCCTGGGGGGATACGGATGGTGTGGCCGCCCTGATACGGGAGCACGCCGACCGCCTGGCCGCGGTGATCCTCACCCCTTTCCGCTCGGCGGGCGGGTTCGCCCATCCACCCGAGGGCTTCCTAGAGACGTTGCGGGCGGTGACGGCGGACGAGGGGGTGCTCCTCCTGTTCGACGAGGTCATCTCCCTCCGCCTCGGGATGGGGGGCGCGCAGGACCGCTACGGGGTGGTGCCCGACATGACCGCCCTCGGGAAGCTGATCGGGGGCGGCCTCCCGGTGGGCGCCTTCGGCGGGAGGGCCGACATCATGGCCGTGACCGATCCTCTGGGTGATATGAAGGTGGCCCTGGCAGGTACGTTCAACGCCAACCCGATGACCGCCGCGGCGGGCGTCGCCGGCCTAGGCCTGCTGACACCGGAGGCCTACGACCGGATCGACCACCGCGGCCGTGCGCTGAGGGAGGGGTTGTCCGCAGCCGTGGCCGAACGCGGGCTGCCGCTCCGGGTGGAGGGCGGCGGTTCCCTGCTCAGCCTGGCGTGCGATCCGGAAGTGGCCCGGCCGGACGTGCTGATGACCGGCCTTGCCCTGGCCTTCGGCAACCGGGGCGTCTTCGGCTTCCCGTTCCTGTCGACCTCCTCGGTGATGGAGGAACGGCACGTCGAATACGTCCTGGAGGCCGGAGAGGAGGTCTTCGCCAGAGTCGCATCGGCTCTGTAGGTCTCTCGGCCCTTCCCCACGAACCGAGTTGCGTGGAGCGCGGACAGATTGAACGCTAGGCCGGCGCCACGGCCACGAAGTCGGCTAAGAGCACGCAGAGCGACGTGGGCGCTACCGCAGGGGGGATCCTCTTGCCCTCATTGCCGTCGTGTCAGTGTCAGGAGCCACTCGTCAGCGGCCTTCGGCGAGCGCAGGTGGACGAGGTCCAGGTGAGCATGGTCCGGATGGGCCAGGGCCGCTGGTATCGACCGGCGTCGCCGCCAGTGGGTCTGCAATGCCCATAGGAATAACGACTTACGGCTCAAGAAGTGCCACCAGATCTGTTCCGTGTTGCCGTGCCACAGCTCTTCCCGAAGGAAACCACGACGCATTGTTCTCCAGAACAACCTCCACAGGACCACGCGTATCGGGTAGTCCAGCCATATCAACATGGTTGCGTTGGGCCAAACGACATCCCGTGCGAGGCTGTAGTTTCCGTCTCCGACCCACCTGTCGCCCCGCAGCTGCTGCCGCAACCGTTCTCTGAAGACACCGTCGGGTGTCTCTGTCCAATCCGGCCCGTGCCGAATGGCGTCGAACTCGATGTGATCCAGGTCGAGCGCTTGAGCAATCGTCTTCGCCAATGTTGTCTTGCCCGCGCCGGTGGTACCGACCACGACAAAGCGGTCGTTACTCCGAGGAGGTCCTTCAGCGTCAGGACCTTGCGAGGCAATCATGTATTTGACTGCCCGGAGCGGCGCGCTATGCCGCCGCACCGTGCGCCGGTAGGCCCGCCGGGGTCTACCGCGACCGCGCCACCGACGATTACCCATTCGATACCGGAGGGTGCCAATTCGGGCCGGTCGTAGGTCGCCCGGTCGATCACCCGGTCCGGGTCGAAGGCGACCAGGTCGGCTCGCTGTCCGGGTGCGATCTCGCCCCGGTCGTCCAGCCCGACCCGCCGTGCGGCCCGGAACGAGAGCCGGGCGATGGCTTCACGTACTGTGACGACGCGATCCCTGATGGCGTAACCGCCCAGGAACCGGGGTGCGGTGCCCCACAGCCTCGGGTGGGGGGTGGCAGCGAAGACGGCGTCGCTACCCACCAGCATGGCCGGGTGCCGGGCGATGGCCTTGACGACGGACTCGTCGGCGTAGTGGAGGATGACCAGCGCGCTCATCCCGGTCTCCAGCAGCAGGTCGATGACCACCCGTTCGGGCTCGACTCCCCGGACGGAGGCGATCTCGGCCAGCGTGCGACCCGCTGCATCCGCGGGACCGTCGGGCCCGCAGTCGATGACCACGATCCCGTCTGGGCCGCACTGGTAGTAGAAGCTCTCCGGGCCTGCGTCCGGGTCTCCGAGAGCACGGAGCAGACGGTCCACAGTGGGGCGGTCCCGCAGACGGGTTGTGAGCTGCTTGACGCCCCCGTCATGTGCCCATGGAGGTAGCAGGGCGGACAGCAGGGTGACGCCGGCGCCGTAGGGGTACTGGTCGAAGGTGATGTCGACCCCGTCCGCGGGCGCCCTGTCGATCATCTCGAGCAGCGGCTCCAGCTTCCAGGCGTTGCGATGCCCCAGCACCTTCAGGTGGGAGAGGTGGAGTGGTGCGCCACTCCGGCGCGACACGTCGATCATCTCCTCGACCGCCTCCAGCAGGTTGTGGCTCTCGCCCCGCATGTGGACGGAGATCAGACCGCCGGACCGGCCCGCCTCGGTGGCGACCGCCACTACCTCGTCGCGGTCCGCGTACGCGCCCGGGGTGTAGACCAGGCCGAAGGAGATTCCCCATGCGCCCGCTTCCATGCCTCGGGCGACCTCGCGGCGCATGGCGCGCAGTTCGTCGGCGCCGGCTGCCCGCTGCGCCCCTCCCAGCACGGCGTCACGCACCGCACCATGAGGGACGAACGGGCACAGGGTGATGGCGGGACGCGTCCGGTCCAGTGCCTCCAGGTACCGGCGGATGGATCGCCAGGGCCACTCGGCGGGGCCCCGACCCTCCGACAGAGCCAGCTGCGTCATCCGGTCGGCCAGACGCTGGTCCGTTACGGGCGCCGGACCCATCCCGTCAGGGTTGATGAGCTCCGTCGTGAAGCCCTGGAGGAGCTTCGGCTTGAGGATCGGATCCTCGAAAGAGCGCAGAGCGCTGTGGGCGTGCATGTCCACGAACCCGGGCGCCAGCGACAGCCCCCCGAGGTCGATGGTCCGGGCCGCTCCGTGTTGGAGTCCCGGGCCCACCGCTACTATGACGCCGTTGTCGATTGCGACATCTCCCGGCCGGGGCTCGGCGTCGCCGGGGTAGATCGTCGCATTCCGCAGGAGAAGGTCGACCACGCGCCGAGCCTACTCCGGGGAGAAGTTCGCGATGACCGGCGCCGAGGCACTGATCGAATCGCTCCGGGTCAACGGTGTCCGGCACGTCTTCGGTATTCCGAGCACCCACACCCTCGAGATCTACCGCGCCCTGGGCCGGGCGCCGGACATCGAGCACATCACCACCACCCACGAGCAGGGGGCAGCCTTCATGGCTGATGGCTACGCCCGGGTGACCGGCCGTCCGGGGGTGTGCATCGTGACCACCGGTCCGGGCGTCACTAACGCGGCAACCGCCATCGCCGAGGCATACTCCGACTCCGTTCCGGTGCTCTGCATCACCTCCCACATCCCCAGCGAGGACATCGGGCGTAGTCGGGGGCACTCGCACGAACTCCGTTCCCAGGAGAGCGTCCTGGAGGGCATCACCGACGAGTCCCAGCTCGTGCTCTCCCCTGACGATGTGGCACAGGCGGTGCACGACGCGTTCCGGCGGTTCGGAACCGGACGGCCCCGCCCGGTGTGCGTGGCCATTCCCGTCGACGTTCAGGAGGCGTCGACCTCCGCTCCGATTCCAGATCTCCCGGTCGAGGACAGGCAACCTCCGGACCAGGCGGCTGTGGAAAGGGCTTCCCGCCTGCTCGCTTCGGCTGCCACCCCGGCCATCCTGGCGGGTGGCGGCGCTCAGGACGCGGCCGAGGAGCTGCTGGCGCTTGCCGAACACCTTGACGCGCCCGTCGCGACCACGCTCAACGGGAAGGGGGTCGTCCCGGGCGGGCACCCGTTGGACGCTTCGCTGGTCGTCTACAGCTCGGTGGCGCGCTTTCTCGAAGAGTGTGATGTCGTGCTGGCCGTGGGGACCGAAATCAGCCCGGCAGACTTCTGGCTGGGACCGCTGCGCCTGGGCGGGAAGCTGGTGCAGGTGGACATCGACCCGGACCAGATCGGGCGCAACCATCCGGTGGACACGGCGGTGGTGGGGGATGCCGGGGCGGCGCTGGCGATGATGCGCGATTCCGTCCCTGGTCCGGGGTCGCGGACCGGGGCCGCCCGAGCCGCGCGGGCCCGTGACGCGGCCGGCAGTGAAGCCCTCGTGATGGGTAGGCCCTACCTTCCATGGATCCGAGCTTTGCGGAGGGCGATGCCGGACGAGTCCTCCCTGGCCCTGGACGTGGCGATGGTGGCCGGCTTCGGCGCTTTTCCCTTCTACGACCTTCCGGGACCGCGGACCTGGATGAACCCGTCCGGTCTGGCCACGCTGGGATACGCGCTGCCGGCGGCTATCGGCGCCAAGATCGCCCGTCCGGAGCGGGCGGTGGCAGCGCTGGTTGGGGACGGAGGTTTCATGTTCACCATGTCGGAGCTGATGGTGGCTGCCCAGCACGGGCTGGCGCTTCCGGTGGTCATCTGGAACGACCGGGCCTTCGGTGAAATCAGCCGACTGATGCGGGAACGAGGGTTCGAGCCGTTCGCCACCGAACTCCACGTCCCCGACCTGGCAACGCTGGCCGCCGCCTACGGTGCTGCCTATGCGCGGGCGGACGAGCCGGGGGACCTGGCCGCCGCCGTCGAGTCTGCCCTGGAGGCGGATGGTCCGACGCTGGTAGAGGTGCCCGCATGGTCCTGAGCGACCGGTACCGGTCGCTCTTCCCGATCACCGAGACCCGCGCCTACCTCTTCGCCGGGGGCCTCGCCCCCGCCGCCACCCCGGTCAGAGCTGCGCTCGACGGCTGGACCGATCGGTGGATGCACGATCCGGCCTACCACCGGTCCCGTTACTTCGAAGAGTGGGAGATCCTGAAGGACCGGCTGGCCGCAGTGTTGGGCGCCGATGCCGACGAGATCGCCATCGTGGACAACACGTCCCGAGGATCGAACCTGGCGGTCCAGATGATCGCACCGCCTCCCGGGGCCAACATCGTCACCGACCCGACCTCCCATCCGAGCGCCGTGTGGCCGTGGCTGCTACCCGGCCGGCGCCCGGTCGAGGTCCGCTCGGTTCCCGACGGGCCGCCCTCCACCTGGATGAAGGGGATCGAAAGCCTCGTGGACCAGGACACCATCGCGGTGGTCGTCTCCCACGTGGACCCCCGCACCGGCTTCTGCCACGACCTCCGGGAGCTGGCCGGACTAACCCGGGGTTGTGGCGGTTACCTCATCGTCGACGCCGCCCAGTCGGCAGGCGCCGTTCCCATCGATGCCGAGGCTGCCGGAGTCGACTTCATGAGCGGCACGCTGATGAAGTGGTTACTCGGCCCGCCCGGGCTGGGATACCTCTACGCGCGCCGGGAGCACATCGAGTCCCTGGCTCCGCCCCATGTCGGATACGTGGGCGCCGACCGGGACGGCGGCATGGACGAGCCCGGCGACCTCGCGTACCGTCCCGGCGCGGTGCGCCACGAGATCGGGCTTGCGGACCTGCCGGGCATCGCAGCAGCCCGTAGAGGACTCGACATCATCCTCGAGGCGGGCATACCGGACATCGAACAGCATGTCCTGGAGCTGACCGGGCAGATGATCGATGGGTTGACCGAACGGGGGATTCATGTGCTGACCCCGCCGGGCCGGGCCGAGCGGGGCGGGGTGGTGGCCTTCCACTTCGACGGCGCGGTGCAGTTGTGCCGCCACCTGCGGAGGCTGGGCGTGGATGTGTGGGGATACCCCGAGGACGACCGGGTCCGGGCCGATCCCCACCTCTACAACAATCCCGGCGACGTGGACCGTCTTCTTCAGGGAATCGACGCGTACCGGCGGGCTGGTGCTTCTGCCCGGGTACCGAGGAGGTAGAGGATGGACTTGGATGGGCGGGTGGCGCTGGTGACCGGCGGAGGCACCGGTCTCGGTCGAGCAACTGCCCTCGCACTGGTGGGGGCGGGCGCGTCGGTGGCCGTGAACTACTCCAGGTCGCGCCGGGAAGCGGAGGGAGTGGTCCGGCGGATCAGGGACCGCGGAGGGACCGCGCTGGCGGTCCAGGCCGACATCACCGACGGTCCGGCGGTTTCCTCGATGGTGGCGTCGGTCGAGGAGGAGCTAGGACCGGTGAGCATCCTGGTCAACAATGCGGGCACCACCCGCTACGTTCCGTTCCCCGACGTAGAAGCGGTTGCCGCCGAGGAGTGGCGCCGGATCATGGATGTCAACGTCACGGGTGCCTTCCTGTGCTCGCGGGCGGTCGCACCCGGGATGCGATCCATGGGGGCGGGCAAGATCATCAACGTAGCCTCCAATTCCGCTTTCACCAGCACGGGTAGCTCCATCCCCTACGTGGTGTCGAAGGCTGCGCTGGTGTCGCTCACCCGCTGCCTGGCTAGTGCGCTGGCGCCCGAGGTGCAGGTCAACGCTATCGCACCGGGCTGGATGCTCACCGAATGGATCGACCGCCACTTACCTCCCGACCGGGCCCGGCAGATCCGGTCCGGTGCGGTGCCTCTGGTACCGGTGGAGGATGTGGTCCGGTCTCTTACGGGGCTGGTCGCCAACGATTCGATAACGGGTGAGGTCGCCGTGGTGGATCGCGGGGAGATGCTCGGCTAGGCGACTAGTCCGAGTCGGGTGGTTGTCGATCGGGGGAGGAAGCTCTCGAACCGGAGAGAGCAACCAGCGTCTCCCTGCGTTCAGGTGAGTCCTCCACCGCCTCCGGGAAGTGGCACGCCACCACGCCGGCAGCGCCGTCGCCCTGTACCGGCGCCAGAGGGGGTGCTTCGGTGGTGCAGACGTCCGGGTTTCCCAGATTGCGCCTGAGCCAGCAGCGGGTGTGGAAGCGACAGCCTGCCGGCGGATCGGCCGGGCTCGGTACATCACCCTCCAAGACGATTCGTTGCCGGGTCGCCTCGGCCTCGGTGTCGGGAATGGGCGCCGAGGACAGGAGCGCCACCGTGTACGGGTGGAGCGGTTGCCGGTAGAGGTCCTCGGTGGGTCGCAGCTCGACGATCTTTCCCAGGTACATGACCGCCACCCGGTCGGTCACCTGCCGCACGAGGGCGAGGTCGTGCGCGATGACCAGGTAAGTGAGGTGGAACTCCTGCTGGAGGTCGCTCAGCAGGTTGAGTATCTGGGCGCGGATGCTGACGTCGAGAGCGCTGACCGGCTCGTCGGCGATGATCAGGTCCGGTCGAAGGGCCATCGCGCGGGCGATGGCGATGCGCTGACGCTGTCCTCCGCTGAACGCATGCGGGTAGCGACCGGCCGCGTCAGCTGGTAGCCCGACTGTGTCGAGCAGCTCGGCAACCCTCTCCCGGCGCTCCGATGCGGTCCCCTGGCGATGGATGACGAGCGGCTCGGCGATTATCCGCGCCACCGTCCGCTTCGGGTTGAGGCTGGAGAACGGATCCTGAAACACCGGCTGCATCCGGCGTCGCATCAGCCGGAGTTCTCGACGCGAGACGGTTGATAGGTCGACGCCGTCGAAGAAGATGCTTCCCTCCGTCGGGTCCAGGAGTTTGAGGACGGCTAGGGCGGTCGTTGTCTTGCCGCACCCCGACTCACCCACGAGACCCAGGGTTTCCCCGCGCCGGACGGTGAATGTAATCCCGTCCACCGCCTTGATGGAGCCGCCGGCCTTGGTAGACGATCCCCGCCCCGCCGGAAACCAGACCCGCAGCTCCTGGACCTCGACCAAGACCGGACTCACAACCTGCTCGGTGCTCATCGGGCTGATCCGGGTTCGTCTCCGGCCGGTTCCGGGGGGTTCCAGCAGGCGGTCAGGTGGGGGCTCGCCGGTCCGGGAGCCTGGTCTCCGTCCTCCTCACGGATCGACGGTATGTCCCAGCCCCGGGCGGCGGCGCGCCGGGCGGTCGGGATGGTCATCAACGGCGGGTCCTCATCGGCGCATCGATCGATTCTGGAAGGGCACCTGGGAGCGAAGGGACATCCCCTGATGAGTTGGGTCGGGTTGGGAGGCTGGCCCTCGATCGTCACGAGCCGTTCCTGGCGGACATCGATCCGGGGTAGGGATCTGTGAAGCGCGACCGTATAGGGATGGGACGCTCTCGTGAACACGTCCTCGGTGGAGGAGGACTCGACTACGCGCCCCGCGTACATCACCATCACCCGCTGCGTGACGCCGGCCACCACACCCAGATCGTGGGTGATGAGCAGCATCGTGGTCTCGTGCTCGGAGGTCAGTTCCTGGAGCAACTCCAGGATCTGAGCCTGTACGGTGACGTCGAGGGCGGTGGTCGGCTCGTCCGCAATCAGGAGTGCGGGCCGGGGCGCCACCGCCATGGCTATGACAGCGCGCTGCCGCATGCCTCCGGAGAACTGGTGGGGATGGTCGGAGATGCGCTCCTCCGCGTTGGGCACGCCCACGGTTCCCAACAGCCGGGCCGCCTCCCGGCGCGCCGCCCTCGCCCCGAGTCCCTTGTGCTTGCGTAGTACCTCGGTGAGCTGCTTGCCGATGGTGAGTACCGGGTTCAGCGAACTGAAGGGGTCCTGGTAGACGATCCCTACCTGGTCACCCCGCACGCCCCGCAGCTCGCGCTCGGTGAGCCGCATCAGGTCGGCCCCTTCCAGCGTCACCTTTCCGGACACGTCTGCGTAATCGGGCAGCAACCGAACCAGCGCCAGGGCGCTGGCGCTCTTGCCCGACCCGCTCTCGCCCACCAGACCCACCTGCTCGCCCACCGCCAGGTCATACGAGACCCTGCGTACCGCCCGAACCAAGGACTTCGCCCGGAAAGTCACGCTCAGGTCCCTCACCGACAGCAGAGTCCGGTCCGGCTCGGGCATCTCAACCGTACCGGTGCCGGGTTCAGTGACCGGGGACGTCATATACCGACCGGGTGACGATGCCCCCGGCGAAGTTGATGGCCGATACGAAGAGCAGAAGGGCGAGGCCGGGGCTGAGGATGAACCACCAGTGGGTGGGATACTGGAGGGCCTCTCGGATCATGTAACCCCACTCGGGGGTCGGCGGCGTGACGCCGAGGCCCAGGAAGCCGAGAGTGGAGCCGGCCAGGATGGCGTAGCCGATGTCGAGGACGAAGATCGTCTTCATCACGCCGAAGCTATTGGGCAGGACCGTCCACAGCAGGTTCCGCATCGGCCCCGCTCCCAATGCCCTGGAGGCGGTCACGAACTCGCGTTCCTTCACCACGATGACCTGGCCCCGGATCAACCGGGCGTAGACCGGCCACCATGCTGCCGCGATTGCGATGATCACGTTCCTGATGGTGGGTCCCAGCGCTGCCGAGATGAGCAGGGCCAGCATGATGGAGGGGAACGATAGAAAGATGTCGACGATTCGCATCATCACCGCGTCGACCATCCCACCGGCATATCCGGACACTGCGCCGTAGAGCACCCCTACGGCACCCGCCGTCAGGAGGACGAAGACCCCGATCACCACCGACACCCGACCCCCGTAGAGGATCCGCGACCATAGGTCGCGGCCCAGGTTGTCGGTGCCCAGCCAGTGCTCGGCACTCGAACCGGCCAGGGCCAACGGCAGATCTTGGGCGAAAGGATCGGGGGCGATGAGCGGTGCAGCGGCGATAGCCGCCACCATCACCACGATCACCCCCACGCCGTAGTACTCGAGAAAGGTGCGGGGCCGCAGGGACTCCAGGGTCATGGCGAAGCGGGTGGGTGCTACCGCCTCTTCCAGGCGGCGGAGCCGGCCTGCGGTCACGACCGCATCCCGTCGCGCACCCGAGGGTCGGCCACGGTGTACAGCAGGTCTACCGCCAGGTTGGCCAGGACGTAGGCCAGGCTGATTACCAGCACCACTCCCGAGAGGGCGTTGAGATCCAGGCGGGTGGCCGCTGTGAAGGCGTACTGGCCGAGTCCGGGCCAGCCCACCACGCGTTCGACCACGATGATCCCGGTGAGCAGCGAACCGAAGGCGAGTCCCGACAGGGTGATCACGGGGATGACCGCGTTGCGAAAAGCATGGCGGTAGAGGACCAGCCGCCGGCGCAGGCCCTTGCCGCGGGCGGTGCGAACGTAGTCCGACTCCAAGGCGTCGACCATCTCCGAACGGACCACCCGGGCGAAGTAGAAGCCGATCACCAAACCCAACACCAGGGCGGGGAACGCCAGGTGGTGCAGGGTGTCGAACAGGGCGTCCCATCGGCCGGCCAGTATGGAGTCGACGGTGACCATCCCGGTCACCTCCGGCGGTGGGCGCGTGAAGATGTCCAGCTGGCCCGGCCCGGCAGCCCACCCCAGCCGTCCGTAGAAGACGGTGAACCCGACGATGGCGAGCCAGAACACCGGCACCGAGATCGCCAGGGTGGAGACCACCTTGAAGAGCGAGTCCCATATCCCTCCCCGGCGCGCCGCCGCGAACACGCCGAGCGGGATGCCGAACACGAGAGCGACCACCAGAGCCGCCACCACCAGCTCGATGGTCGGGGGTAACACGTTGGCGAGGTCGGTGCTGACCGCGCGCGCCGAGTGGCTCGACTCGCCCATGTCGCCCTGCAGCAGGTTGGTCAGGTAGATCCAGTAGCGCTCCGGGATCGGCTTGTCCCATCCCCAGCGAGCGCTGAGGGCGTCGATGATGGCCTGTTCGGCCGCATCGGATTGGGCGGCGCCCCGACCTCCCAGGTAGGCGGCGACCGGGTCGATGGGGATCAGTTGGGACACGAAGAAAGTGATGCCGGTCATGCCCAGCAGCACGAACGGAGCCAAGGCCAGGCGCCGCAGTACGAACCAGCGCATGTCAACTCCTCCGGGTCATGGCTTCAGCCGTACGAGAGGGCGATCGGGGGGCGACCGGCCGGTCGCCCCCCGATGGGTTGTGCGGTCTCCCGCGAAACCTCGACTACCGGGACCGCCCCATCCGGTAAGGCTCGAACCGGTATACGGCGTGGTAGTAGACGCCGGTCAACGTGTTGACGTGCGGGTACCACTCGGGGATCTCGACCATCAGGTGGGTCGGGTTGGCGTCAAGGCTCATCCGCTCCACATCGTTCAGCAGGCTCATCCGCTCCGCCGGGTCGACCGACGCCAGCGCCGCGTCTCCTGCCGCCTTGATCTCGTCATAGAGAGGCCAGCCCTCGGCATTGTCGGGCCAGAGCGAGCGCTGCCAGTTCAGGAATCCGTCCGCGAACGACACCTGCGCCGAGTTCATGGCCGACGGATACTCCGGGAACCAGTCGCTCACGTTGATGTCGAGGTCGCCCTTGCGGAAGTCGGTGAAGAACACACCGACGTCGCGGATCTGCACCTCGGTCTTGACTCCGATGTCGGCGAAGTCGGCGGCCAGCTTCTGGGCCACGTCGCCGAAGCCGGGGCAGAAGCCGCTCCACTGGAACGTTTGGAGACGGATCGGGTTCTCCGGATCGTCGTAGCCGTCCGGGTAGCCCGCCTCTGCCAGCAGTTCCCGCGCCCTGTCCAGGTCACGCTCGTAGCCCTCCGTGATGCCTCCCAGGCGCATCGGCGCCAGGCCGTATACCCGGTTGGCCGTGTATCCGGGGCAGAGTCGCTGGAGGCCGTCGTAGTCGATGGCGTACTTGAGCGCCTGCTGGACCGTCGGGTTGGCCACGAACGCGTTGTTGTCCGGGTCGGTCGTGAACATCACGTAGTACCAGTGGTTGGTGTTGGCCTGGAGGATCGTGAAGTCGTCACCGAGCGAGGCTGCCTGATGCGGGATAACCGTCCATGCCAGATCGATGTCGCCGCGGGACAGCGCGTCGATGCGCGACTGGGCTTCGGGAATGTTCACGAAGATGACCCTCTCCATGACGGCGGGCGGGCCTTCCCAGTAGTCGTCCACCCGGACGATCTCGAGGCGGCTGCCAGGTTCGGAGAAGTCGAAGGTGAACGGCCCGGAGCCGGCGCTGTTCAGAGCCAACCACTCACCGGCCGTATCGGTCTCGGAGGCGTCCTCGCCGGCCGCACCGCCGTTGGCCATCACCAACTCGCTGTTGAGGACGCTGAAGGCGGCCGCGGTGGTCAGGGCCGGGAACTCCGCGTCGGCGTTTTCGAGGTTGAACACCACGGTGTGATCGTCGGGCGTCACGGCGGTGACGATGTTGGCCCCCTGGTAGGACGGCGTGGCGGCTACGTTCTTCAGCCGCATGAACGAGAACGCCACGTCCTCGGAGGTGACCGGTGATCCGTCATGGAAGCGGGCGTTCGGGTCCAGCTTGAATGTCCACTGGGTAGCGTCCGCGTTGGACGACCACTCGGTGGCCAACTCGGGAAGCAACTGCTGGTAGTCGTAGCCGTCATCGGTAGTCGCCCACTGCGTGAGGGTGTTGTACACGGATCCGAGCACCAGCACGTACAACTCCTCGAAGGCCCGCGCCGGATCGAAAATGGTGTCGCTATCCATCTTCTTCCCGATCACCACGGTCGCCTCGCGGCCCGTCAGGGGTTCGGCCATCGCCTCGGTCGTAGTGGTCGCAGCGGCGGTCGTAGTGGTGGTCTCGCCCGCCGCAGGCGCCTGGGTCGTGGTTGTTCCTACCTCGACCACCGTCGTAGCGGTGGTCTCCTGGGGCGCCGCGGCAGTCGTAGCAGGCGCCGCCGTAGTCGCAGGTGCGGCATCGTCCGCGTCGTCCGTGCCGCAAGCGACGGCGAACACGGCCAGTGTCAAAAACAGTGCCAGCCATCGGCCTGGTCGGTGCTTGTACATTGTTCTTCCCTTCGTCCGGACCCCGGGTAAGAACGTCCACTTGCCCTGCCTGACCCCGGAGTGGCCTCAGTTGAGCATACAGGGAGAGACTGTCCGGCGTCCGAGATAGTGGGATCGGCGAACCACCCTGACCGACCGTTCCCATCGCGGCTGCGGGCCCGACGAAGAGGCGATCGACGGAAAGACCGTACGAACGCGGCGGGCTACCCGCTGTCTAATCGGCCGATCCACGGCCAACCGGGGCTAGTCGCTGCGTCCCCCGTCGTTCCGATCGGCGAGGATCGCCGCCGCGCAGTTGTAACCCGGGGCCCCCGTGACCTCGCCACCGGGATGGGTGCCGGCGCCGCATAGGTACAGCCCGGCGATAGGGCTCCACCATCCACCCGAGTCCGGGAACGGTCGTCCGGTGAAGAACTGGCCGGGGAGATGGTCGCCGTGATGGATGTCCCCGGCCAGCATCCCGAGCCGGTGCTCCAGGTCGGCCGGCGTGAAAAGGACATAGTCGACGAGCGCCCTGCGGAAAATGGGCACGTACTCGGTGATCCGATGGATCAGGTCTTCCGCCACGGAGGTGCGGAGTTCGCTCCACGTTCCGTTCTCGGGAACCGGTGGTGCGTACAGGACGAGGGCCGACACCGCGTGACCCCCCGGCGGCGCGCTGGCCGGGTCGAACGCAGTGTGCGTTCCCAGTTGGATGACGGGGTCCCTCGCCGGTCGGCCGGCGGCACAGTCCTCCCAGGCCGAGATGTAGTGGTCGATCGACCGGGTGATCCTCATGTACGACCCCGCCACCGGATCGTGGTCGGGGCCCAGGTAGCGTGACAGGTCCATCGGCTCCCGAAGGCCCGCGTGCAGCTTGAGGTAGCCGATGGTGCTCGAGATTTCCTCCACCCGCCCGAGAAACGACGGGTCCAACGCACCGGGGTCGACGAGCCACGTGTAGGTCGCCCGCGGACTCAGGTTGGACACGACTATGCCGGCTTCGATACGGCTCCCGTCCCCCAACTCGACCCCGGCCGCTCCCTCATCGTCCACCAGGATGCGTGTCACCGGGGCATCGGTCGTGATCTGCGCCCCTGCCCCGGCCGCCGCCTCGGCCATCGCTGAAGCGAGGGCGCCCATGCCGCCGTCCGGAAGCCCGGCCCAATCCGGATCCAGAGGAACCGAGGCCCAGGCGGCCTCGAGCGGCGATCCGGGCTGGCGAGGATCGGCCGGCGCCGCGATGTAGGCGCCCTGGACGGCCTCGTCGGCAAAGTGATCCTGCACGAGCGATGCCATGTCTCCCGTCCGAAGGGTGTCGTACAGGCCGGGATCGCCCAATCGGGCAGACCGAGCACGCAGTTCCGACTCGGAAGGGGGTTCCCGTAACACGAACGGCTCGTAGAGCGCACCCGCCCGCTCCCACAATGCCGACCAGTCCGCCAGGCGAGCCGATGACCCAGGTGAGAAGGACTCGAGATCGGCGGCGGTGCGGGCCAGGTCACTCCACTGTTTGAGGGAGCGGCCGTCGGGATAGAGCCGCAGCACGGTTGGTTCCGGCTTGCGGACGGCGACACGTCCGGCAAGCCCCATGTCCTGGATCACCCGTGGTTGCAGGCCCCACAGCCTGAACGCGCACGTGGAGAAGCGGAACCCGTCGATCAGTTCTTCGGTGGCCACAGCGCCGCCCACGAGGCTTCGGGCTTCGAGAACCCGCACCCGGAGTCCGGCACGCGCCAGGTAGAACGCCGCCACCAACCCGTTGTGCCCGGCGCCCACGATGACGACATCCGTGTCGCTCCCCGTCGAGCCCCTCACGGGCGTCAGCCCACGATCGGCCAGGGGGTGAAGCTCCGCGGACCCACTTCCCTCTCGAAGCGGGAAGCGGCCGCGTCGATCCGGCGATACGCCTCGGTCGCGTCGAAGCGGGTGAAGCGACCCCCGTCGTAGACGGCTTCCCCGTCGATGATGACCGTGTCCACCGTGCGGGTTTGCCGGTAGAACACCAGGCTGTCGACGGGGTCCTGGAATCGCGGGTGCGCTTCGGGCCGGTCCAGCGAGTGGATCACGATGTCGGCCCGCTTGCCGACCTCCAGCGACCCGATCTCGTCTGCCATGCCCACCGCCGCTGCACCGTGCAGTGTCGCCATCTCGAGGATCGTCTCCCCCGTGAAGACCGGCATCTCGTTCCGGACCTCGCGGAATCCCACCGCGGCGAGATACATCTGCCGCCCCACGTCGCGCCGGGCGCTCACTCCATCGGACCCGAGTGCGACCGCCAGACCGGCGCGCACCATCTCCGGGAAACGGCCCAGCCGAAGGGCCCCCATACCCCGGCGCACCGAGGCCGTCGGGCAGTGGACGACGTGGGTGCCCGAGTCGATCGTGAGCTCCAGCTCCCGATCGTCGAGGTGGATCATGTGCGCGAGCGTGAGCCCCGGCCCGAGGATTCCGAGGTCGGCCAGGTGTTCGAGGGGCCGCTTTCCGTGCTCGTCGAGCGAGGCGCTGACCTCCTCGGGTCCCCAGGACTGGTGCATGATCATGGGCACCCGGTGCTCGGCTGCCAACTCCCTGGCGCGGACTAGCAGCTCGTCCGTGTTCCGCCCGCTGCCGAACATGTTGACGACGCCCCTCACCCGTCGCTCGCTGTGAAAGGGGTAATCCGCGATCTGGCGCCGCAGCCGTTCGAGCGCGACGGGGGTGGTCACGCCGAGGATGTCGATCTCCGACTGCGGCATGGAACCGAACCGCGGGTCCTCGAGCTCGTCGGCGTCGATCTCGAGGTTGCCGTCGATGAGGAAGTGGCCGGGGAAGCCCCGGATACCGACCATCTCGAGGGCGCGCACCTCGTCTTCCAGCCAGAAGGCGCTCCCGGTGTCGGCAAACATCGTCGTACCGTTGGCGACCATCTCCATAGACGAGATGAGAGTGCCGAAGTGGTCCATCTCCGGTGACCGCGCATCCCACAGCGCCAGCTCCAGATCGCTCCAGTCGGCGGTGTCCTTGGGCGCGAACCCGCGGATCAACTCCTGGCTGTTGACGTGAACGTGGGCATCGATGAATCCGGGGTGAACAAGGGCGCCCTGCAGGTTGCGTTCCACCGCGCCGTCGGGCACCGCAACCTCGTCGTCCGGTCCGATGTCGACGATCCAGCCGTCGCCGATCGCAATCGAACCGTCCAGCAGGATACGGCGCTCGGGATCCATGGTGATGATGTGACCGTGCCGCAGCACGGTGTCGACACCCCTGGCCGGAAGCTCCTCGCCGGCAGCCGTCATGGCACGAGGGGCCGGCTCGCGGAGCGAGAGGGCCCGGCCATGGCTTCGCACCCTGCCGCTATCGCATCGATTGCCGCGTAGGCGTCGGCCTGACCAATGCGGGTGAACTCACCGCCTCCGGGCACGGTCTCTCCCTCTGCCCCGCCTGCCGCCTACGACCCGACGAGCCAGCGGCGGGGGTTGTCCCGGGTGATCCTCTTGATCGTCTCCTCGGTGATGCCCAGGTCGCGCAGCGCCGGTAGGAACGTCTCGGAGAGATACACGAAACCGGGACCTCCGTGGATCTTGAACTGGGGGAACTTGCAGGTGTCGTGCGAGAGAAGGATGTGGTCCTCATGCCCCTTGTCGACCAACTCCTTCACGGTGTTCATGATGTGCTCCTCGAAGGTCCCCAGACCACTGTATTGTCCGCAGTTGTCGAACATGACGAAGACTCCTCGTGCGATGAGACCTTCGAGGAACTCCATGTGCGGATAGGAATCGCAGTGGGCCACCGCGACCCGCGACATGTCGACATCCTCTTCGTCGAAGATGGTCAAGATGTCGGGTGCGACCGGGCCGATGGCGTGGATGGCGCCCAGGGCGAGCCCGGTTGCCTTGTGGGCCCGCGCCGCCGCTCGCAGCACCCTCTCCTCCACCGGAGCGACCCAGGTCTTCTCCACACCGATCTCGCCGATCACCCCGGGCTTGATGCCGGTACCGTCGACTCCGTCCGTGATCTCAGCGATGAGCTGGTCGGCGAGCGATCCGACGGTACGTCTCTCGATGACATCCTCGGGCCGGTAGTAGTTGCCCCGGTACCATCCGCAGCCCATCACGATGTGGATGCCCGTGTTCTGAGAGAGCTTGCGCAGGCGCTCCGGCGACCTGCCGATGTCCGGTACAGTCAGGTCGACGAGAGTGGTCCCGCCCAGTTCTCTAAACGCCGCGACCTCGGCCGTAACGACGCGGTCGTCATCGAACTGATCGGGGAAGTCATAGCGGTGCGCCGCCTGGCGCAGCTGGCAATAGGGATGCTCATGGGGAAGCACGTAGCCGAGTTGGTCTGCTGGTATAGGCCCCAGAACGGTCATCACGCTTCCCGGATCCGACATGATCCCTCTCCTGCGTTGCT